>MGTY01000054.1:0-47859 GCA_001799695.1 Elusimicrobia bacterium GWA2_69_24
CTGATCACGCCGATCGCGATGGAGAAGGGCGTGCGTTTCGCGATCCGCGAGGGCGGCCACACCGTAGGCGCCGGAGTCGTCGGCTCGATCCTGGAGTGACCATGGCTGAAGAGAATGCGATCAATCCGAGTCAGCGAATCCGGATCCGGCTGCGCGCCTGCGACCACCGCATACTGGACGCGAGCGTCGGCAAGATCGTGGACACGGCGCGGCGCACGGGGGCGGTCATCTCGGGCCCGGTGCTCCTGCCCACCCACATCAAGAAGTACACGGTCCTGCGCTCCCCGCACGTGGATAAGAAGTCGCGGGAGCAGTTCGAGATGCGGATACATAAGCGGCTCATCGAGCTGCGCAGCCCCACGTCGCGGACCGTCGACGAACTGATGAAGCTCGATCTGCCCGCAGGGGTGGATGTGGAGATCAAGCTCTAGGCCGGGCAGTCCATAACAGGAAGGAAAGGTTTATGACAGAGGAATCGAAGGCCGAGGGCCAGACGCCCGCAGCGCCGCAGGAAGGAGCGCCGGAAGCCGCCGCCGAGAAGTCCGCGGCGGCGAAAGCCCCGACGACTTTCCGCGCGCTGCTGGGGCGGAAGATGGGGATGACGCAGATCTTCACCAAGGACGGGGAACTGAAGGCCGTGACCATCGTTTCGGCCGGCCCTTGCCCCGTGGTGCGGGTGAAGGAGTCCGACGGCCCGGACCATTACAGCGCCGTCATCCTGGGCTACGGAGCGCGCCGCGAGAAGAACGCGACGAAGCCGGAGCTGGGGCAGTTCGTGAAGGCCGGGATCAAGCCCATGCGCTACGTGCGGGAGTTCCGCCTCGACGATCCCAAGGGCTTCGCGGCGGGGCAGGTCGTTGACCTTGCCGACCGGTTCGCCGTGGGCGACTACGTCGACGTGCAGAGCCGGTCCAAAGGCAAGGGTTTCGCGGGCGCGATGAAGCGGCACGGCTTCCACGGGATGCCGGCTTCCCACGGGTCCTCGGACAAGGAGCGGTCCCCGGGTTCGCTGGCCGCGCGGCGCTCTCTCGGGCGCGTGCTGCCGGGACAGCGGATGGCCGGGCACATGGGCTTCGTGACCACGACGGTGCAGAAGATCGAGGTCATCGAGGTGGCTCCGGAGAAGAACCTGATCTATCTGAACGGCTCGGTCCCCGGGGCGAACGGCAGTTTGGTGACCATCCGTGAGACGGTCAAGAACCGCAAGCGCCGCCGGGTCCATCAGGCGACCAAGAAGGAGCTGAAGGCGAGCGAGATCCTGAAGGCCCAGAAGGCCAAAGGGATGAAGAGCAAGTAGGTTGGGGCTATAGACATGGAAACCGAAGTCCTGAATCTGAAGGGAGAGTCGGTCGGGAAGGTCGAACTTCCCGCCCAGGTGTTCGGGCTGAAGCCGTGCCCGCATTACCTGCATGAGGTCTCGACCATCTACCTGAACAACCAGCGGCAGGGGAACGCGCACACCAAGACCCGGGGGGAGATCTCGGGCGGCGGTCGCAAGCCCTGGCGGCAGAAAGGGACGGGCCGGGCCCGCGCGGGCTCGAACCGCTCTCCTATCTGGCGCAAGGGCGGGGTGGTGTTCGGCCCGCGGACGCGGGACTACCGACTGGAGCTGCCCCGGCATAAGGCCAAGCTGGCTCTGGCGCAGGCGCTGAGCGCGCGCGCTCAGGACGGCAGCCTGCGCGTGGTGGACGGCCTGGCGATCGACGGGGCGAAGACGTCGCAGGTGGCGGGGGTCCTGAAGGCGCTCAAGGCGGACTCGCGGTCCCTGATCGTGGCCGAGCAGGCCAACGCGAACCTCGCCCGGGCCTCGCGCAACATCCCGGGGCTGAAGATCATGCTGGTCGCGCATTTGAACGCCTACGCGGTGCTGGCCTGCCGCAACCTGATCATCACCCGCGGCGCCCTCGAGAAGCTGGGGCCGAAGTGGAATTGATGCGTCTTTTGCGAGGAGAATGACGATGACGGAATTCGATCCTTATGCCCACGTCGTCCGGCCGGTGATGACCGAGCGCAGCACCGGTCTGAAGGAGAAGCACAACCAGTACGTGTTCGAGGTCCAACTGGGGTCCACGAAGACCGACATCAAGCGGGCCATCGAACACATCTTCAAGGTGCACGTGTCGCGCGTGCGCACCATGCGGGTGGGCGGGAAGTTCCGCCGCTTCGGGCGCAACACCGGGTATCGCCCGGATTGGAAGAAGGCGTTCGTCACCCTGAAGTCCGGGGAGACCATCGACCTCATGGAGCAGTCCGCCTGACGCCGGGAGATCGCGTTTTCGGAGAGTGAGATTATGCCTGTGAAATCGTTCAGACCCTATACGCCGTCGCGCCGAAACATGACCGTTTCGGATTTCGCGGAGGTGACGCACGACCGGCCCCTCAAGAGCCTGACCGTGGGCCTGCGCAAGAGCGGCGGCCGCAACAACACGGGGCGGGTGATGGTCCGGCACATCGGCGGCGGCCACAAGCGCAGCCTGCGCTTCATCGACTTCAAGCGCGATAAGGCCGGGATCCCCGGGAAGGTCGCTACGGTGGAGTACGACCCGAACCGCTCGGCCTACATCGCGCTCATCCACTACGCGGACGGGGAGAAGCGCTACATCCTCCATCCCGTGGGGCTGAAGGTCGGGGCCGCCGTGATGTCGGGCCCCACCGCCGAGATCGAGGTGGGCAACGCCCTGCCGCTGGCGAACATCCCGGACGGCACGTTCATCCACAATCTCGAGCTCATCGCGGGCAAGGGCGCCCAGATGGTGCGCTCGGCGGGGGGCCAGGCGCAGATCATGGGCAAGGACGCGGGCTACGTCCACGTCCGGCTGCCTTCCGGCGAGATCCGTCTGGTCTCCGCCAAGTGCATGGCCACGATCGGGCAGGTCTCCAACATCGAGCACGACACCATCGTCTACGGCAAGGCCGGCCGGACGCGGCACTTCGGCGTGAAGCCCACCGTCCGGGGCACGGTCATGAACTGCGTGGACCATCCTCTCGGGGGCGGCCGCGGCAAATCGAAGGGCGGCAACCACCCTTGTTCCCCGTGGGGCCAGTTGTCCAAGGGTCTCAAGACCCGCAACAAGAAGAAGATCTGGGGCTGGATGATCGTCCAGGACCGGCGCAAGGGCAAGGTCGGGTAGGAGAATCCATGAGCAGATCCACTAAGAAGGGGCCTTACATCGACCAGACGCTTCTGAAGAAGATCCAGAAGCTGAACGAGGCCGGCGAGAAGAAGCGCGTCAAGGTCTGGTGCCGCCGCTGCACCATCGTGCCCGAATTCGTCGGTCACACCATCGAGGTGCATAATGGCCGGAAGTTCCTGCCCATCTACATCTCGGAGCAGATGGTCGGGCACAAGCTCGGGGAATTCGCGTTCACGCGGTTCTTCCGGGGCCACGGCACTTCCCACACGAAGGAAACCACGGCGCTGAAGTAATCAGGATACAACCATGGAAGCCATCGCCAAAGCGCGTTTTCAGAGATACGGGGCCCGGAAAGTCAACCAGGTCCTCGAGCAGATACGGGGAAAGTCGGTGGAGAAGGCGCAGTCCCTGCTCCCCGTCATCCCGCGGCGGGCCACCGAGGTCGTCGTCAAGACCCTGAAGTCCGCGGTCTCCAACCTCCAAGTGAAGGCCGGCCGCAAGATCGAGCCCAAGGGCATGTGGGTCCGCCGGGCCTGGTCTGACCAGGGTCCGATGGGACAGATGAAGCGGGTCAAGCCGGCTCCCATGGGGCGGGCCATGACTTTCAAGCGGAAGGTCTGTCACCTGACGCTGGTGGTGTCCGACGAGTCCGCCGGCCGTGCGTAAGGAGAACGTCATCTTGCACGGTCCCTGGCGCGTCCATAACGCCAGGGGCCGCGGAAAAAAGGGAGCGTAGTATGGGGCAAAAGATACATCCGAAGTCGGTCCGCCTGGGCTACATCCAGGACTGGGAATCAAAATGGTTCTCCCTGCGCGACATGCCGTCGCTCATCGGAGAGGACCATAAGATCCGCGAGGAGATCCGGCGGCGGTTCCGCATGGCCGCCGTGAGCTGGGTGGGGATCGAGCGCGCGGGAACCTATCTGCGGGTCAACATCCACACCGCGCGCCCCGGCGTCGTCATCGGCAAGCGCGGCGCCGACATCGAGGCGGTGCGCAACGAGATCGAGAAGCTGACCAAGCGCAAGACCTTCATCAACGTCATGGAGATCAAGGAGCCCGAGCTCGACGCGCGGCTGGTCGGCGAAGCCATCGCCATGCAGCTCGAGCGCCGCATCGCGCACCGGCGCGCCATCCGCCGGGCCCTGGAGCGGACCATGCAGGCCGGCGCCTTGGGCGTGAAGGTCGAGGTGAAGGGCCGTCTGGGCGGAGCGGAGATCGCGCGGCGCGAGTGGGCCCGCAAGGGCCGGGTGCCGCTGCACACCTTCTGCGCGGACATCGATTACGGGTTGACCGAAGCCCACACCAACATGGGGCTCATCGGGATCAAGGTCTGGATCTTCCGGAAGACCTACTTCGCGAAGAGCCCGAAAGAGCTTCTGAAGGAAGCCGAGGCCCTGGGCCAGCTGGCGCCCATGCCGGCGCCCGAGGCGGCGGCCCCGGCCCCGGTCGCGGTCGTCGCGGCGCCCCCGGCTCCGGCCGCGGTGCGGCGCGGGGACGAGAAGCCCGAGAAGATGCCGGAGCTTCCGGCTTCGGCCCTGGCGCAGTTGACGGGAGACGGGGCGGACGTCCCCGCGGCAGGAAAGCCGGAAGGCGAGAAGGAGTGATCCGATGCTGATGCCGAAACGAGTCAAGTACCGGAAGACCCACTCCCACCCCAAGGTGCAGGGCTACGCCAAGCGGGGCACGTCGATCGCCTTCGGCGAATTCGGCCTGAAGGCGCTGGAGCCCAAGTGGGTCACCGCCCGGCAGATCGAGGCCGGCCGCGTGGCGATCATGCGGCACGTCCGCAAGGGCGGCAAGCTCTGGGTCCGAATATTCCCGGACAAAGCGGTGACCAAGCATCCCGCCGAGACCCGCATGGGAAAGGGCAAGGGGGCTCCGGAGTACTGGGCCGCCGTCGTGAAACCGGGGCGGGTGCTGTTCGAGATCGAAGGGGTCACGGAAGCGGTCGCGCGGCAGGCCCTCTCGCGGGCGGCCTACAAGCTCCCCATCCGGACCAAGTTCATCGTACGGGACGAGGTATGAAGATCAAGGAAAAGGACAAGAAGAAGAACCTCTCCGTAGACGAGCTCCAAGCGGAGCTGCGGACGCTGCGGGAGAAGCGGTTCAAGCTGCGGTTCAAGCACCGCGTCACGCCGCTGGGCAACCCCCTGGAGCTGCGCACGGTCCGGCGCGACATCGCGCGCCTGCAGACGTGGATCCGGGAGAAGGCAGGGGCGGTCAAGGAGTAAGCCATGGCTACAGTTTCGACTTCCGAAAAGGCCGCGCCGCGCAACGACCGGCACGTCATCGTGGGGCTGGTGGTCTCCGACAAGGCGGCCAAGACCCGGGTGGTCAGCGTGATCCGGTCGACGCGGCACGCGCGCTACGAGAAAGTGATCCGCAAGCGCGTGAAATTCTACGTCCACGACGAGAAGAACGAGTCCCACACCGGCGACACCGTCGAGATCATGGGCTCCCGGCCGTTGTCGCGGTTGAAGCGCTGGCGCCTGGTCCGGGTCGTCAAGGCCGGGGTCCGGATCGCTTCGGACGTGACCGAGGGGGCGCAGGGATGATCCAGCCGCGGAGCATACTCGATGTGGCGGACAACTCGGGCGCCCGGAAGATCCGGTGCTTCAAGGTGCTCGGCAGCACGGGCCGGCGGTACGCTTCCATCGGCGACGTGATCATCTGCTCGGTGCGGGACGCGATCCCGCACGGCGGGGTGAAGAAGGGCGACAAGGTGCGCGCCGTCATCATCCGGATGCGCTGCCCCTTCCGCCGCAAGGACGGCTCCACCATCCGGTTCGACGATAACGCCGTCTGCCTCATCGACGACAAGGGCGAGCCGAAGGGGACGCGGGTGTTCGGTCCGGTGGCGCGGGAGCTCCGGGAACGGGATTACACGAAGATAATCTCCTTGGCCCCCGAGGTCATCTAGAGGATCCATCATGAAATCGAAGATCAAGAAGAAGGATACGGTCCTCGTCATCTCGGGCCGGGACAAGGGGAAGAAGGCGGAGATCCTCAAGGTTTATCCCGAAACGGGACGGGCGCTGGTGTCCAAGATCAACGTGTGCACCAAGCACGTGAAGCCCACGCAGGCCGAGCCCGGCGGGCGGCGCGACAAGGAGATGCCGATCAACCTGGCGAAGCTCATGCTGGTCTGCCCGAAGTGCGAGGTTGCGATCCGGCCCAAGATCGACCGTCTGGCGACGGGCGAGAAGGTCCGGGTGTGCCGAAAGTGTTCCGAGGTCATTCTCTGAGGTCAATATGGCGAAGGGTGAATCGAAGGCGAACGCGGACAAGACGAAGGAAAAGCCGAAGGATAAGCCGGTAGTGAAGGATAAGGCCAAGGGCAAGGGCAAGCCCGAGGAGAAGCGGGCCCCCATGGGGACCGGTCTCGTCGAGAAGAGCCCGGCGGTCCCGCGGCTGAAGACCCACTATTTCGAGCGCGTGGTGCCCGAAGTGATGGCCGCCCGCAGTCTCACCAATCCTCTGCAGGTGCCGCGGTTCCAGAAGATCGTGGTGAACATCGGCGTCAGCGAGGCCCGGGACAACATCCAGGCTCTCGACAGCGCGCGGGAGGACCTGGCGCTGATCACGGGCCAACTGCCGGAGACCCGCCGCGCCAAGAAGTCCATCTCGAACTTCAAGCTGCGCGAAGGGATGCCCATCGGGCTGCGCGTCACCCTGCGGGGCGACCGCATGTACGAGTTCTTCGACCGCCTGATGTCGACCGCGGTCCCGCGCATCCGCGACTTCCGGGGACTCGAGCCGCGCGGCTTCGACGGGCGCGGGAACTTCAACCTGGGCCTCAAGGAGCATCTCATCTTCTCCGAGCTGCACGTGGAGAAGGCGACGAAGGCGTGGGGGATGAACATCACGTTCGTCACCAGCGCCGCGACCGACGACGAGGGGCTCGATCTTCTGAGCAGGATGGGCGTGCCCTTCAAGAAGCGCGAAGAGAAGAAGGGGTAGGATCTATGGCCACTATCGCTTGGGTCGCAAAGATGAAAAGGCCGCAGAAGTTCGCGGTGCGGTACCGCAACCGCTGTCAGCTGTGCGGCCGGCCGCGCGCGTACTATCGCGACTTCGGACTTTGCCGGATCTGCTTCCGCAAGATGGCGCATCAGGGACAGATCCCCGGCGTGCGGAAATCCTCCTGGTAGGAGCGTGGCATGGACACCGTTGGGAACCTGTTGACGAGCATCCGTAACGCGAGCGAGAAGCAGAAAGATCGCGTCGACGTGCCCCTCTCCCAGCTCAAGGTCGAGATCGTCAAGATCCTGAAGGATGAGGGCTTCGTCGCCAACTACAAGACGCTGGTGGGGGACGACAAGCGGGCGCTGCTGCGCGTCTTCCTGAAGTATTCTCCGACGAAGGAGAAGGTGATCCGCGGCATCAAGAGGGTCTCGCGTCCCGGGCTGCGCATCTACCGCTCTTACAAGGACATCCCGCGTCCCCGCGGCGGCGGATTCGCGGTGACGATCCTGTCCACGTCCCAGGGCGTGCTGACCGGTGCGTCGGCCCGCGAGAAGAAGCTGGGCGGGGAAGTTCTGTGCCAGGTCTGGTAGAAGAGGTCTCGCTATGAGCCGCGTAGGAAGAAAACCGATCGACGTGCCCGCGGGCATCGACGTCAGGATCAAGGACTCCACGATCACCGTCAAGGGTCCTCTCGGGGAGCTGTGCTGGGCCATCCCGCGCGGGATCTCGGCGGAGCAGAAGGATAAGCAGGTGCTCCTGACCATCAGCCCGGCGCTGGCGAGGGAAGCCGGAGGGCCCGCGATGTACGGTATGTCCCGGGCCAAGATGGCGAACATGGTGGCCGGGGTCCAGACGGGGTTCTCGAAGGAACTCGAGATCCACGGCCTGGGCTTCCGCGCCACTTCGGAATCGCCCAACAAGATGTCGCTGATGCTGGGCTACACCCACCCCGTCCCTTTCGAGTCGCCGAAGGGCGTGACGATGGAAGTGGATAAGAAGGCCACCAAGATCGTAGTGAAAGGGATCGACAAAGAGGTGGTCGGCCGCGTGGCGGCTCAGATCCGCCTCTTGCGGCGCCCGGAGCCTTATAAAGGAACGGGCATCCGCTACGCGGGTGAGCGGATCATCCGGAAGGCGGGCAAGACGGCGGCTGGCGCGGGCAGCGGCGGCGCCGGCGGCGCGAAGAAATAGGCGCAGGAGCGGCGGATTCATGAAAGACAAGAAGATTCGATTCGTGTACCGTAAGGAGCGCACGCGCGGACGCATCCGGGAGGCCGCCAACGGACTCCCCAGGCTGTCGATCCACCGGTCGCTGAAGTGGATCTACGCGCAGGTCATCGACGACCTCAAGGGACAGACCCTGGTGGCCGCCTCTTCCCAGGATGAGAACATCCGCGGCAAGCGGGTCTGCTCCAAGAACCTCAAGGACGCCCAGGCGGTCGGGCGTCTCATCGCGGAGAAGGCGCTCAAGGCCGGGATCGAGAAGGTGGTGTTCGACCGGGGCGGGCGCATCTACCACGGACGGGTGAAGGCGTTCGCTGATGCCGCGCGTGAAGGGGGTCTAAAGTTCTGATCATGGCTGAAAACACATCCAATCCCGCGGGGTCCACCCCCGCCCCCGCCCCGCAGAGATCCGAGGGCGCGCCGCGCGGCCAGGGCTACGGCCAGGGCCACGGTCACGGAGGGGGGCACGGCCGCGGCCGTCCTCCCCGCCGGCAGTCCGAGTCCGAGATGCTGGGCCTGACGGAGACCGTCGTCTCCATCAACCGCGTATCCAAGACCGTCAAAGGCGGCAAGCGCTTCTCCTTCGGCGTCCTGGTGGTGGTGGGCGACAAGAAGGGCAGCGTCGGCTGCGGCCTGGGCAAGTCCAAGGACATCCAGTTCGCGATCCAGAAGGGCGCGTCCCAGGCCCGCAAGAGCATGATCAAGTTTCCGATCGCCAACGGCACCATCCCGCACGAGGCCGTGGGCAAGTACGGGGCGGGTTCGGTCTGGATGAAGCCTGCGGCCCCGGGCACGGGCGTCATCGCGGGCGGCGGCGCCCGCTGCGTCCTGGAGGCGGCGGGAGTGACGGACATCCTCGCCAAGAGTCTGGGGAGCAACAACCACTTCAGCATGGTGTACGCGACCTTCGAAGCCCTCCAGATCCTCCGGTCGAAAGAGGACATCATGAAGCTGAGGGGGAAGGCATGACCGCGGTCAAGACTCTGTCGCTGAACACCCTGTCTCCCAAGCCCGGCGCCCGGCGGCGTCACAAACGGGTCGGCTGCGGCGAGGGCTCGGGGCACGGCAAGACCTCGACCCGGGGGCAGAAAGGCCAGGGCGCCCGGTCCGGCGGCAAGCGCATGTCCGGATTCTCGGGCGGACAGGTCCCCCTGTTCATGCGCTTTCCCAAGCGCGGCTTCCGGAACACCGCCTTCCGCACGAGCTTCCAAGTGGTCCACCTCGATGACCTCGCCCGGGTGTTCAAGAATACCAATGAGGTCAGCCTGGAGTCCCTCCGGGTCCACGGCCTCATCAAGGGCCGCCAGCCCGTCAAGGTCCTCGGGGATGGGGCGCTGGAGAAGCCGTTGAAGATCCAAGCGCACGCGTTCTCCAAGAGCGCCCAGGAGAAGATCGCCAAGGCCGGCGGGAGCGTTGAGATCCTGTCGCGGCGGGGCGCCTAAGGCGTATGCTGCGGAAGTTCGCCGATATCGCGGAAGTCCCGGACCTGCGGCGCAGGGTGCTGTTCGCCCTGGGCTGTCTCGCCGTCTACCGCTTCGGCGCCGCGATCCCCATCCCGGGGATCAACGGCGAGGCACTGCGCGCCATCTTCCAGGCGCAGACCAGCACCCTGCTGGGCATCCTGAACATCTTCTCGGGCGGAGCCCTGGCGCAGTTCTCCATCTTCTCGATGGGGGTGATGCCCTACATCAACGCCTCCATCATCATGAGCCTGCTCCAGGGGGCGCATGTCATCCCCTATCTCGACCGGCTGCACAAGGAAGGGGAGCTGGGGCGGCGCAAGCTCAACCAGCTGACGCGGTACCTGACGCTGTTCCTGGCGGCCTTCCAGTCCTTCGGCCTGACCATCATGATCACCAAGATGCCGACTCCGGGCGGCATCCCGGTCGTGGCCGACCCGACCTGGTTCTTCTATTTCGTCACGGTCCTGACGCTGACCACGGGCACCGTGTTCATCATGTGGCTCGGCGAGCAGATGACGGAGCGCGGCATCGGCAACGGCGTCTCCCTCATCATCTTCGCGGGGATCGTGGACAAGCTCCCCGGCGGGCTCCTGGCCCTGATCCAGCTGGTGCAGGCCGAGGAGATCGGGCTCATCCGGGCGCTGTTCATCCTGGCGGGCATCGTGGCCGGCGTCACGGCGGTCATCTGGGTCGAGACGGCCCAGCGCAAGATCCCGGTCCAGTACGCCAAGCGCGTCGTGGGTCGCAAGATGTACGGCGGGGCGCAGAGCTTCCTCCCGCTCAAGGTGGATCAGTCCGGCGTCATCGCCGTGATCTTCGCGGTGAGCCTGCTGGCCGTGCCGATGACGGTCGCCCAGTTCATGCCGAATTCGGCCGCGGCTCAGCAGGTCCTGGAATGGATGAACCGCGGCTCCTGGCACTACCAGGTCATCTACGCGGCCCTCATCATATTCTTCTGCTACTTCTACAACTCGGTGAGCATCAACCCGGTGGACCTGGCGGAGAACATGAAGAAGTCGGGCGGCTTCGTGCCCGGCATCCGCCCCGGGGAGCCGACGGCCCAGTACATCGAGTGGGTCCTGGAACGCATCACCCTGGGCGGGGCGCTCTTCGTGGCGGCCGTGGCGGTGCTGCCCGAGATCGCGCGGCAGAGCTACAGCATCCCGTTCTATTTCGGCGGGACCTCCATGCTCATCGTCGTGGGCGTGGCGCTCGACACCATGGGTCAGCTCGAGGCGCATCTCATCATGCGCCATTACGAGGGTTTCCTCAAGAAGGGGCGCATCAAGCAGCGCTGGTTCAACGTGGGGGGGCAATAGTGAGGATCGTGCTTCTGGGCTGTCCGGGGGCGGGCAAAGGCACGCAGGCGAAGGTCCTGTGCGCGCGGTTCGGCTTGACGCACGTATCGACGGGAGACCTGTTCCGGACGGAGATGGCGAAAGCCTCCCCGCTGGGCAAGAGAGTGGGCGACTACGTCAAGAAGGGGATGCTGGTCCCCGACGACGTCGTCGTCGAGCTGGTCGCGGCGACGCTCGATGCCGTCCCCGGGGGCTGGCTCCTGGACGGATTCCCGCGCACCTTGGCCCAGGCCCAGGCCCTCGACAAGTACCTGGTCTCCAACGGCGGGAAGATCGACCTCGTCCTCTCTCTGGCGATGCGCGAGGAGGCCGTGGTGGCCCGCCTGGCCGGCCGGTGGTCCTGCCCGGCCTGCGGCGAGGTCTTCAACTTGCAGAGCCGGCCGCCCCAGCAGGCCGGGGTCTGCGACAAGTGCGGAGGGAAGCTCCTGCAGCGCGAGGACGACACTGAGGCGACGGTTCGCCGGCGGCTGATGGTCTACGAGGACCTGACCCGCCCGCTGGCCGCGTACTACCGGTCCGAGGGGAATTTCCAGGAAGTGGACGGCGGGCAGAGTCCGGAGGACGTGGCCCGCGCGGTCACGGCCGTGGTGGACGGAGTGCATGCTTAAATCGCTGACCGTGGACCTCAAGACCCGCGAGGATATCCAGAAGATGCGCGAGGCCGGCGCCCTATTGGCCGGCGCGGTGGAGCGCCTGCGGGCCCGGGTGCGCCCCGGGGTCTGCACCGCGGAACTGGACGCTTCCGTTGAGGCGGACCTTCGGAGCCAGGGCGCGAAGCCGGCGTTTTTGGGGTATCGCGGCTATCCGGCGACTCTGTGCGTCTCGATCAACGACGAAGTCGTGCACGGCATCCCGACCCAGCAGCGTCTGCTGCGCGACGGGGACGTAGTCAGTTTCGATCTGGGCTGCAAGTGGCGGGGCTTCTTCGCGGACATGGCCGTGACCGTGGCGGTAGGGGAAGTCTCCCCGGAGGCCCGCCGGCTGATCGCGACCACCCGGACGGCTCTGGAGAAGGGCATCGCGGCGGTCCGTCCCGGGGCGCGCATCGGAGACGTGGGCTGGGCCGTCCAGGAGTGCGCCGAGGCCGCGGGCTTCAGCGTGGTGCGGGATTTCGTCGGGCACGGCATCGGGCGGGCTCTGCATGAGGATCCCGCCATCCCGAACTACGGGAAGCCGGGGACGGGGGTCCGCCTGCAGCCGGGCATGGTGCTGGCGATCGAGCCGATGGTGAATTGCGGAGGCCCCGAGGTGCGCGTCCTCGAGGACCGGTGGACGGCGGTGACGGGCGACGGGCGGCTGTCGGCGCATTTCGAGCACACGGTGGCGGTGACGGAAGACGGACCGTCCGTGCTGACTCGGCTGGAGGAAGGCCTTGGTCAAGGAAGATAAGATCGAAGTGGACGGGAAGATCGTCGAGTCGATGGGGAATGCGATGTTCCGCGTGGAGATCCCGGGGAACCGGGTGATCCTGGCGCATATTTCGGGGAAGATGCGCGTTCACTACATCAAGATCATGCCGGGAGACATGGTGAAGGTGGAACTCTCTCCCTACGATCTGAGCCGAGGCCGGATCGTCTATCGCGAGAAATAGCCAGGAGATGCGATGAAGGTTAGAGCGAGCGTGAAGCCCATTTGTCAGAAATGCAAGGTGATCAAGCGCGGCCGCGTGGTGCGGGTCATCTGTACGAATCCGCGGCATAAGCAGCGGCAAGGATAGGTGAGCGTATGGCTAGAGTAGCTGGAGTCGACCTTCCCAAGAACAAGCGGATCGACGTGGCCCTGACCTACGTCTACGGCATCGGCCGCGTCATGTCGCAGCATGTCCTGGGGAAGCTCAACGGCGCGATCGACCCGAAGACCCGGGTCAAGGACCTGACCGAGAGCCAGGTGGGCTTGCTGAACTCCCTGCTTTCGAAGGAATATCGCGTGGAGGGAGAACTCCGTCGCGAGGTCCAGGCCAACATCCACCGGTACGTGGAGATCGGCTGCTATCGCGGGGTCCGGCACCGCCGGAACCTGCCGGTCCGCGGACAGCGCACCAAGACGAACGCGCGCATCCGCCGCGGCCGCCGCCGCACCGTCGGCTCGGGCGGAAAGGTCAAGGAATAATCGCTTTCGGGGAGCATGTCCATGGAAGAGGGAAAAGACAATAATTCGAAGCCTGAGGAAGCGGCGAAGCCGGCGGCGGCGGACGACGCCGCCAAGGCGGCCGCGATCGAGGGCGGGGCGCAGGCGGCGGCGAAGCCGGTGGTGCGCAAGCGGACCTGGAAGTCGGTGACCTTCGCGAAGGTCTTCATCCAGTCCTCCTTCAACAACACCATCGTGACCATCACCGACGACCGGGGTCAGGTGCTCTGCTGGGCCTCCGCCGGGTCGGCCGGGTTCAAGGGGACCAAGAAAGGCACCCCCTTCGCGGCCCAGGTGACGGCCTCCAAGGTGGGCAAGCGCGCCCTGGAGCTCGGGGTCAAGCAGGTGGCCGTGTTCGTGAAGGGCCCCGGTCCCGGACGCGAGACCGCGATCCGCGCGCTCGACGCCGCGGGTCTGCAGGTGATCTCGCTCAAGGACGTCTCCCCGATCCCCCACAACGGGTGCCGCCCGCCCAAGAAGAGGAGAGTGTAGTCATGGCCAGGTATACCCAAGCCGTCTGCCGGCTGTGCCGGAGAGAGCAGACCAAGCTGTTCCTCAAGGGCGAGAAGTGCTACGCCAAGTGCACGTTCGACCGGCGCCCGACTCCCCCCGGTATGGCCAAGGCCCAGCGGGGCAAGCCCTCGGAATACCAGAAGCGTCTGCGCGAGAAGCAGAAGCTCCGCCGGATGCTCAACATGACCGAACAGCCTTTCCGGCGGGTCATGGAGCGGGCCGCCCGCAGCCCGGGCAACTCCGCCGCGGTGCTGCTGCGGTCCTTGGAGCTGCGCTTGGATAACATCGTGCGGCGCCTGGGCCTGGCCACCAGCCTGGCCACCGCGCGCCAGATCGTCCTGCACCGGCACGTGCGTGTCAACGGCCGGGTGGTGAACGTGCCCTCCGCCGAGGTCAAGGTGGGGGACGTTATCTCCATCGACCCCCGGATGAAGGAGAATACGGGCATCAAGCTGGCCATGGAGTTCACGGAGAAGAAGACCCCGCGGCCGGCGTTCCTGGAGTTCGACGTCGAGAAGTTGTCGGGGAAGCTGCTGCGTGAACCCGCCAGGGACGAAAGCTCGTTCCCGGTGAACGACCAGCTGATCATCGAATACTATTCGCGGTAACACCCAGAGGGCGGAGGAAGGAAAGTGATCTACAAGGAACTGATTCTGCCGCAGAAGCTCTCCGTTGAGGAGAAGACGGCCACCGACAGCTACGCGAAGTTCGTGGCCGAACCGTACGAGCGGGGCTATGGGCACACCGTTGGGAACTCCCTGCGCCGGGTGCTCCTCTCCAGCTTGGAGGGCGCCGCCGTGACGGGCATCCGCATCGAGGGGGCCCGGCACGAGTACCAGGCCCTGACCGGGGTCCGCGAGGATGTGATGAGCATCCTTATGAACCTCAAGAAGCTCCGGGTGAAGCTCTTCTCCAACGGGCCGGAGACCGTGTATCTGACCGCCAAGAAGGAAGGGTCGGTGACCGCGGCGCTGATCCAGGAGAACTCCAACGTCGAGGTCATCAACAAGGACCTCCACCTGGCGACGCTCGAACCGGGCGGCAAGCTCGACATGGAGATCGAGATCTCCCGGGGCCGCGGCTACGTCCCCGCGGAGGACATCCAGGCCCATGCCAACTGGCCCGCGGGCTATTTGCCCGTGGACGCGCTGTTCTCGCCCGTGGTGAAGGTACACTACGACGTGGAGAACGCCCGCGTCGGGCAGGTCACGGATTACGACCGCCTCATCCTGGAAGTGTGGACCGACGGCTCGATCAGCCCGGCGGACGCGCTGATCCGGTCGTCCAAGCTCCTGCGCGAGTCCCTCAAGATCTTCATCCCCGAGGAGGAGTTCTCCGAGCAGGCTCCCGCGGGCGAGCCGTTCGAGGGCGGCGGCGAGACGCTGGGGGCGGGCGACGGGGCGTCCTTGGACGTCAAGCTGCAGGAAGTGCTCGGGCAGTCCGTGGACATGATCGAGCTTTCCAGCCGGGCCTCCAACTGCCTGAAGGTCGCCCGGATCAAGACGATCCGCGAACTGGTGGTGCGCCGGGAAGAGGAGCTGCTCGCCGTGAAGAACTTCGGCAAGAAGTCCCTCGACGAGATCAAGGACCGGCTCAAGGACCTCGGACTGACCCTGGGGATGCAGGTATGATCAAGCATCTCGGGGGCCGGAAGCTGGGCCGGACCACGGAGCATCGCCGGGCGATGCTCCGCAACATGGCGACGAGCCTGATCCTCCATGAGCGGGTCCGCACGACCCTCAGCAAGGCCAAGGAGCTCCGCCCGTTCACGGAGAAGATCATCACCCAGGCCAAGCACGGGAAGCACCAGGCGGTGCGGTCTCTCATCCAGAACCGGGTGGCGGTCAAGAAACTGTTCGACGTGCTGGCGGAGCGCTACGCCAAGCGCCCCGGAGGCTACATCCAGATCCTGCGCCTGGTCAACCGGGTGGGAGACGGAGCGACGCAAGGCCTGGTACGCTTGGTACAATAGCGGCGCGGGGTCATGTTCGACTATCTCTTCAGCCTCTTCTCTAACGACATGGGGATCGACCTGGGTACGGCCAATACCCTGGTCTACGTGAAGAACCACGGCATCGTGCTGCGGGAGCCCTCGGTCGTCGCGATCGAGAAGGACACCCGGCGCGTGCTGGCCATCGGGGCTGAGGCGAAAAGGATGCTGGGACGGACCCCCGCGTCCATCATCGCGGTGCGGCCGCTGCGCAACGGGGTCATCGCCGATTTCGACGTGACCCAGAAGATGATCAAGTACTTCATCCAGAAGGTGCACAACCGCCGGAGCCTGCTCCACCCCCGGATCGTCATCGGGATACCCTCGGGGATCACCGAGGTGGAGCGGCGCGCGGTGCAGGAATCGGCCGAGCAGGCGGGGGCCCGGGAGGTGTTCCTCATCGAGGAGCCCATGGCCGCCGCGATCGGCGCGGACATGCCCGTCTCCGAGCCGCATGCCAACATGGTCGTGGACATCGGAGGCGGGACGACCGAGGCCGCCGTGATCTCGCTGGGCGGGATGGTGGTCTCGAAATCGATCGACGTGGCTGGCGATGAGATGGACGACGCGATCGTCCAGCATTTTCGCCGCAAGTACAATCTGCTGATCGGAGAGACGACGGCGGAGGACGTCAAGATCCAGATCGGATCCGTCTTCCCTTTGAAGGAAGAGAAGACGATGGAGGTCAAGGGCCGGGATCAGGCCACCGGCCTGCCGAAGACGGTGTTGATCACGTCGGAAGAAGTGCGCCAGGCGCTCATGGAGCCCGTACAGCTCATCCTGGACGTGATCAAGAATACGTTGGAGGAGACTCCGGCAGAGTTGGCCGCGGATTTGGTGGACCGAGGGATGGTGCTGGCGGGCGGGGGCACGCTGATGCGGGGCCTGCCGGATCTGATCCGGCAGGAGACCGAATTGCCCGTGCATCGCGCCGCCGACCCCCTCAGCTGTGTGGCGATCGGGACCGGGAAGTTCCTGGAGCTGCTGGACAACTCCACGTACCGGCGCCCCGATTACGTCGCTTCGCCGCGCTTCGGTTCTTAGGTCTACCGCCGCGTGCCCGCCTAGCCGAGCTCCTCGGCATCATGAACCGCGAGAAGAGAGTCGCGACCTATCTATTGCTGGCGTTCAGCCTGGTTTCGCTGATCCTGCTGAGCCTGCCTTTGACCGGGAAGGTGCAGACCTTCCGCTGGGTGGTGTCCTATGTCCTGAGCCCGGCCCCCTTCTACGCCAACCGGGCCTTCGACCGCTTTTCCAACATCCCCTCCGACGCCGCGCGGCTCATCTCGGCGGATCTGGAGCTGCAGGAGGCGCGCCGGCGGCTCACCGAGTCCGAGCTGGTCCGGGCCGAGGCGGACTCCCTGCGGCTGGAGAACGAGAGGCTGCGCGGGGCGCTGGGCATCCAAGCCGCGGGCGCCAAGGTCATCCGCTGGGCGCGCGTGATGCAGCGGGACCCTCTGACCTGGAACCGTTCGGTGATGGTGGACGCCGGGGCCGAGGAGGGGGTCAAGCTCAACGCCCCGGTGCTGGGGGTGCAAGGGAGCACCGTGGCCATCCTGGGGCGGGTGGCCGAGCTGGGGGCGCACACCGCGAAGGTCCTGCTCCTGTCGGATGAGCTGTCGGCGGCGGCGGCCTATCTGCCGGGGCAGGGTTGGGAGGGGCTCGTCCAGGGGCAGGGGTCGGCGCGTCTGCGCTTGAATTACCTGCCGGTCGACGCCCAGTTGACGGTCGGTTCGGAGGTCTGCTCCTCCCCGACCAGCGCGACCTTCCCCGCGAACCTGCGCATCGGGACGATCTCGAAGGTGTTCGCGCGCGATCCCTTCCTGGCCTTCCAGTCGGCGGAGGTATCGGCGGCGGTCCCGCCTTCGGTCGTGAAGGAAGTGATGATCCTGGATCCGGCATTCTCGAAATGAGACAACTCGAGGGGCTCTTCGTCTTCCTGCTGGGGATGGCGGTCCATTGGATATGGTCCACCCGCTTCGCGTTGTGGGGTCTGGCCCCGATGATCCCGCTCGTCCTGACCATCGCCGTCGCCTCCCGGAACGGCTCCGTCGCGGGAGAGTGCTACGGGTTCGCCTGGGGCCTGTTTTTGGACATGCTGGGCATGCACGTTTTCGGGGCGAGCGCGCTGGGCCTCACCTTGGTCGGCTACTTCGTCGGGACGCTGCGCCGGAACATGGACCTGGCCAGCCTCCCCTCCCAGCTCATGCTGGTCGCCGGCCTGACCCCGCTGTTCTTGCTCTTCTACGGGACGATGGGGCTGGTGTTCGAACACCGGTTCCTCTGGGTGGGCTGGAAGCTGCTGCTCCTCACCCCGCTGTGCAACTGCCTGGTGGCCCCCTTCTGCTTCGCGGTCGTGCACCGTTTCGTGCGGTCAGGACGGACCAATGAGATGGATCTCTCCTGAGCCCCTATGAGGTCGGGCGTCAGGTACCTGGAGCGGCTGAATCTGTTATGGATCGCATGCTATTGCGCCTCGGCCGTGCTGGGGATACGGCTCCTCCACATCCAGGTGATGCGCAACGTCTACTACTCCCGGGTGGCCGAGAGCAACCGTACGCAGATCATCGCCCAGACCGCCCCGCGGGGCCGCATCTACGACCGCCGCGGGGAAGTGATCGCGACCAACCGCCCCGCGTTCTCGCTGATCTACCTGCCGCCCAAGAACCAGTCCGCGGCGGACCTGAAGGACCTGGCGCAGCGCCTCGCCCTCGAACTCCATCAGGACGAGGAGACGCTCTTCAAGAGACTGCGCGAGGCCGCGCAGGAGGAGTCGGCCATCCACCTCGCGGAAAACCTGCCCCTGGACACGATGTTCAAGCTCTCCGAGCTGAAGACCATCTACCCCGGGGTGGACCTGATCGTGGAGGCGCGGCGCTTCTATCCCAAAGGGGCGTTCGCCGGGCATCTCCTGGGCTTCATGGGGAAGATGGACAAGCGCAACTGGCGGCAGTACAAAGGGCTGGGCTACCGCGTGGATTCCTGGATCGGCAAGACCGGCATCGAGAAGCGCTACGAGCAGGAGCTGCGGGGGATCAGCGGCGAGATCCGCATGGAAGTCGACGCCCGCGGCCGCCTGAAGCAGAGGCTGGGGCAGGTCCCCTGGAAGCCGGGCGGGAACATCTACCTCACCATCGACGCCCGCATCCAGCGGGCCGTGGAGGAGGCCCTGCGCAACTCCACCTCGAAGACGGGCGGCGCCATCGTGCTCGATCCGCGCAACGGCGAGATCCTCGCGTTCGCCTCGATGCCCGATTTCGACCCGAACATCTTCCTGCTGCCGGGGTGGGACGAGGCGCGGGGCGGGGTGGGCAAGCTCCCGGAGTTCAACCGCGTCCTGACCGGAGTGTATGCCCCGGGCTCCACTTTCAAGATCGTGGTGAGCGCGGCTCTGCTCGAGGGACGGCGCGTGAGCCCGGCGGATCGGGTCTATTGCCCGGGCTACCTCCAGGTCGGGGCCCGCGCCTTCAAGTGCTGGGAGAAGAAGGGGCACCGCAGCATGGATTGGCTGGGGGGGATCGCCCATTCGTGCGACGTGTACTTCTACCGCATGGGGCTGCGCACGGGCGGGGAGATGATCGAGGAGTACTCCAAGCGCTTCCACCTGGGCAAGAAGACCGGCATCGACCTCCCCGGCGAGCGCAGCGGGAACCTCTTCGGACCGAGGTCGCGGCAGGGCCGGGGGAAGGGGTGGTATGACGGGGACACGGCCAACCTCGCGATCGGCCAGGGAGAGCTGCTGGTGACGCCGATCCAGATGGCGACCGTCATCGCCGCGGCGGCCAACCGGGGGACCGTCTGGCAGCCCCATTTCGTGAAGCGGCTGGAGCTCCCGGATGGACGGGTGCTCGAGCCGGAACCCCCGAAGCCCCTGGGGCGGGTGGAGCTCAGCACCGCGACGTGGGACCTGCTGCAGCGGGGGCTGGTGAACGTCGTCCGCGGCGGGACGGGCGGGCGGGTGAACGTGCCCGGCCTCGTCGTGGGCGGGAAGACGGGGACCGCGCAGAATCCGCACGGGGACGACCACGCCTGGTTCGTAGCCTACGCCGGCCGTCCGGGGGAGGAGCCCAGCCTCGCGATCAGCGTGCTGGTCCAGGGCGGGGGACACGGCGGCTCCGCGGCGGGCCCGGTGGCCCGGCGCGCGATCGAGGCGGCATTCCTGGAGTCGACCGGTCCCGTCGCGGGCCTGCTCAAGGAGCAGGCCGAGGCCGAAGAGCCCGCCTGGGAGGATCTGCCCCCCTTCCCGGCTGCGCCGCGCAAGCCCGCGGCGCCCGGCTCCGGGACTCCCGCGGGAGCCGCTCCGGCTCCGGGCCGGAACCTGCCGCGCCGCGAGGATATGGAGAGCCCCGTCTTCGGGAGTGAGGATCCCGAGGACGCGGGAGCGGGCGGCGGCCCAGGGGCCGCCGTCCCCGGGGCGGCGCCGTCCTCCTCCCGCGGAGGGGGCGGCGGCCCAGGGGCCGCCGTCCCCGGGGCGGCGCCGTCCTCCTCCCGCGGAGGGGGCGGCGGGAGCGGGGACCGGGAGAGGGCGCCGGCATGAGGTCCGAAGAGCTGTTCCATCCCCGGATCGATTGGGTGCTCATCTCCGCCATCCTGGGCCTCCTCCTCATCGGCAGCGTGGCCATCCTGTCGGCGGCGGCGCCCCTGCCGGCGTATTCCCAGATCATCCAGCGGCATTTCCTGGCCCTGGCCGTGGGCGGGGTCCTGTTCGTCTTCGGGATGGGCTTCAACTACCAGATCTTCCAGGACCAGTCGAAGACGCTCTATGTCGTGGTCGTGGCGATGATGCTGTGGGTGCTGATCTTCGGCCAGGAGGACCGGGGCACCCGGGGCTGGCTGCATTTCCGCTTCTTCTCTTTCCAGCCCTCGGAGCTGGCCCGCGTGGGGACCCTGCTCGTGCTGGCGAACGTGCTGGACCGCCGGGCCAAGTCGGCGCACACCCTCGGCTTCGTCGCCATGGCCCTGGCCGTCGTCGGGCCCGTCATGGCGCTCATCATGCTGGAGCCGGACTTCTCCTCGACTTTACCCTTCATGCCCATGATCATGGGTATGCTGTTCTGCGGGGGGGTGAACATCGCCTATCTCCTGGCGATGGGCGCCTACGGCGCCATCACCCTCTCCCTGCCCCTGGTGTGGACCCTGCTCTCCTTGCGGCCGGAATTGACGTCCTCGTGGGGGGTCCTCGACCTCTTCATGCGCCTGCGGGAATTCGACCTCCCGCTCTTGCTGGCGGTCGGCGGCGTCTTCGTAGGGTTCTACCTCATCTGGTGGCTGTGCTCCCAGCTCCGATTGCAGGCGCCGCTCCTGCCTTTCGTGGCGGCGGCCTTCATCCTGGCCGCGGCGCTGGGGTCGGGAGCGGCGCTCGACCATCAGTTGAAAGGGTATCAGCGCAACCGTTTCGTGGCGTTCCTGGTTCCCGAGGTGGATCCGCGGGGGGCGGCCTACAACGTGCAGCAGGCGCAGGTGGCCATAGGGTCCGGGGGGCTCTGGGGAAAGGGGATATTCGAAGGCACCCAGTCCCAGCTGGGCTTCATCCCCGAGCGGCACACTGACTTCATCTACGCCGTCATCGGGGAGGAGATGGGCTTCTGGGGAACCATGGGGGTGCTGGTCCTGTATCTGCTGCTCCTGTGGCGCATCGTGAACGCCGCGCGGCTGGCGCGGGACGGATACGGCTATCTGGTCTGCTCGGGAGTGGCGTCGATCGGCGCGTTCCATCTGGTCGTCAATACGGGGATGTGCCTCGGGATGGTCCCGGTGGCCGGGATCCCGCTGCCCCTGGTGTCGTATGGAGGTTCGAGCCTGGTCGTGACCCTGTTCTCCCTGGGCGTCGTTTCGAACGTCTACTCTAAACGCTATGCTTTCTATTGACGGGGGCGGGGGGCGCCATGGCGCATTCTGAGGCCCGCGGGATGGGGAACCATCCGGTGCGAGGCGGCGCGACGCGCTACCGGGTGCGCATCGCGCGCGGGGGAGAGGCGCGGGAGCTGACGCATCTGGGACAGATCGAGGCGCTCCGGCGGGCGGTGCTGCGCTCCGGGCTCCCCGGCCTGTCTCCGGACGGCGGCCCTGGGGCCGCCGCCCCCGGGGCGGTGCCGTCTTCCTCCCGCAGAGGGGGCGGCGGCCCAGGGGGCTCCGAGGGCGGGGGTAAGCGGACGCGGCCCAGGCTCTCGTTCGGCCCCGCCATCTCGATGGGCTATGAGAGCGAGGCGGAGTATTTCGACCTGGAGCTGGAGTCCCCGGAGGAGCCGCGGGAGGTGGCCCAGGCCCTGACCTCGGCGCTGCCCGCGGGTTTCCGGGTCATGGGGGTCCGGCGCATCCCCCGGTTCTTTCCGTCCCTGGACTCCTGCATCAACGTCGTGCGCTATGAGGTCGGCGGCGCTTTTCCGGCGGACGGTTCCGAGACGCTGCGCCGCTTCCTCGACCGCGGCGAGATCCCGATCGAGAAGGTGAAGAAGGGCGGGGCGCTCGTGGAGCGGGTGGACGCGCGTCCCCTGATCATCGACATGAGCCTGGCCGCTCCGGACCGGGTGCGGATGACGCTCCGCTTCGGGCCCAAGCGCACGCTCAAGCCCGAGGTCATCATCCGGGAATGGCTCGGCGGGGCGGAGGGGCTGCAGGTGATCCGTAAGGAACTGTTTTCCGAGACCGCGAGCGGCGAGCTGATCGCGCCGTAGCGGCAAGGTCTGACTGCGAGGGTTATTATGGAAGATGAGAAGAAGGAAGGGTCCGAGGCGGACGCCGAGAACACCGATTTTGAGCCGGGTACCGTCGCGGGGAGCGAGGACGAAGGCCTCGACATGGCGGAGGCCCTGGCCGAGTTCGAGCATCAGGGGGAGGCGCCGGCGGCGGCGGGGCCGGAAGGGGCGGTCCCGGGCGCGGGACCGGCGGCTCCCAGACCCGGAGAAGGCGGGGGGCATCCGCAGCCCCGGCGGCCGGACCGGAACCGGGACGCCCGCGGGCGCCGCGGCCGCCGCCGTCCGGACGGACGGCCGGAGCCGCAGCGGCACGGCCGGGACGACCGCGACCGCGCCGACGCGCACCACCATGACCGCCGGCCGCGGGGGGGGGGACGGCCGGCTCCCGCGGAGACGGTGAGCGACCAGGGCTTCAAGCGCGAGGTGTACGCGAACACCTCGTTCGAGGAGACCCGGGTCGCCGTGGTGGAGGGCGGCCGCCTGGTCGAGCTCCTCTGGGAGCGCAAGACGGCCCAGAACATCGTCGGCAACATCTACAAGGGGCGGGTCGAGAACGTGCTGCCCGGGATCTCGTCGGCGTTCATCAACATCGGCTTCGACAAGAACGCCTATCTGTACATATCGGACGTGCTGGGCGACACCCGCAAGGGGATCGACCAGTTGCTGAAGAAGGGGCAGGAAGTCCTGATCCAGGTGGCCAAGGAGGCCATCGGGACCAAGGGCGCGAAGGTAACGATGGACGTCACCCTGCCGGGGCGCTTCCTCGTGCTCGCCCCCCTCGCGCAGTCGGTGGGCATCTCCAAGCACATCGCCGATCCCATCGAGCGCAAGCGCATCTCGGAGATCATCGACCGTCTGATGCAGGACACCCTGCTGGGCAAGGGGGTGGTCGTGCGGACCGAGGCCGAGGGGGCTTCGGAAGACGACCTCCGCCGCGAGGCCGCCTATCTGATGCGCCTCTGGAAGACGGTGGAGAGCCGGAGCCAGACCGAGCCCGCGCCCTGTCTGCTCCATACGGACCTCGACATCGCCCTGCAGGTCGCCCGGGACCTGCTGACCGACGAGGTGTACGTCTATCTGCTCGACAACAAGAAGGCCTACGACGCGGTCATGGAGTTCGTCGGCGGACTTTCTCCGGCGATGACCAGCCGGGTGCGGCTATACGACGGCAAGACTCCGATCTTCACCGCGTTCAACCTCGAGCCCGAGATCGAGAAGATCCGGCAGACCAAGGTGCCCCTCCCGAGCGGCGGCACGATCGTCATCCAGGAGGCGGAGTCCCTCTGCGCGATCGACGTGAACACGGGCCGCTTCACGGGCTCCAAGTCGCAGGAGGAGACCGTGACGATGAATAACGTGGAGGCCGCCCTCGAGGTGGCCTACCAGCTGCGCCTGCGCAACATCGGCGGCATCATCGTGATCGATTTCATCGACATGAAGAAGCAGTCCAACCGCCAGAAGGTCATGGAAGCTCTGGCCCGGGCGGTGAAGCGGGACCGGGCGAAGATCCGCATCCTCCCCATCACCCGCCTGGGACTCATCGAGATGACCCGCGAACGCAGGCGGGAGTCGACGGTGAGCCTGATGACCGACGAATGTCCCCAGTGCCTGGGCTCCGGGCGCGTCCTTTCGGCGGAGAGCCTGCGCATCCGGATCCAGCGCGAGATCTCCGAGCTCACCGCGGGACGTCCGGGGGGACAGATACGGCTGGTGCTGCATCCCGGGCTCGCGGAGATGTTCCAGACCCGGCAGGCCATGATCGAGCAGAACGTGCACCGGTCGGTGCGGATCGCGAGCGACGTGCATCTGGCTTGGGAGGATTACCGCATCATCCTGGAATGAACAGGCTTCTCAGTCTGGCGGCGGCAGGATTGGTCTTCCTCGGCGCGTGGGCCGGGGCGGTCCCGCGCGCCGCCGCGGAAGAGATCCAGGTGGTCAAGTCCGGGAAGTACTACGGGACTCTGGAAGCCTACCGGGCGGGGGACGAGTACTACCTGGGGGGCAAGGATGCCGCGAAGCTGTTCGGGGCCCAGCTCTACTGGTACGCCGTCCAGGGGCAGGTGCGTCTGACCTTCCGAGGCCGGCAGGTGGCGTTCGCGGTGGATTCCGCGACGGTGACGGTCGAGGGACAGGAGACGCTCATGCCCCGTCCCCTGATCATCCGCGTCAGCCAGGCCTTCATCCCGATCGAGTTCTTCCAGAGCGCGGCGTTCTCGGAGGTCGCCGGGGTGGACTGCAAGTTCAACCCCCAGACCAAGCTGCTCCTGGTGGACCACTACAGCACCGTCGGTCCGCTGCGTTGGTTCAGCTATGAGGACCACACCCGGGTCGTCCTGGAGGTCGCGGAGGACCTGCGCTACCAGACCTCGGAGCGGGGGCGGCTCGGGTTCGCCCTCGCGATCCCCAACGGGATGATCGAATGGGCGGAGAAGACGGAGATCCGGGACGGGGTGGTCGAATACATCCATCTGACCCAGGAGTCCAAGCAGGCCCTGCTCCTCGTGAGCCTGGAGGAAGGGAACTCGGGGTGGCGCCTGCGCGAATTCAAGGGTCCCCGGAGGATCGTCATCGATGTCGGCCGGGCCAAGGGAGTCGCCGCGGCGCCGGCGTCGGCCCCGGAGGCTCCTCCGGTCCCGGGCGCCGGCTCCGTCCCGAGGGCTGCAGCGAAGGCCGAACCCCGGCCTGAAGCCGGACCCGGGGCCAAGCCCGAGGCCAGACCCGAGACCAGACCCGAGACCAGACCCGCGGCCGGAGAAGCGGCGAAGCCCCGGGCGGCCGCGTCTGCGGGAGTCCCCAAGGCGGCCCTGCCCGCGCCCGTCCCTCCCGCCGCGGAGGGGAAGGCGGCGCGCGCCGGCGACGCGGCGGCCGCAGCCCCCGCGGGCAAGCCGCAGCGCCGCCGCCTGCGCATAGCCATCGATGCGGGCCATGGGGGGAAGGACGGCGGCGCGGTCGGACGGCGCGGGATCGTCGAAAAGACCATCAACCTCGCCGCGTCCCGCGAATTGGCGGGACTGCTGAAGGAAGAGGGGATCTTCGACGTCATGCTGACGCGGGAAGACGACCATTTCGTCAAGTTGGGGGATCGCTCGAAGATGGCCAACGAGGCCAAGGCGGACCTGTTCGTCTCGATCCACTGCAACGCCCATTCCAGCCGCGCCGAAACGGGCTATGAGATCTACTTCCTGTCGGAACGCGCCTCGGACCCGGACGCCGAGCGCCTCGCGGAGTTCGAGAACTCCGTGATCGCGATGGAAGGGGGGCATGACGCCTCGGAGGACCCGGCCGCGAGCCTGCTGGTGGCCCTGGCCCGGACGGAGGACATCAACAACGCTTCGGACCTGGCGGGGCTCATCGCCCGGTCCCTGGGTCAGCGTGTGGACCTGGCCAACCGGGGCGTCCGGCAGGCCGCGTTCTACGTGCTGCGCGGGGCCAACGCCCCCGCGGTCCTGGTCGAGATGGGATTCTTGAGCAACGCCAAGGACGAGGCGAAGCTGGAGTCGGAGAAATACCGCCGCAAGATCGTCGCCGGGATCTATGCCGGCGTGGTGGAATACAGCCGGCGGAAAGGTTGGAGCACGGAGGAGGCGCGATGAGGGTTCCGCGCGGGGCGCGCTGGCCCGGACTGCGTCCCGCCCAGCCCATCGGGGTCTTCGATTCCGGCGTCGGCGGTTTGACCGTCCTGAGGGCTCTGCGCGAGGCGATGCCGGAGGAGCGTCTGCTGTACCTCGGCGACACCGCGCGCGTGCCTTACGGCTCCAAATCCCGGGAGGCGGTGACGCGCTTCTCGGTCGAAATCGGCCGGTTCCTGGAGGCGCGCGGCGTCAAGCTGCTGGTCGTCGCCTGCAACACCGCCTCCGCGCTCGCGCTCACCGCCCTGAAGGCGGCGCTGAAGGTCCCGGTGGTCGGCGTCGTGCAGCCTGCCGTGCGGGCGGCGGTCCGGGCCACGCGCACCGGGGTCATCGGCCTCATCGGCACGGAGGCGACGGTCGCGAGCGGCGCCTATCAGAAGGCGGCGGGGCGGCTGTCTTCCCGGGCGAAGATCGTCGCCCAGGCCTGCCCGCTCCTGGTGCCGCTGGTCGAGGAGGGCTGGTGGACGCACGCGGTGACCGGCCGGGTGGCCGCCGTCTACCTGCGGCCGTTCCGGAGTTCCCGGAGGGACGTCCTCATCCTCGGCTGCACCCATTATCCCCTGCTGCGGCCGCTGCTGCAGAGGCTCTCCGGACCGGGCGTGCAGCTCATCGATTCCGGGGAGGAGACCGCCCGGGAGGTGGAAGCCCTCTTGGAGGCCGACGGTCTGCGCCGGACGGGGGGGCGCGGCGGGGAGACGTTCTTCGTCACCGACGGGCCGGAGCGGTTCCGGCTCCTGGCGAAGCGTTTCCTGGGGAGGGTGTCTTCCCCGGTACGGCTGGTCCGCTTCCCGTCGTGAGGATAGCGGGCCGGGCTCAGGATTCGGCGCCGGCGAGCATCTCTTGGATGTTGCGCTGCAGGTCGGCGATGTGGACCGGTTTGGGCATGAAGCGCGAGAATTTCGGGTCCGCCACTTCGCGGAGCATGTGATCCGCCGTGGCCACCGCGCTCATGAACAGGATGGGGGTCTTGGCCGTGGCCGTGTTGCGGCGCAGTGTCTCGAACAGGTGGGCGCCGGTGTCCCCGGGCAGGTGGTAGTCGAGGAGGATGATGTCCGGGTGGAACTTCCGGCAGACGGCGAGGCCTTCGGCCGGATCCCCCGCCGAAGCGATCTCCGTTTCGGGGGTCTTGAGCGCCATGGTGAGGAGCTGGACCAGGGAAGGGTCGTCGTCGACGATGAGTATGCGGGGCATGGGGTGCGCAGGAGTATAGGATATTTCTAATGGAAGACGCGATTCGGAACATCGGGAAGGCCAAGGCGCTCGTGGACAACGGGCTGTGCCGCGTGGGGCCGCGTCTGCGCGCGGAATGCCGTTCGGAGGGCCTGCTGGCCGGGGGCGCGAGCCGGGCGATCGTCCTGGCCGACGCGATCCTGCGGCTTTGCCAGCAGGACCATCCCAACGAGTCCCTGCCGCTGCTGCGGGAGCTGGCGGAGGTCGCGGCGCTGATGGGTGCGCTGGCCGCGGCGCCGGATCCCGAGGCCGAGGCCGAGGCCGCTCTCGCGGAGGCCGGGGGGCTCCGCTGGGAGGCGCTCTGGCCGTCGGAACGGTTCGCCGGGCGGGCCCGGGCCGCCGGGGTCTCCGAGGCGGACGCGCGCCGGCTCCTGGAGGCGTGCGGGGATTTCCGTCTCGCCGGGCGCAGCGCCGCTCCCTGGAGCCACGTCTTCCCGGAGAACCAGCGCCGGGGTCCGGGGGCTCTGGAGCTGCTGGACCTCGCGATCCGGCTGATGGGGACCGTGCTGCGCGCGCTCGACTCCCGTTGGCCCGGGGCGTTCCCTCCTCTGGAGGGCGGCGGATGATGCGCCTCCTGCCGGCCCTGGCCGCGGCCTGGTTCGCCGTCCCGGGGCTTACGGCATCCGCCGCGAGCGGCGACATCGATCTGGGCATCCCGACTTTCGCGCCCTGGGAGGACCCCGCATTGACCGAGGAGGGGCGCGCCGGCCGGGCGGCGAAGCAGAAGGCGGCGGCGCACCCCCTGGAGCTGCGGGTCGCCGCCGGCCTCAGGCAGGACCTCGATTCGGTCGCGCGCTGGAGGGCCGGACTCCTGGGCGTGGTGGAGTTCGCCAAGCGCCGTCCGCAGGTGTTCCCGCCCCTGGCCGCGGCGCGCGACGCCCTCTTCGAGGAGTACCGGGAGGAGGCTCGCGGGGCCTGGGTGCGGGCCATGGACTTCTGGCTGGCGCTCGACGGATTCATGGGACGCTATGCGGCCTTTGGAGCGCTGCGCGACCCCGGGCTGCAGGACGAGGCCTTCCTGACGGCCTATGCCGCGTTCCTGGCCGAGGCGAGGTTCGCCCGGGAGTGGACGGAGCTGGCCTCCCGCGACGAGCAGCTGGAGAAGCTGTTCGACGAGCCGGTGGGGGAGCTGGGTCTCCCCGCGGGCGCCTACGGCCGGCTCAAGGCCCGCTTCCGGGCTCCCGCTTTCGCCGCCGCGGCCGCCGCGGCCGCCGCGCGGCGGCGGGCCATCCGCAAGGGCAAGGTCCCGGGGGAGGGGTCGGGCGACCCGGCCTTCCTGCCCAAGCATCCCAAGTTCCGGGGCTCCCTCCCGGAGGCGTCCCGCATCGCGCGCGACGAGGCGTTCCGTCCTCTTTTCCGCACTCTCTCCGCGGCCGACCCCATGCCGGACTCCGTGGCGCTGGTGGACCGGGACCCCCTGCCGCTGGTCCCGCCCTCCCCCGCCGGGGTGGACGTGTCCGTGAGCTCCCAGGTCGTGTATGCGCTGGACACCGTGCGCTACTGGCTGCAGCTGGATCCGCCCGGGGAGCCCCGGCCCGAGGTGCTGATCACGAGCAGCCAGGCGGCGCAGGTCGCCCTGGCGTTGGTCCCCGGGGACATCCTCCTGCTGCGCCGCGAGCGCTTTCTCGACGGGATCGGACTCCCGGGATATTGGCACCATGCCGGGCTGTACGTGGGGACCGAGACCGAGCGCCGGCGGGCCTTCGGCGGCGATTTCCTGAACGAACACCTGCGCGCGTCGTTCCCCGAGGCCTACCGCCGCCACAGCGAAGGCGCTCCCCGCGGCGTGGCGGAAGCCGGGGAATCCGGCCGCGTCGGCTTCAGCCCCTGGGGCGGCTTCGCGCGCGCCGACGGCCTCGCCGTCCTGCGCCCCCGGCTCGAGGCGGACGCCGCGGCGGAGGCTATGGTCCGGGTGTTCGCGCGCGCCCAGGACGGGCGCCCGGTCGTCTCCGGCGCCGAACTCATCGCCCTCGCGTACCCTGCCGCCGCCGGGCGGCGGGGACTCAGCATCCCGGCGACGGAGTTCGCGGGGGTGCGCTCGGTGTGGCCGGATCAGCTGGTGAAAGCTTTCGATGCGAACTATGGAACGCAGGGACAGGAGCTGGACCTCGTCCGATTCCTCGATCCGCACGAAGAACGTCAGGAGACTCGGGAAGCATCTTTGGAGGAGTTCCGCCGCAGCTGGAGGCGCCCCAAATGGTTCCTCGAGAAGGAGAAGCCCAATGAGACACAACCCACATCACCGTAGGCGTCGCGGAGGCCCCGGAGGCGGTCAGGGGGGGCCCGGCAACCAGGGGGGCCCCGGCAACCAGGGGAGCCCCGGCAACCAAGGCGGCCCCGGTCACCAGGGCGGCCAGGGGAACCAGGACAACCGCGGCAATCAGGGGCACCGGGGCGGCCAAGGCGGCCACGGGAATCCGGACAACCGCGGCAATCAGGGCCAGCGCGGGAACCAGGACAACCGCGGGAACCAGGACAATCGCGGCAACCAGGACAACCGCGGCAATCAGGCTCCGCGCGGGAATCCGGGCAACCGCGGCAGCTACGGCGGCCAGGGCGGTCATGGCGGCCACGGGGGACAGCACCGTCAGCGTCCCCGGCCCCACGGCGGCTGGCGGCGGCAGGAAGCCCCGGCCCCGCTGGTTCGGACCGACGCCGAGAAGGAGTTCCTCAACAAGACTCCGCTGACCCCTTTCGAGTGGATCCGCTTCGAGAAGGGTTCGAGCGAATTCGCGATGCGGGCGGTGGACCTCCTATCCCCCGTCGGGAAGGGGACCCGGGGTCTGATCGTCTCTCCGCCCAAGGTGGGCAAGACCACGATCCTCAAGCAGTTCTGCAACGCGGCGGCGACGGCCGAGCCCGCGATGCGGGTCTTCTGCCTGCTGGTCGACGAGCGGCCCGAGGAAGTCACGGACTTCAAGCGTTCGGTCACGGCGGAGGTGTTCGCCTCCTGCAGCGACCGGCCTTTCGACGAGCACATCAAGATGGCGGAGAAGGTGTACCACCTGGCCGTGGCGGACGCCGCCGCGGGCAAGGACGTCCTGATCGTGCTGGATTCCCTGACCCGTCTGGCCCGGGCGTACAACACGGCCGCCGTCGGGAACAAGACCATGAGCGGAGGTCTGGACTCCCGGGCCATGGAGACCCCGCGGCGGTTCTTCGGGTCCGCGCGGAAATTGGAGGAGGGCGGCTCGATCACCATACTCGCGACCATCCTGGTGGATACCAACAGCCGGATGGATGAGGTCATCTTCCAGGAGTTCAAGGGGACGGGCAACATGGAGCTCGTGCTCTCCCGGCCCGCGGCGGAAATCCGTCTGTTCCCGGCGATCCACGTGAAGAATTCGGGGACACGGCGCGAGGAGCTGCTCCTGCCGCCCAAGCTGCTGGAGGGGGTGTGGCTCCTGAGGCGGAAGCTCGCGAGCATGGCGGACCTCGAGGCCACCAAGGCGGTCATGGAGATGCTCAAGACCCATGCGACCAATGAGAAGCTGATCGCGAACGTGCAGGGGAGCGTGTGAGCCGAGCCCTTTCCACCGCGGTCCTGGGCCTGTGCCTGTCGGCCGGTCCGGCGTGGGCGCGCGGGACGTCGGGGGATCCGGGGGGCGACGCGCTGACGTCCCTGCGGGACGATCCCTCGGCGTCCGCCGGGGACCGGCTGGCGGAGCTGTACAAGAAGACGCGGGGACGAGATCAGAGGTTCTGGCTCATCCAGGCCCTCGGGGTCCGTCTGGAGGAGCGGGGGGAGGCGGCGACCTTGGCGGCGTTGTGGGAGGCCGCCGGGGATCCCGACCCCAATCTGCGGGGCCCCGCGCTGCGCGCCCTGTCCGGATTCCGGGGCTTGTCCGACGGCGAGCTTCGCGGGGGTTGGCTGGCGAAATTGGACGCGGCGGCGCGGAAGGGGCTCAAGGACCCGGCGCCGATGGTCCGCAACGGGGCGGGGGAGCTCCTGCGCTCGATCGAGGGCTGGAAGGGGGCGGCCTCGGGCGCCCCGGACGCCAGGATGGGCTCCGCCGCCGGGTCCGCTCCGGCCTCGGCGCCGTCCGGCGGGACCTCCTGGCGCCGTTGGCTGATGCTGCTGGCGATCCCCTTGCCGTTGTTCCTCTGGACTTTCCTCGGCCTGCCGGTGTTCGACGAGCGCCGGGAAGCGGGCCGGGCGGCCCGGGCGGCGGGCGACATCCTCATCACCCAGCCTTCCCTCTTATGCGCGACGGTCACCCTTTGGCTGCTCCTCGCCATGGCTCTGGCCGGATCGGGTTTCGACCTGCTGGTCTGGCTGCGGGGTTATCCTCCCGACCTGGGAGCCTCCCTGGGTCTCCTGGCCGGCTATCTCGCGGTCGGGGCCTGCCTCTTCGGTCCCGCCGCCCTGCTGGCGGGGCTGCTCTCCCGCCCGGAAGGCCGCTTCTCGGGACTGGCCCGCCTCATGAGCCAATGGGGCGTCCTCGCCCTCCTGCTGTTCGGCGCGGCGCTCCCCATGGAACTGCTCTATCGGCTGTTCTGGCGCCGGGCGGTCCCGCCGCGGAGCGGTCTTCCTTCCCTGGAGGGGGGGGCGCTGGCCTGGATCCTGGAAACGGGCGCCCTGCGCTCCGGGACGCTGGTCTGCGCCGTGCTGGGACGCGAGGGGCATGGCTTGTTCCCCGCGGTCCTGCGGGCCCGGGAACTTTTCCCTTCAGGACAGCGGGAGCCGGGGCTGGGGCTGCGCGCCCTCGACCTGCGCTTCGTCCTGCTCGGGGCGGCCCCGGTCTTCTTCCTGATGTGCGCGGCGGCGCTGCGCCGCATCCCCGGCGGCTGGGAACTCCCCTGGCTGGTGGTCCTGCCCGTGTGCGGCCTTTGGGCCCTCGGCATCCTGGGCGGCATCCTGCTCTCCTTCGTCCTGGCCCTGGACGCCATGCTGTGCGCCGCGCGCTGCGGCGCGGCGGCGGGGGGGGAGCTCCCGGAGCCGCTCGCCGGTCTGGCTCCGTTCGTCGTGAAGGAAGGGCCCGCGGAGGAACGATGAAGAAAGAAGCGGTTCAGACGCAGAAGGCCCCGGCGGCGATCGGCCCGTATTCGCAGGCCATCCGTTCGGGGGGGTTCCTGTTCATCTCCGGACAGCTGCCGCTCGACCCGGTCTCCGGGGCCATGGCGGCGGCGGACGTGGCCGGTCAGACCCGCAAGGCCCTCGAGAACATGGGGGAGATCCTCCGGGCCGCGGGCGCGGAGTACCGCGACGTGGTGAAGACTACCGTGTTCATGACGGATCTGGGCCGCTTCGCGGAGATGAACGGGGTCTACGCCGAGTTCTTCCCAGACACCCCGCCGGCGCGGGCCGCCGTCCAGGTGAGCGCCCTGCCCAAGGGCGCCTTGGTGGAGATCGAGGCCCTCGCCGCCCTGCCGTAGCGGCGCCCATGAGCAAGGTCCTGATGCTATTGACGGCCCTCCTCCTGGCCGGCGGCTGCACCGGCCCCATGCCGGAGCGGGTGCGCGTACCGATGGGGACGGACCTGCGCTCCTACAAGCGCCTGGGGGTCATGCCTTTCGGCGACAACCAGGGCCTGGGCGCCGCGTATTCCGAGGAGATGATCCGCGGGCTGTGGTCGCTGGATTTTGACATCGTGTCCGGGGAGCAGTTGGCGACCACTCTGCGCGAGATGGGGGTCAAGGGCGGGGAATCGGTCGGTCCGCAGGACCTCTTCGAACTGCGCAATCGGACGCGCATCGACGGTCTGCTCTTCGGCTCCGTGGACTGCCGGCAGAAGACGGTCACCGTCGTGGTGCTGGATACGGCCGGCTCGGAGCCGGTGTTCGAGCAGTCCTTCTCGCCCAAGAAGTGCGGCCGCAGCGAGGACGTCCCGGTCATCATCCGGCACGTGGTGTCGGCCATGCGGTCCCGGCTGAAGCGGCAGGCCATCGAGAGCATCGACGATGTCCCGTTCTGAGGCTCCTGCGGTGGTGGTACTCCTGTCCGGGGGGCTCGATTCCGCGACCTGCCTCTACTGGGCGCGGGCGCGGGGCTGGCGCCTGCACGCGCTGGCCGTGGGCTACGGACAGCGGCATGTCCGCGAGCTGCGTTCCGCCCGGCGCCTCGCCCGGGCGGCGGGGGCCGAGCTCCACGAGCTGCGTCTGCGCCTGCCCTGGCTGGGAGTGAGCTCCTTGGTCGGCCGCGGCACGGCCCTGCCGGACGCGCCTTTGGCGCGCATCGGCAAGCAGGGCATCCCCTCGACCTACGTACCGGGCCGCAACACCGTGTTCCTCGCGCTGGCCGTCAGCCTGGCGGATTCCCTGGGAGCGGAGGGCGTGGTCATCGGCGCCAACGCCATGGATTCCAGCGGCTACCCGGATTGCCGGCCCGATTTCATCAGCGCTTTCGAGCGGACCGCGCGCCTGGGGACCCGCAAGGGGCGGGAGACCGGGCGTCTCAAGGTCTACGCGCCGCTCCTGCGCGACGGCAAGGGCGCCATCGTCCGCAAGGCCTTCCGTCTGGGGGTCCCGCTGGAGCTGACCTGGTCCTGCTATCGAGGCGGCCGGCGCCCCTGCGGGAGCTGCGACTCCTGCAAGCTCAGAGCCAAGGGTTTCGCGGAGGCCGGCCGGAAGGATCCCGCGCTGTGAGGGCGCGCATCGTGGAGGTGTTCTCTTCCCTGCAGGGGGAGGGGACGCATCTAGGCGAGCGGCAGGTCTTCGTGCGCTTGGGCGGCTGCAACCTGCGCTGTGCCTATTGCGATGAGCCGGCGGCTTTGAGTCTGGAGGCCGGAAGCCTCTGGACCGAGGCCAGGCTGCGCTCCACCCTGCTTTCCCTCCAGAGGAGACGGCGGCATGCCGCGATCTCCTGGACCGGGGGCGAGCCGCTCCTGCATGCGCCGTTCCTGGAGGAGATGCTCCCCTGGTGCCGCTCCCGGGGCTGGAAGAACCACCTGGAGACCAACGGCACGCTGCCGGAGGCGCTGGCGAGGATCGTCCGCTGGCTGGACGTCGTGGCCATGGACGTCAAGCTCCCTTCGGCGGCGGGCAGCGCCCATTGGGAGCGGCACGCCGCCTTCCTGAAGGCCGTGGGACCGAAGGCCTTCGTGAAGGCGGTCCTGACAGCCAGGACCACCGACGCGGAATGGGAGCGGGTCCTGCGCTTGGTCGGCTCGGCGCGCCCCGCGGTCCCCCTCATCCTGCAGCCGGCCACGGGGGCGGGCTCCATCACCCCGGGCCGGGCGCTGGAGCTCCTGGGCCGGGCTCGGCGACGCATCCGGGATGCGCGGCTCATCCCGCAATGGCATCCGGTCTGGAAGATGCGTTAGGAGGATCGATGGGTTCCGATATGTCGGGCACTTGCTGGAAGTGCGGCCGGGCCCTCGCGGGCGTGGAGTACTCGCGCCGCGAATCATGTCCCGGCTGCGACGCGGAAACGCGGGTATGCCGGAACTGCCGGCATTACGATCCCCGCAACAGCAGCGCCTGCCGGGAGCCCCATGCCGAACTGGTCGGGGAGAAGGAGAAGCCCAATTTCTGCGAGTTCTTCCAGCCCGGCTCGCCCGAGCCGGCCGGGGGCGGCGCCGGGCAACCTCCCAGCGGCGAGCGGAAGGCCAAGGACGCCTTCGACTCCCTGTTCAAGAAGAAGCCTGGGTCTTAGGGGGCCCCGCCGCCTGGGTCCAACGGCCTCCGCTGCGGGGGCCTTAGGCCTCTCGGGGAAGCGCCCCTGCTCGTGTAAAATAGGGTAATGCATCGCAAGACGTTCTACAGGGCGCTATCCCTATGGGTCGTTTGCGCCCTCACGGTATCTCCCCTTCTTGCGGAGACCAGCGCCCGGCTGAACACGGTCAACACCGCCAGCCGCTGGGCGGCGGTCGCCGGCACTCCCGAACAGTCCTGGGTCTATGCGTCGCAGGGTTTCGACCAGGCGCCCGGCGATGACGTCGTGTCCCCTCCCATCGTCCCCCAGCCCCGAAAGGCCGTGCTCCAGCGCCCCAGCGCCGACCTCGTGGTCGGCACCCCCGGCAAGCACCGTCTGAGCGAGCCGGACAGTCCGCTCACCTCGGACGGGAAGGCCGCTCCCCAGGGTTCCGGCTGGCGTATGTTGTGGGGCCTGGGCGGCGCGGCCGCGGGCGCGGGCCTGGGTTTCCTCATCGGCGGCCCCATCGGCGCGGCCATCGGCGGCGTCATCGGCGGCCTGCTCGGCTTCATCTTCGGCAAGTAGCCGCCCCCCAAAACGAAGAGCGCGTCGGAGAGGCCATACGGCCGGCCGTCCAGCGCGCTCATACCACACCCCCTATACAGGGGCCACCTACTCGGCGGTAGTGTTAGTATAATCCGGAAACTCGTACTGTCAAGGCCCAGGCCGGAGGGCAAAGCGAGAGGGGAGGCTGCGATGCGGCGATACGGGGTCTTGTCGGTGATGCTGGCGCTCGGCGCCGGGGTCTGGGCGGGGGCGGAGAGCGAAACGGCCTCCGGTCCCGCGGCCGCCCCGGTGCTGCCGGTGTCCTCAGTGGAGCCCCTCAAACCCCCCGCAACGGCTGCCCCGGACCCGTGGAGGCCGCCCGCTCCGCCGGCCCATGCCAAGCGGGAACTCGAAACCGCCTCGGACCTGGCCGCCGACCTCCAACAGGTCGTGCGCTTCCTCGAGGAGGGGCAGGCCTATTACCGCGCTTTCCAGAAGGGCAGCCATAGCGTCGAGGAGAATAAACGCTTCCTCAGATTCCTGGAATCCTACGAGGCCGAGGCCGCCGTGGCCAAGAAGGAGGTGGACGCCCTCCGCAAATGGGTCCATGAGCGGGGCGGCTTGGAACAGGGCGCCCGCTAGTTGCCTACGAGTCGTTGAATCATCCGTGTGAATTGCGAGATTCCGGCCGAGCGGTTAAACTAACGAAGAGAACCGGTTGGCGCGTTATAGCGCGTCTATTGTTCTCGCCCGTACTCGAACCTTGCGCAGTTGCAGCCGCGTTCGGTGCGACCTGTCAATGAACTTCCGGCCGTACAGGGCCGGCCCTACACTCCCGAAGGGTAGAACGACGCCTCCGAGACATGAAATCTGCTGCTGAGCCGTTTAATTTGGTCTCTGGTGAGCCGGCGCTTGCCATTGAGGATGTAGGAAACCACCGGCTGGCCTCCCAGTTCCTTGGCTAGGTCCACTTCCTTCAGTTCCTGCTGCTCCATCAGGAAACGCAGCACATCCTCAGGTTCTGCCTTTCCGATAGGGGAAATCTCTGTTTCAAAGGCCCGGATGAGCGGGATCATGACCTTGAGGTACCGCTCGATCCCTTTCCGGTCGCTGGCCGGAAGTTCGTCTTCTAGAAGAGCCATGAGTCTCCCAGCGAGTAAGGAGTAGTCCTTGTGCATCTGCTTGGTCTCAATGGGCCTGGGCGGGTACCTGCGGATGAGCCCCGTGTAGATGGCGTTGTCCTCTGCGAAGGGGGGAAGTCGCACCTTCTTTTCCAGGGTTTGCACGGTCATGGTCCATGTCTCCATTTACCTGTGTCGTATTGTTCATGCGTCAGAACGCTTTGGACCCGTACTGCCTCAAGTGGGTAGGACACCTGGGCGATCAACCGGTACTTGTTCTTCGAGATATTGAACACCGTATATGGTTTCACGTAGTCCGCGCTCCCAACGACCTTCTTTAAGTCCATGAAATGCCTGAAGGTGTTGCCTTCCATTACCTGACGCCACGCCTTCAGCGACTTCATGGCCTTTGGGTGGTCCCGGAGGAACGCCGCCACGATGTCCCACCCGATGACTTCCATTGCCTACTGATAGTATAGCAGATTGCTATATTCTGTCAAGGCCCAATTGGCTCGGACATCGGGATAGCCGTAGGGGAGACGCCCAGGAGCCTGTCATTGATCCCCTTCCGGCCGACTAGGCCAGGAAGCGACTCCCCGCGCCCCGCCGCGTTCCAGGATCCCAGCTAGCCCCAATGCCACTCACTTAAGGTCTCCTTCCCCCCTTGTGGGGGAAGGTCGGGATGGGGGGAAGGATTCCTTCCGTCGAGACCCCCCACCTCGATCCTCCCCCGCAAGGGGGGAGGAAGAACAGACGACGGCCTAAGTGAGTGGCATTGCAGCTAGCCCCCGTTGTCGACTCCAGAACACCCGCCGTCCCGGCCGTTTCATGATATAACATAGCTCGGTGGCGCATCCCAGGGGGGGCGAACTGACGATAAGTACTGTTTCGTTGCCTACGAGTCTTTCAGGGAATAGCTCGTGCTTCGGCCGCCCGCGTTGTCCTTGAGCAGGACGCCGTGTGCGACGAGTTCAAGGATGTCCCGGTGCGCCGTGTCCTGGGAACATTATACCGCGGCAGTCCCATGAGTTCGGATCAGCGCGAGCCGACCGTCAGAGCGGCGGGGCGCCGGAGCGCTTGAAGCGGCGGGCCAGTTCGGCCCGGTCCAGGTTCAGCATGGTGGGACGGCCGTGGGGACAGCAGGAAGGGTCCGCGCAGCGCCGCAGCGACGCGAGGAGTTCCACCGCCTCGGCCGGACTCAGGGAGTCGTGGGCTTTCACGGAAGCCTTGCAGGCGATGGTCGCCGTGGCGTCGTAGCGCGCGTCGGCGGCGGCGGCGGCCGGGGAGAGCAGCCCTTCGAGGAGGCCGTGCACCACGTCCTTGACGTCCGCGGACTTCTGGAACACGGCCGGGACCGAGAGCACCTGCAGGCTCTTGCCGAAGGGTTCCACGGAGAACCCGATCTTCTTGAGGCGTTTGCGCAGCCCCAGCAGGCTGTGCACGGCCGAAGCCGGAAGTTCCACGGGGATGGGCAGCAAGAGGTCCTGGACGGGGACCTCGCCGGATAGGATCTGGCCCAGGTACTTCTCGAAGAGCACCCGCTCCTGGGCGGCGTGCTGGTCCACCACCAGGAGCCCCCCGTCGTTCTCGAAGGCCAGGTAGGAGCGCTCGATCTGTCCCAGATACCGGAGGGACTGGGGGAACCAGCCCGCTTCCTCCCGCGGGCGCTCCGGAGCCGCGGGCCGGGCCCCGCCGGAAGCCGTGTGGAAGGCGGGGGCATAGGCGTGGGCCGCCTCGTGGAGCCGGGGGGCCGGGAACTCCGGCTGCCGGGCGGGGGGCAGGGAGCCTCTTCCGGCCTGGGGCAGCAGGGTCGGTATCCCCTTGGCCGTCAGCAGGGTCCGGGACGCCGCGCGGGCGATCAGCTCGTAGAGGGCTTGTTCCTTGCGGAATCGGACTTCCCGCTTGGTCGGATGCACGTTGACGTCCACCTGATCCGGAGGGACGGTGAGGCAGAGCACCGCGGCGGGGTGCCGGTTCTTGGCCCGGAACGGCTCGTAGGCGCGGTAGAGGGCCTGCTGGACCGTGCGGTTGGCCACGGGCCGCCGGTTGACCAGGACGTACTGCAAGGAGCGCGTCGCCTGCAGCGAATCGGCGGCGGAGAGCAGCGCGAGCAGTTCCACGCCGTCCGTCTTCGCCTCCGCCGCGAGCATGCCGCGGCCGAGCTCCGGTCCCAGGACTTCGCAGGCCCGCAGGCGCAGGGCCTCGGCCGCGCCGCCGGCCGCGTGGGAATCGAAGCGGAGGACGCCGCGGCCCTCGGATTTGAGGCTGAAGGACACCCCCGGGTTGGCCAGGGCGGCTTCTTCCACGACCCGGGCGAGGTGCGAGCGCTCGGAGGCGTCGGACTTGAGGAACTTGGCCCGGGCCGGGGTGTTGAAGAAGAGGTCGCGGACCTCGATGACCGTGCCCTCGGAGGGGGGCGCCTCCCGTTCCGATACCAGGCGGCCGCCGCGCAGCTCGACCCGCCAGCCCTTGCGGGAACCCGCGGCGCGGCTGGTGAGCGTCACCTTGGAGACCGCCGCCACGGCGAACAGGGCCTCGCCCCGGAAGCCGAAGGTGCACAGGGAGTCGAGGTCGGAGAAATCGGCGATCTTGCTGGTGGCGTGCCGCTCGAAGGCGGACCGGCAGTCCGCCGGCTCCATGCCGCGGCCGTCGTCGGCGATGCGCAGGAGCTCCCGGCCCGCGCCGAGGGTCTCGACCGCGATGCGGGCGGCGCCCGCGTCGAGGGAGTTCTCGATCAGCTCCTTGAGCACGGAGGCGGGGCGGTCGATGACCTCGCCGGCGGCGATGCGGCTGACGACGTCGGGGGGGAGGAGTCGGACGACGGGCATTACGGGCTCAGAGCTGCTTCTTCCATTCGGCGATGCGGCGCAGCGCCTCGATGGGGGGCAGGTCGTTGGGGTTGAGCAGGCGCAGGGCGTGCAGCACGGGGTGCTCCTCGAAGAGGGGGAGGCTGGGCTGGTCGCTGGCGCCGGCCGGCGAATTGGGCAGGGGAGTGGCCCGGGCCTCGTTCTCGAGACCCTGCAGTATCTCCCGCGCGCGCGCCAGGCAGGCCTCCGGGATGCCCGCCAGCTCCGCCACATGGATGCCGAAGGAGCGGTCCGCCGGCCCCTTGGAGATCTTGTGCAGGAAGATGACCTCGGTGCGGCCCTCGGAGTTGGTCCATTCGCGGGCCTCCACGTGGATGTTGCGCACGCCCGGCAGGAGGTCGGCCAGCTCGGTCAGCTCGAAATAGTGGGTGGCGAAGATGACCCGGGGGCCGCGGGGGCGAGGCGCCGCGCTCTTCTTCTCGGAGTCCTCATCCAGGGCGGCCCCGCTCTTGTTGAGGTGCTCCAGCACGGCCCAGGCGATGGAGATCCCGTCGTAGGTCGAGGTCCCGCGTCCGACCTCGTCGAGGAGGACCAGGCTGCGCAAGGTGGCGGTCTTGAGGATGTGGGAGGTCTCGCGCATCTCGACCATGAAGGTGGATTCCCCGCGGGCGATCTGGTCCTTGGAACCGATGCGGGTGAGGACCCGGTCCACGATCCCGATGCGCGCCGACTTCGCGGGCACGAAGCTGCCCATCTGGGCCATGATGGCGATCATCGCGTTCTGGCGCAGGAAGACGGATTTCCCGCCCATGTTGGGGCCGGTGAGGATCAGGGCCTGCGGGTCGCTGCCGTCGAGGGAGATGGGGTTGGGGACGAAGGTCCCGGCCGGGAGGGCCGCTTCCACGATGGGATGCCGGCCGTCCGCGATCTCCAGGGCGTGGGAGAGGTCCACCTCGGGCTTGACGTAGTCGTTCTGCACCGCGGCCTCGGCCAGGGAGTGCAGGGCGTCCAGCTCGGAGACCGAGGAGGCGAAGGTGCGGATCGCCGGGCTGTCGGCGAGCACGTCGGCGCGCAGCTTTTCGAAGAGCTCGGCCTCCAGGCGGGCGACCTTGTCCTGGGAGCCGAGCAGCTCGATCTCCAGCTCCTTCAGCTCGGGGGTGATGTAGCGTTCGGCGTTGCGCAGGGTCTGCTTGCGGGTGTAGCGCGCCGGGACCTTCTCGGAGTGGGTCTTGGTGACCTCGATGTAGTAGCCGAAGACGGAGTTGTAGCCGATGCGCAAAGAGGCGATGCCGCTCTGGGCGCGCTCACCCTCCTCGAGCTTCTTGAGGACCTCCTGGCTCCCGGTCTTGACCGCGCGCAGCGCGTCGAGCTCGGCGCTGAAGCCGGGGCGGATGAGCCCGCCGTCGGAGATCCGCACCGGCGGGGCCGGCACCAGGGCGCGTTCGAGCAGCCCCTGCGCCGCTTTGAGCCGGACTTCCACCGCGGCCACCGCCTCGCAGACTTCGTGCAGGCTGGAGGAGAAGCCGCCGTCGTTGAGCCAGAGTTCGAGGGCCTGCACCTGCAACAGCGAGTCGCGCAGGGCCGCGAGGTCCCGGGGCGAGGCCGAGCGGGTGGCCAGCCGGTTGACGACCCGCTCCAGGTCCGCGATCCCCTGCAGCAGGCGCCGCAGTCCGCCGCGTTCGAGGTCCTTGTCCACGAGTTCGGCGACGCAGCCGAGCCGCCGCTCGATCTCGGGCAGCGCGGTGGAGGGGCGCAGTATCCAGTGCTTGAGGCGGCGGCTTCCCATGGGGGTGCAGGTCCGGTCGAGGACCCCCCAGAGGGTGTGCTTGCGCCCGCCTTCCGCGGATTCCACGAGCTCCAGGGTGCGGATGGCGGCCTCGTCGAGCTCCATCTCGGGCAGGGATTCCCGGTAGGAGGGGGACAGGGTCTCCTGAAGGTGGGTCTGCGTGGCCGCGACGTAGCTGCGCGCGGTCAGGGCGGCCTTGAGCGCGAGGGGGCGGTTGGCCCAGGTCGCGCGGTTCTCCCAGGACTCGGGGATCTCGCCCTCGGAGGCGGTCCGCGTCCACTCGGACATGAGGGTCTTGGGCCCCAAGGTGTGCCGGAGCTTGAGCTCGGCGACCGCCTTCTGGGAGGCCAGCAGTTCCACCGGGCGGATCTTGGCCAGCAGGGCGTGCAGGCCCAGGTGGTCGTGGTCGTTCATGGCCTGGGTGGCCCAGAACTCCCCGGTGGAGACTTCCATGCAGGCCAGCCCCCAGCCCACCGTGTCCACCTCGATGGCCGCCAGGTAGTTCGCGTTGGCGCCGTCGAGCAGTTCATCCTCGACCACGGTGCCCGGGGTCACGACGCGGGTGACCGCGCGGCGGACGATGCCCTTCGCCTGCGCCGGATCCTCCATCTGGTCGGCGATGGCGACCTTGAAGCCGGCCTTCAGGAGCTTGGAGAGGTAGTGCCCGTAGGCGTGGTGGGGGACGCCGCACATGGGCAGTCCCTGCCGCTTGGTGAGGACCACGCCCAGCACCGGGCTGGCGGTCCGGGCGTCCTCGCCGAAGAGCTCGTAGAAGTCGCCCAGCCGGAAGAACAGGATGGCGTGCGGGTACGCGGCCTTCAGGGCGTTGTACTGCCGAAGGAGAGGCGTGTCCACGGCGTCGCCGACGTCCCCCGGCTTTCCGACGGTAGGCATCGTCCTATTTTATCACATTCCGACCTCCGACCGATGGGGGGGTGCCGAACCGCTGGCGACCTAGGAACTGATTGTGCGCCCGGCATAGTAGCCGGATGTTGTCGGGTTTGTTGGAAGGCCCTCCCAAGGCCCAGGGCACGATGTGGTCGAACTCTAGAAATTCCCGCGACAGGCACTTCGTGCCATCCGTGGCCGTGAACGCGCAACGGCCCCCATCGCGCTTCCACACGGCCTGTTTGACCCAGCGCGGTATCCTGCGGGCATGAGGGTCGGAGGCTCGGTGCAGGGCGGCTTCCTGTCGTTCCGGGTCCTCCCGGTCGAGCAGAGCTTCGACCGCAGCCGCAAAGATGTCTCCGAGATCCCCCGAGGGGAACTTCCGCCGCAGGAGTTGGCGGCAGCGGTCGACCCTGGCCAGGAACTCCTCGTTGCCAGTGAAGGCGAACCGGATGCGCTCCGGCGCCAGGGGTTTGATCTCGGGCCGCGGCTGGGCGGTCTCCGGCAGACGCCGGACCACCTCGGCGACTTCCGGCTTGGGATCCAGGCGGGCTACAATCATCTGGACCTCCCGTTTGGTCTTGCCTCGGGCCGCGTCCAGTACGCTGCGATGGTTCTCCGCAGTCAGCAGAGGGGCCACGAGGTTGATGGCCGTGAGGGAGGTCTTGCCCTCTTCCAATCGGGTGACGATTGAAGGGAACCTCTCTGCCGCACGCGCCGCATGGATGCGCTTAGCCGACTCGTCCTCCGAGTAGCCCAGGAAGCGCATGCAGTAGTCGAAGAGGGAGTGGTACCCCATCGCCGCAAAGAGCTTGCGCCGATCCACCTCCATGAGGACCCGCACCACCTCGGCCGCGTTCTCCCGCTCCGCCGCCACGGCCCTGCGCAGATGTGCTGTCAGGTCGCCATCGGAAAGCGCTGATAGATCAATCATTATCTCCCATCAACATGCTCCGGAGCATGTTGCCTCCGCCCACATGTACGATTGACCCCTCGGTTTAGTTCCCTTATGTTGCCGCGAGCAGAACCGGGAACTGCTAGAATCGAATTCCATGTTGTCGAACGAAGCCGACACTCGGGCCAAGTTGATAGACCCCGCGATCCACGCGCGAGGTTGGACCGAAGACCTCATCCGTCGGGAAGAGACCGCCGGGGCCATCGAGGTCATAGACGGCAAGCCCCGGAAGCGGTCCAAGGGCCGCACTGACTACGTTCTAAGAATCAAGGTCAACTCCGAGGCGCAACCCGTGGCCATGGCGTTGATCGAGGCCAAGGCCGAGAATCTGCCGCCTGCCCATGGCTTACAGCAGGTCAAGGGCTACGCAGCCTCCTGCAAGGTTACGTATTTGGATGCATGTTCTTTTTTGCCGCGTGCCCATAGTGTCCTGTTCGCTGGTGATTCCAAGCATCCGGACGCGAACGTTTACCAACGTCTCCGACAGAGAACTGTGCTCCATTGTATTTCGAACGGGGCAAAGCGTGCGTCTAATCCACTCGGAATAACGATGCCAGGGGGGGTTGGAGGATGTTCAGGCGGTCTTGGCGCCGTTGGGGGCGGGGGCCGGGAGCTTGATGGCGTTGAGCCGGGTCAGGAAATCACCCACCGTGTGGATGCGCTTGTCGGGGTCCGGCTCCAGGCAGGCGTCCACCAAGGTGTCGAGTTCCAGGGGCAGGCCGACCTTCACCCGGGAGGGCCGCACGTAGCGCTTGTTGATCTTCGAGGCGGTGGTGGCGGGAGACGGGAAGGGGCCCTGCCCCGTGAGCATCTCGTAGAGGCAGGCTCCCAGGGAGAATAGGTCGGACTCCTTGCGCACCTCGCCCTCCTCCTGCTCGGGCGCCATGTACTGGGGGGTCCCGGCCACGGATTGGGTGTGGGTGGACTTGGCCATGGCGTCCTTGGCCTGCCGCGCGATGCCGAAGTCCATGACCTTCACCACCCCTTCGGTGGTCACCATGATGTTGGAGGGCTTGAGGTCGCGGTGGATCACCCCTTTCTTGTGGGCGTAGTCCAGGGCGCTGCAGACCCCGTTCATCACGTACTGGGCCTCCGAGAAGCTGAGCGTCTTCTTGCGCTCCATGATCTGGTCCACGGTCTGGCCTTCGACGTACTCGAAGACCAGGTAGAGCTCGCCCTTCTCCTCGAGGATGGAGTGGATGTCCACGATGTTGGGGTGATGGAGCCCGGCGACGATGCGGGCCTCCCCCAAAAAGCGCGCCCGCTCCCGTTCGTCCTCCGCGATCTCCTCGCGCATCTTCTTGATGGCGACCTTGCGTCCCAAGGCCCTGTCCAGCGCCTCGTAGACGATGCCCATGCCCCCGTTGCCCAAGGGGCGCAGGATCTTGTAGCCCGCCGCCAGCGAGGGGCCCCCGGCGATGGCCCGGGCGGTCTCGTCCCCGGCTCCGGGGAGCCGGGTGAGCCAGGTCTTCATCTTCTTGCGGCTGGGCAGGACGCGGACCAGGCCCACCGCGATGAGCAGGCCGCCGACCAAAGAGCTCAGGAGGACGACCAGGTAGCGGCGGCTGCGCGGCTTGGGGGCGGCCGCGGCCGCGAACGGCTCCGGCGCGTCGAGACGGAAGTTGTAGCGCCGGGAGATCTCCTGGAGCTCGCTGTCGAACTGCGGGCTGAGCTTGGCCGCGGCGCGGTAATCATTGATCATGCCGCCCAGGTCGCCCAGGTTCTCCTTGGCCAGGGCGCGGTTCTTGTAGGCGTAGGCGTTGGAGGGGTTGATGGCGAGGGACTGGTCGGCGTCGCGCAGCGCCTCGCGGTAGCGCCCCAGCTGGAGCTGGGCGTTGGCGCGCGCGTCGAGGGCGTCGGTGAAGTTGGGGTCCGCGGCCAGCGCCGCCGAGGCGTCGGCCACCGCGCCCTCGTACTGCCCGGTCAGGTTCTGCGCGGCGGCCCGGAAATAACGGGCCTTGGCGTTGGCCGGCTCGCGTTCGATGACCCGGCTCGTCACCTGGATCGCGCCCTGGTAGTCGCCGAGCTTGATGCGGTTGGCGGCCTGCTGGTTGAAGGAGTCCGCCGTCGGGTCCGCCGCGGCGCGAGTCGGGGGCGCCTGCCTGAGCGTCGCCTCCACCTGGTTGCGCTGCGCCTGCGCGGCCTGGAATTCCCGGTCCAATTGCGCGGCCGCAGCCTGCTGCAGGGGGTTGAGCCCCAGGTCCTGGGGCGCGCTGGCCCGCGGTCCGGCCATCTTGGAGATCTGCATCGCCACCTTGTTGGCCCCGTTGAGCGCCAGGGCGCGGTTGGCATCCTCCAGGGCCTGGGCGTAATCCTTCATCTGGTAGTAGGCCAGGGCGCGGGTGGTGTAGGCCCGCTCGTCGTCCTTGTAGAGCTCGCTCGCGTGCGTGGCGGCGTCGATGGCCTGGCGGTAGTCGCCCATGCCGTAGTGGGAGACGGGCGCGTTGTTGAGGGCGTCGCGGTTCTGGGGATCGTCCTCCAGGACCTTCTCGCTCAAGTTCAGCGAGCTCTGATAGGCCTGGCGGTTGTCCGGCCCCAGCTGGTTGAGTACCGCGGCGACGTCGTTGCGCATCCGGTTGTAGGTGTCCTTGGGCACTTCGGCGGTGGGGGGATCGGTGAGCGTTGCCGCCAGATCCGGGGCCAAGGAGGCCAGGATGCGGTTCTTCTCCTTGGTCGGGGCCTTGTCGTCGTCGGCCTGCTTGAGGCGGCCGTCGATCTGCTCGATGGTGGTGAGGAGCTTCTTCTTCGCGGGGGAGCTGTCGGGCATGGACATGATCTGGACCCGGGCCCTCCCATAGGCGACTATGACGTCCCCTCCTTCCGGGACGATGGGAGAAGCATCGGTCGCCGCGCCCGTGGAGGAGTCCTGGACCTGAGCCGGGACCTTGGGTTTGTCATCCGCGCAGGAGCCGCGGACCGGGAAAACGACGATAAGGGCCAAGAGCAGGCCCCAGAAACGAGGAGAGGTGCCCATCAAATTCCACCTCCGAAGGGTAAGCATAGTGTAAGGGCCCCCCTATTCCCTGTCAAGGGCCCGCTATCGGAAAACCGCAAAAGATATTGCAGTCTTGAATGCTGCCCATATGTCAGCCCTTGCGAAGCGCGCTGAGAAGATCGCCGGTAAGGGCGGCGCAGGAGGCCGCCGTAGTCTCGGCAGGTTCCATCGGGGCTGCAGCACGGGCGGCCATCCGCGATCCGGTTGAATCCGGCTCGGAGAAAAGACGCTCTAGAAGTGATGCCGCTTCTCGGCTGACGGGCCCGGCCACCTTGTCGGACATTAGCGGGGGGAAGGCGTCTCTGAAGGATTCCATCGATACACCTCGAAGCAGGCGCAGCACATCGAGCGCATCCTTATCGCCCAGGCGGCCTTGCTCGTTTTCCCGGTCAGCGATCTTGTGGAGCTTGGAAACCAGCAGGGCCGTAGGCCCCGCTACTGCTATATTGAAACTTCTGGCATCGGACGTCTCCAGGGCGGATACGGTCTTCTGGCTCTTATCCACGAGGGCGGCCTCAAGGCCTTTTACCTTCCGGGCCACCTTGCTGCCATGCGCACCCAGGCGCGCCCCCCGGCGGCCCGGACCGCCCACCGCAGCCGGTACCAGCAGATCCACCATGACGGCGACTCCTCTGCCGCCGAGCGCCCTCTGGGTCACCCATGAGCCGACGTTGGTGCCGTCGGGCTCGAATCCCGCGCTCCGAATGGTCTCTTCCAGCCGCGGGTAGTCGCAGAGGAATTGCGGATCCAAGGCGATATCCGCGTCGGTCGTGTATTCGGGGATTGAAAGTCCGGCCGGGCCTGTGTGAAGGTAGATGGCCTGGGCTCCCACCAGGATCAGCGCACCGCGCTGCGTGCCCAGGGCCTCCAAAGCGTCCAGAAGGACGCGGCGGGCCAGGACATAAAGTGGATCAGCGTCGCCAGGCGGATTCATTGGCCTGCATCCAGTCGAGCAGAGCGTGGGCCTCCGACGGGTTGCGGCCGGGACCTGACAGCAGGTCCACCGCTGCTTGGCTCAAAGCGACATAAGGTGTTCCGTCACGTTCGTCGGTCCGATCAAAGACGACTTTGTCGTAAGGTTCGGCCAAGAGGACATTCGCCCCTGATTCCGCCGGCCTCAACCCAAGATCCTTCGCGACCTCTTCCGGAGATTCGACATAGGCCGCCAGGAGACGCGTGGGCGCTACCGGGGCGACGCAGGCCGCCGCGGCGGAACCCGTAATGGCTGCCCGTTTAGCGGCGGCGGCAAGCCGGGAAGCCGCACCGGCAATATCTCTCGGCTCCAGGTAGGAGATCACCCGATTGGAGGCAATGAACGAATAATCCCGTGCCCAGCGCTCAATGAGTTTGCGCCAGGCGACCTCCGTGATCGGACCCCGCGGCTCGCGCCGGACCAGGGCCTCGGTTTCCAGGAAGGTGAGGACCCGGGAAACATAGCCGGGATTGATTCCCGTCTCTTCGGCTAAAGCGCGGACCCCGAACGGCGGCCGCAGATCGCACAATGCGCGCACGATTCGTCCGGCCTTGGCGCCTTTGAGCGACCGTGCTGGTCTCTCGGTCCGGTTGGGATTGCGTTCAGCGCCCTGAGTTTCAATGAAAATGGCTGGCCGGGATGTGAAGATGCGGATGTTCCCCGTAGTGTCCGCATAAGGGATATCGAGTTCCAATAAGCGTTGGCGAGTGCTCAAACTCAAGAATGGAGCCGCGATAAGCGGGACTATTTCATCCCCCCAGGCTTTCCTGGAACCTCGAAGTTGTTCGGCCAAGAACGTCACATCTTTGGGTTCTACGCTTGCTTTGGCCATTACGCCTATTCTTGCGCGTTCGCCATGGGGCCCGGTCAGATCCAGGAAAAA
>MGTY01000054.1:47957-48204 GCA_001799695.1 Elusimicrobia bacterium GWA2_69_24
GACTGTTGCCCGAAATGCAGTTGTTGCGCTCCATGTGCAACATAGCATAACAGGGCAACTGTCGGTGGTCAAGGCCTTTCTAACGCGCTGCACGGTGCCGAGTTCCCCGAAGGGCGTGAATGATTCTAAGCTATGGGTTTCGGGGCGCCAACGGAGTCGGCTTGGAGCGCGGCTTCTTCCGGCGGGGCTTCCGCGGCGGCTTCGGGGCCGGGTCCGGAGCCAGCAGGTCGGACAGGGCCGACAGGCC
>MGTY01000054.1:48232-57539 GCA_001799695.1 Elusimicrobia bacterium GWA2_69_24
CATGCTCCGTGCCGGGAAGCTCGTCTCCCCCATGACCGAATGGCGGTAGCAGCAGCTCTCGGAGAAGAGCTCCAGGGCGCGCACGCGCTTGGGCAGGTTGGGGTGGGTCTTGAACACCTCGCCCCATTTCGCGAAGGAGCCCGAGAGGTCCGTGTTCTGCCTGTGGAACTCGTCCAAGTCGACCTGGTCCACCAGCCGGCGGGAGCCGCAGGCCAAGAGGAGCAGGGCCTTGCGCGCGGCGTCCAGGTCCTGGGTGCAAACGAGCCCGGCCCGGTCGCAGGTGATCTCGGCCCTCCGGGCCCAGGCGAACAGGGCCAGCCGCGCGGGCAGGCCCAAGAGCAGGTCGATCTGGGCCGCCCCCGGGATGTTCAGCCGGTAGAGGGCGTAGCGGCCTGTGCTGCGCAGGAGCTGGGCGATGGTGTGATAGAGCAGGTGCCGGGATTTGATGTGGCCCATCTCGTGGCCCAGGATGAACATGAGCTCGCGCTCGCTGCACACGTCGAGCGCGGTGCGGTGGATGAAGATGGAGGAATGCTCGGCGTCGGGGCCGACCGTCATGGCGTTGATGCCCACGTCCTCGAAGACGAAAAGCTCCGGCGGGGCCATGCCCAGGATGCGGGCGCAGCGCGCGCGCAGGCGGTCCACCTCGGGGAACTGCTTGGCGGTGACCCGCACGGCGTGGCCCAGCATCTCGGCCATGACCACTTCCAGGACCACTTCCAGGAACTTCCCGCAGAGCCAGTCCGCTCCGGGCACGGCCCGGAAGGCCTCGATGGCCTGGCGGTCGGCGTCATACTCGTAATCGCGGGATTCGATGCGCGCGGGGACCCGCAAGGACTGCAGCCAATCGTCGCCCGGCTTGCTTTCGCCCATTTTCGCCCCCCACCCTGACCCTCCCCCGCGGAGGGGGGAGGGGAACGCTGCCCGCATATCATAGCGTCTCGGACGGCCGGATGCCAGCGAGTCCCGTATTGGTTATCATAAGGCATGTCGCTGCTCAGTCACGGCAGATATAGACCCAGCGCGCAGGCCCTGGAGTTCCTCAAGTACATCGGTCCCGGCCTTTTGGTCACCGTGGGGTTCATCGACCCGGGCAATTGGGGGGCCAACGTCGCGGCGGGGGCGGCCTACGGCTACACGCTGCTGTGGATGGTGACGCTCTCCACCCTCATGCTCATCGTGCTCCAGCACAACAGCGCCCACCTGGGCATCGCCAGCGGGCTCTGCCTGTCGGAGGCCGCCACCGCGCATCTGCCCCGCTGGGTCTCGCGGGCGGCGCTGTCCACGGCCATGCTCGCCGCGGTCGCGACCGCGATGGCCGAGCTGCTGGGCGCGGCCATCGCCCTGCGCATGCTCTTCCATATCCCCCTCGCCTTGGGCGCGCTCCTGACCCTGCTCTTCTCGTGCGGGATGCTCGTCACCAACTCCTACCGGAAGATCGAAGGGTGGATCATGGCCTTCGTCTCCCTGATCGGGATCTCCTTCGTCGTCGAGCTGTTCCTAGTCGACGTGGCGTGGGGTCAGGCGGTCCGGGGCTGGGTGACCCCCGCTTTCCCCGCGGGGTCGGTCCCCATCATCATGAGCGTGCTGGGCGCCGTGGTCATGCCCCACAACCTCTTCCTGCATTCCGAGGTCATCCAGAGCCGCCAATGGAACCGGGAAGGCGACGCGGTCATCGCCCGGCAGCTGCGCTTCGAGTTCTTGGACACGCTCTTCTCCATGGGGATCGGCTGGGCCATCAACAGCGCCATGATACTCCTGGCGGCCGCCACCTTCTTCGCCCGGGGCGTCGCCGTGGAGACGCTCGAGGTCGCGCAGGCGATGCTGAGCCCCATCGCCGGGGACCTGGCCGCGTTCGTCTTCGCTTTGGCCCTGCTCTTCTCGGGGCTGGCCTCCAGCATCACGGCCGGCATGGCGGGGGGGAGCATCTTCGCGGGGATGTCCGGCGAGCCGTACAACGTCGCGGACCGCCACTCCCGGGTAGGGGTCCTCATCACGCTGGCGGGGGGCGCGCTGGCCATCCTGTTCGTGACCGACCCCCTGCGCGGCCTCATTGGGTCGCAGATCGCGCTCTCCGTCCAGCTTCCCATCACCGTCTTCCTGCAGATCTACCTGACCTCCTCGGAGAAGGTCATGGGCCGCTACGCCAACGGCCGTTGGGACAGCGTCCTGCTCTGGGGCATCGGCCTGGTGGTGGCCGCGCTCAACGTGCTGCTGCTGGCGGACTTCCTCCAGTGACGGGTCAGTAGGGGGGCAGGAGCCGGCGCAGTCCATGCGCCAGGACCACGACCATGAACAGCGGGTTGCGGACGGCGAGGAGCGGCCATTGGAGGCGCAGGGGGCGGACATCCCTCTTTGCGACGAAGGCCTGATGGAGCCGCAGGCCGAGCTCCCGCACCCAGGCCGGGCTGCGCGGGAAGTCGGCTATCCCGTCCAGCCATTCCCGCGGGATGCCCTGGACGCCGACCGCGGCGCCGGCCAGCGCCCCGTACACCGCGCCGGTCGTGTCCGCGTCGCCGCCCAGGCGCAGGATGCGCTCCATCCCGCCCCGGAAATCGAAGGGGTCCGACAGCCAGGCCCATAGGGCCGCCGGCAGGGTGGCGTAGATGTAGCCCGAGACCCCGTGCGTGAATCCCATGGCCGAGGCGAACCGGTCCGCGTCCCAACTCTCGTCGAGCGCCGAGCGCAGCGTCCCCAGCCAGCGCCGCGCCTCGGCGTCCTCCGGCGGGAAGACGGCGGCGATGCGGGCCAGGATCTCGGCGCGGGAGAAGGTCGCCGGGTCGGAGGTGCAGGCGTAGCGCGCGGCTTCGGCCGCGGCACGGGCGCCGCGCTCCGCGCGCGGGTCGGTGTGGGTCAGCCGCGTGCTTCGGCCGCAGAAGCCGCGCAGACGGTCCGGGTCGTCCCAGAACACGAGGCCGAGGATGGGGCTGCGCATGGCGGCCCCGTTGCCCGCGGAAAGGACGCCGCTGGACGAGGGGGAAAATCCCAGCCAGAGCTTGAGGATCGAGCGCAAAGTCGCCAGGCCGATGCCCGCCGGGAGTCCCAGGAACCACCAGCGCAGGCCCCAGGCCAAGGCGGAGGCGAAGGCGTCGGGGTCCCCGCGCGAGGCCAGCAGGGCCTGTCCGGTCAGGGAGGCGTGCTCGGTGTCGTCCGACATCATCCCGCGGCCGAGGAAGAAGCGGTGGCGGAGCGGCCCGGCGAACAGGCGCCGGGCGCGCCGGGGAGACAGTCCTTCCAACGGGAGGCCGAGGCAATCCCCCGCCATCAGGCCCAGCAGGAGGCCTTCGAACCGGTCCGCGGCGGGGGCCGGCATGGGGTCAGGGCGCGCGCAGGCGCTCGACGGTCTTCTCGTAGATCTTGAAGAGGGCGGTGGTCTTCCTCTTCTCGATGTTGAGCATCTGCGGGAACGTGGGCCAGAAGAAGCCGCCGCCCAGGCTGTCAGGGACGGCCGCGGCCGCCCCGGTGAAGAAGACCAGGAGGTCCTTGCGGGACTCGCCCACGTTGCCGGGCTTGAGCCACCAGTAGCCTTCCAGCTTGTCCTCTTCCACGAAGCTCCAGCCGCCCAGCATGAGGCGGGCGCCGGGGAACAGGGTCCGGAGTTCGCGGAAGGCGGGGTCGAAAGCGAGGCCCACGGGATGGCGGTGGGGGTAGACGCTCAGCGCCACCACGTCCAGGCCCTTCCCGAAGCCGCGGGGCATGCTCCAGCGCAGCCATTGGAAGAGGCCGTGGCGGTCGTCGGAGGCCGTGCCTTCCCACCAATGCAGGGTGGCGACGGTCTCGAGGGCGGGGTCGATGCGCTTGACCTCGATGACCGCCCGCTGGATGCACAGGAGCTTGGTCTCCTCGTCGACCGGGGTCAAGGTCCCGCCGTGCCAGTCCCCGTTGGGCTCGCTGGCCACCTCCCAGCTGGGGATGCGATCCTTGAAATGGAACACCAGGTTGTTGGTCCGCTCGCGGTACAGGTCCGCGTTCACCCCTTTGGGCCAGAGCATGCTGTCGAGGATCGAGCCCATGACCTTGATCTTGTTGCGCTGCAGGGCGGCGACGAGCGCGTCGTAATGGGAGAAGGACTTCTCCTTGGCGAAGGTGAAGTCCTCTCCGTTGAGGCGGAACACCAGGCGCACCCAGTTCACCCCGGCGCCCGCGGCGGTCTTGGCCAGCCAGTCGAATTCCTTGGCGTTATCCACCACGGTCTCGTCCAGGGTGAGCCCCCAGCGCAGCTGGGGTCCGCGCTTGGGGTCCCGGACCGTCTGGTGCCCGTGCTCGAACAGGATCTGCTCCCCGGCGAAGGCGATCTGGGTCAGGGCCTCGTCGAAGAGGCGGGCGCGGTCCCGGCGCACGTTGGCGGCGTGGGCGTCGGCGAGCAGCTTCTTGACCCGCTCCAGGAGGGCCGTGGTGGGCTTGGTGGGCGCGTAGGCCGGAGTCCATTCCGCAATCCGCTCCTTGAGGGATTCCTGCAGGCGGCGGTACGCGGCCACCGCGATCTCCTCGTTGAGGAGCAGCTCCTGGTCGTCGGCGTACCCTTCCCCGCGCGCGTCCAGCAGCGCGGTGGAGAAGCCGTCCTTCTGCACCGGCCAGGGCAGGCTGAAGCGGACGCGCTCGGCGTCGGCCCAGGCCCAGACGGGCATCGTGGAGCGGGCGACCCACCACGGCCGCCCCCCCGCGGCGCGGCCGTCCAGGTCGGAGACGAAGAGCCCGCTCTTGTCCGGGCCTATCCCGGCCCGGGAGAAGGCGGCCGGGGAGATGTAGCGCAGGAGCCCCGCCGTGTCGAGGAGGCGTCCGTCGTCGTCGAAGGCGATCACCCGGACGGAGCCCGCGTCGCAGGTCGCGGCCGAGAGGAAGAAGAGTCCTGCGGCAAGCAGTGCGCGCACGGCGCTACTGTAGCAAAACCCCGGGGCGTATTCCAGAATCCGGGCCGCATCTCCAAATTTGTTATACTGGACACGGATGGGATTTTGCGACGTCATCGTCGTCGGCGGCGGCATCATCGGGACGGCGTCCGCCCATTTCCTATCCAAGCGCGGCCATAAGGTCCAGATCCTGGAGCAGGCCGCCATCCCCAATCCCCTGGGCTCATCGGGCGACCACGCCCAGGCCTTCCCGCTCACCCACGGCAAGGACACGTTCTACACCGACCTCGCGGTCAAGGCGCAGGCGCTCTGGCGCGACCTCCAGCACGACACCCACCAGGAGCTGCTCCTGCAGAACGGGGTCCTGGAGCTCGCGACGGGGGACGGGGCGTACGAGGAATCCTGCTTCCAGGCGCTCACGGACCTCAAGCTCCCCGTGCAGAAGCTCAACCAGGCCCAGCTCCGCGAGCGCTACCGCATGCTGCGCGTGCGGGGTTTCAAGTTCGGCGTGTTCCACCAGGGCGGCGGCATGGTCTGGGTGAAGAAGGCCGCCGAGCTCTTCGCCAAGGCTACGGAGAAATCCGGCGGGCGGGCGGAGGGCGGCGTCCGGATCGTCAAGGTGCTCAAGGACAAGACCGGCATCCAGGGAGTGCAGGATTCCAAGGGCAAGGTCTGGCGCTCACAGAACTACGTCTTCGCCCCGGGCGCCTGGACCCGGGAGCTCCTCGCCGACGTCGGCCTGCCCCTGACGGTCACCAAGCAGGAGTGCCTTTACCTGCGTCCGCCCTGCAACCAGGGCCGCTACCGTCCCGCCCACTTCCCGATCATCTCCATCCGCTCCAAGGGGATGCAGTGCTTCCCGGTGCACATCCACGGGTTCATGAAGGTCTCCCATATGCGCAAGGGCGTGCTGTCGCGCTCCCCCGGCACCGAGGCCGTGCCTGACAAGGATTTCGAGAAGAAATGCCGGGGCTTCCTCAAGGACCTCTTCCAGGACCTGTCGAACTTCGCGGACCTCGAGGGGCGGGTGGCGCACTTCACCCGCACGCCGGATGGGGACTTCATACTGGACCGCCTGCCGGGGCTGGCGAACGGCTGGCTGGCGACCGGGTTCTCGGGAGCGGCCTGCACCTTCGCCCCGCTGGTGGGGCAACTGGTCTCCCAGCTGGTAAGCGGCGAGAAGCCCGTCCTGAACCTGCATCGCTTCCGCATCGGCCGCCTCCGTCTCCGGCCGAAACGCTAGAGCGGTGCGGCGTCATCCCGGCGGAAGCCGGGATCCAGAAAATGCCGTCAAGCCGTGATCCTGGACCCCGGGTCAAGCCCGGGGAGACGATTCAGCTGGAGGACCAACCCTGCATCTCGGTCAGGCCGGTCCAGGCTCCGCCCCAGGCGGAGTCCAGGAGGACTTTCCAGGGGGCCAGGGCCTGCTTGAACGCCAGGCCTACTCGTTCCTGGACCCGGGGAGCGGGAAGGTCGGCGGTCGGGGGGGGAGGGGTGGTCGGGGCAGTTCCGTCTTCCTCGAAGAGCCAGACCCGCCGGGTGCGGCTCCGGCGCGAAGTTTGCTCCGGGACCGGTGCGGGAGCGTCGCGCATGGCGTCGAAACCGGAGCCCAGGATGGCGCGCTTGTCCTCCGCGGAATCGGTGCGGCGCATCATCATGGCCATGGCCGCGGCGGTCCGGATCGCGTCGGCAGCCTGGGCTGCGGCGGGCAGGACTGCCAGGGCGAGCGATACGCCCAGGAGCAGCCGGGTCATCGGGAGGATGCGCGTGTTCATCAACCATAATATAGACGGCGGCCGCCCGGCCCGGCAGGGTCGTTGGTCCCACCGGGCCGGCGTAATCGGGCCCAGCGCCGCGTGGGCCTTCCTCGCGGTCATGGTCCTGGGCGCCGCCGCCCGGGCGGGTGCGCCCGCGGCGCAGAACGGGCCGGCCCGGGTCGAGTTCCAGGCGTCGGACGGCGTGCGCATCGCCGCGGATTTCAGCCGCCCGAAGAAGGGCGGGCCGGTGTTTTTGCTCCTGCACGGGCTGGGGGCCGGCCGCGGGGAGTGGGGGCGGTTGTCCGGTCTCCTGCGCGAGCGCGGCTGGGGTGCCTTGGCCATCGACGCCCGGGGGCATGGAGAATCCGGGGGGCCGCGCTACACGGAGTTCCGGACCCCGGCGGCGTGGGCCGCTATCGAGAAAGACCTGGCGGGAGCGCTCCGCTTCCTTTCCAAGAAGGGCTTCCCGCGCCGGCGCGTCGTGCTCGTGGGCGCGAGCATCGGGGCGAACCTGGTCCTGGAGTTCGCGGCGCGGGAGAAGGCCATCCCTTTCGTCGTGCTGCTCTCCCCGGGAGTCGACTACCAGGGTCTGCGCATCGAGGGAGCGGCCCGGGCCTTCGACCGCCCGATGATCCTGGCGGCGTCGCTGCAGGACGCCTACGCCCTGCGTTCGGCCGAACTGGTCCTGGAGGCGGCGCGCCACAAGGGGACGCGCCTGCTCCGGGCGCAGACGGGGCATGGGGCGACGATGCTGGATGGGGAACCGAACGCCGATTTCGAAAAGGAACTGCTCCGCGCGATGGCAGAGGCGGTCGGGACTATTTCTGGTGCTTCTTCAGGAACTCCTCCATCTCCTTGAGGAAGCCCTTCACCTTGGCGATCTCGGCGTAGCTGATCCGAACGCCTTTCTTGGACCAGCCCTTGTAGGTGCCGTCGTCCACCCACTCGCGCAGGTCGATTCCGGTCGTGTCGCGGTAGATGGTGATGCGGACCACGAGCTCCAGCCCGGCTTTCTTGTGGAGCCGGGCGATCTCCTGGTCTTCGGTGGCCGCGGGTTCGTCGGGGAGCTTGTCGAGGGCTCCGCGGACCTCGCCCAGGAGGTTGGAGTTCATGGTGAGGCCGGCCTTGGTCGGGCCGGTGTAGTTGTCCCGGGTGACGAAGGTGCGGATGGAGGCGTAGGGGTAGCCCTTGTACTCGTCGATGTAGAAGCGGATCTCGGAAGAGTCTGTGACCGGGATGATCCCGACCTGCTTGAGCGGCTTGAATCCCTGCGCGTCCATAGGCACCCCCCGCGACCGTCAATGGGATTCTATCATACACTACTTATCGTGAGTTCGCTTTCCTTCGCACCCAAGGCCGCGGCTGGTTCTGATCTGTTCCTCCCGGGCCTATGAGGCCCATTCGGGCAGGGGTCCTCCGACCCTTGGCCCGGCATCCGTATTCCGCCACACTATTGGGAACAGCTAACCTCTGTAGCCTGGGGAATCGGCCCTGGGGTATCCACGATCCGGCCGGAACCATGAGGCCAGGGGAAACCCAGTTTTTCCAATTCGTTCTAGGGGGAATCGCATCGGGATGTCGTCTAAGAACAGCTTCGCAGTCATCTGTCTTGCGACGGTATTCTGTCTAGGATGGGCGGCATGTAAGAATCGTAGTCCCCAGACCGAGCCCGCTCCGCTCAAGCTCGCCGCACCCGACCAGGTTTTCCCCGGCCGATCGAGTCTGCCCGTTCCCGCGGCGGCGGAGGCGAAGGGCGAGAAGGGCCCCATCCGCCTTACCCTGCGGCTCCCCAAGACCAAGCTGCGCCGGAGCGAGGATTCTTTGTGGGTCCAGATCGTCCTCACCAACATCAGCGACAAGCGCATCCTCGTCCTAGACGATGTCTTTAATGAGGGGCCGCAGGAATTGCGCCATTACCTCGATACGGGCCTCTACATTGAGTTCCTGGATGGCCGGGGCCGTGAGGACTTCTGGTTCCAGCCCGAGGACCATTATCCACCCAAAGAATGCTGGCCGGACAATTTCCCTGCAAAGGAAACCGAGGTGGATCATTCTTTTTGGTTGGAGCCTGGGAAGTCCACCGCGACGCCTGCCATGGCCTATCAGAGCCTATACGACGCCTGGTGCGAGAACAAACCGCGTCCCCAGCCGATCGGCGATTTCGGCGAGATCAAGGGCTATGTATTCCTGCCAGGGAAATACCGTGTTCGTGCCGTGTACGACCACACTGGGGTGGCCGAACTCCAACAGAAGCGTGGAGAGGTTCCAAGCCCCTACCTTGTCCGGGTAGAAACCCCGTGGATCGAATTGGAGGCGACGCCTTGATCTGGCCCGCCGTCCTTTTCGGCGTTATCCTTGCGCAGTCTGCCATCGCTTTGCAGCCGCCGCCCGACACGACATGGCTTACCGCGCTTTTAGGGAATGTCCGTCGGATCGAAGATGACATAAAATTTCAACGACATCGCCCAAGACCTCTGGGACCGCATCATTCCTGACATCAGCGCCATGGATCCGGGCCTCGACCCTGATCTGGGCTGTGCCGAATGGCTGCGGAGAAAAATCCTTTTCCTGCGCCGCGATCCGGGAGGTTCCCTGGATGTCATGGACCTCCTTCGGGAGCTTCAAGACTACGAGAAAGTCTCCCATGTCGACGCGGTACGGAAACTGCGGGGACTATCCTCGGAGCTTTGCCGCGGCTCC
>MGTY01000055.1 GCA_001799695.1 Elusimicrobia bacterium GWA2_69_24
GTCTACGAGGCGGCCGAACCGGAGTTCTCGGGCTTCATGTCGACGGCGGTGAAGGCGGCGGGCTTCCTCCTGCTTCTGCGCCTGCTCGAGGGGCACTCCGCGGCAGCGGCGGCCCTGACGGATTGGCTGCCGGCGCTGGCCGCGGCGACCATGACGTTCGGGAACCTGCTCGCCCTGCGGCAGAAGAGCCTGCAGCGCCTGCTGGCGTACTCCTCGATCGCCCACGTCGGCTATCTGCTGGCGGCGACCTGGGCCTGGGGCGCGCAGGGCGGCTCCGTGGAGCGGCTGGACACGCTCTGGTTCTATCTCGCCGGCTACCTCTTCATGAACACGGGCGCGTTCCTCTTCCTGCTCTGCACCGGGGTGCGCGACGCGGACGCGCTCCGCGGCTTCGGGCGCCGGGCGCCCTGGCTCTCGGGTTTCTTCATCCTGATGCTCCTCTCCCTGGGCGGAATCCCTCCGACCATGGGGTTTTTGGCCAAGTTCTTCGTCATCTGGGAGCTCATCAAGGCGGGCGGCATCTGGCTGGCGGCGGTCTTCGCGTTGAACAGCCTGGCGGCCCTGGGCTATTATCTGAGGCTGGTCCGCTTGATCGCTTTCGAGGACACCGTGGAGGGGACGGCCCAGGCGCCGGCCCCTGCGGGAGCGGGCGCCCTGGCGGTCATGGCCGTCTGCGCCGCGGCGACGCTGCTCCTGGGGCTGGCTCCCGCCGTGCGGGATATCCTGTTCGCGAGCTTCTTCGCGGGATGACACGATGGCGATAGCTTTCTTCATCAACGCGGCCGTAGTCCTGGCCCTGGCGGTCGGGATGACTTTCGCCTCCTCCATCCTGGGGCCGGCCAAGACCCTCAAGGGACAGAAGGGCCTGGAATACGAGACGGGGATGCCGCCTTTCGGCGCCCCTTACGGGCGCACGGTGGTGTCGTACTACCGCTACGCCGTCCTGTTCGTGGTCTTCGACGTGGACCTGGCCTTCCTGGTGCCCTGGGTGCTCATGCGGGACTCTCTCGACGGGACCGCCATGGCCGCGATCACGGTGTTTTTGGGGCTGGTCGGCCTGATGCTGGCCTATCTCTGGCGCAAGGGGGCCCTGGAATGCGACTGATGGACGTGGTGGACTCGGAACTCCTCCCCGGCGTCATCACCACCCGCATCGACGACGCGGTGGGCTGGGCGCGCAAGTACTCCATCTTCACGTACCCTTTCGTCACCGCCTGCTGCGGCATGGAGTTCATGTCCACCGCCTGCTCGCACTACGACCTGGACCGCTTCGGCGCGGCCTTCCCCCGCTTCTCGCCCCGCCAGGCCGACGTACTGATGGTGGTCGGCACGATCAGCCACAAAATGGCCCCCGTCCTGCGCCGCATCTACGAGCAGATGGCTTCCCCCAAGTGGGTGGTGGCCTTCGGCGTCTGCACCTGCACGGGCGGCTTCTACGACAACTACGCCACGGTCCAGGGCATCGACAAGATCGTGCCCGTGGACGTCTACATCCCGGGCTGCCCGCCGCGGCCCGAGGCCGTGCTCAAGGGGCTCATGCTCCTCCAGGAGAAGATCCGCAAGCAGGGATGGAAAGGGCAATGAGCTCGGTGCGCGAAACCCTGCGGGCCGAACTCGGCGCGGCCGTGCTCTCCGCGCGGGGCGAAGGGCTGGACTCCGTCCTGGTCCTCGATGCGGGGGCGGTCCCCGGCGCCCTGGCCCGCGCCCAGGCCCTGGGCTGCAACGTGCTTGTGGACATCACTTGCGTCGATCACCTGCGCTGGGTCCCCGCCGGCCGGGGCACGCCGTCCCACCCGGACCGCATGCCGCGTTGGGAGCTCCCGAAGCCGCCCTCCCGCTTCAAGCTCGTCTATCGCCTCATGGCCCTCGACGCCGGGCAGGGCGCGGTCCGCGAGCGCCTGGCCCTGGAGTGCTGGCTCGAGGGCGACGCGGGACCCGCGTCCGCCCGGAGCCTCTGGCCCAACGCCGACTGGCTGGAGCGGGAAGTGTGGGACATGTTCGGCGTCCGCTTCAGCGACCGGCCGGACATCAAGCGCATCCTGATGTACGAGGAGTTCGTCGGGCACCCCCTGCGCAAGGACTATCCGATCGGCAAGCGCCAGCCGCTGCTGGGCGTCGACGACGGGGCAGCGCCGGCGGCACTGAGCGACGAAGAGCTTCGGCCCTCCCCGGGAGGGAAGCGTCCATGAACGCGACCGCCACCCAGCGCCGGACCTATCTGCTCAATATGGGCCCGTCCCATCCGGCCATGCACGGGGTCATCCGCCTCCTGCTGGAGCTCGACGGAGAGCGCGTGGTCAAGGCGGACGCCGAGATCGGGTACCTGCACCGCGCCTTCGAGAAGCAGGCGGAGGACGACTGCTGGAACAACGTCATCCCCTACACCGACCGCCTCAACTACGTCTCACCCCTCATCAACAACGTGGGTTACTGCTTGGCCGTGGAGAAGCTCTGCGGGATCGAGACCCCCGAGCGCTGCCAGTACCTGCGCGTCATCGCCTCCGAGATATCGCGCGTCACGGACCACCTGACCTGCGTGGGCGCCTCGGCCATGGAACTGGGCGCCTTCACCGTGTTCCTCTATCTCATGCAGGCCCGCGAAGTCCTGTATTTCTGCGTGGACAAGCTGACCGGGGCCCGCATCACGACCAGCTACACGCGCATCGGCGGGGTGAAGGCGGACCTGCCCGAGGGCTTCGAGACGATGGTGCACGACGCCTTCCGCAAGGTGCGCGAAGCCGTGCGCGAATCGGACGCCCTGCTCACCCGCAACCGGATCTTCATGGACCGAATGCGCGGCATCGGCGTCCTGCCCCGCGCGACCGCCCTCGCCTACGGCGTCACCGGGCCGCTGCTGCGCGCGGCCGGGGTCCCCTACGACCTGCGCCGGGCCCAGCCCTACCTGGTCTACGACAAGCTCGATTTCGAGGTCCCCGTGGGCTCGCAGGGCGATAATTTCGACCGCTACCTCGTGCGCTTGGCCGAGATCGAGCAGGGCATGCGCATCGTGGAGCAGTGCCTGCGGGACATGCCCGCGGGACCGGTGCGCTCCTCGGACCCCCGCCTCTTGGACGCGGCCGAGATGGCGGACGCGGGCAAGCGGGGGGAGACCGGCCGGTTGAGCGGGTCCGACGCGGACGGAGACCCGACCCTGGAAGGGACCGGGGAACGCTTCAAGGCGGGCATCTCGGCTCCGGCGCCCGACGCGGTGCTCCCGACCAAGGAGCGGGCCTACGGCTCCATCGAGGGGCTTATGAACCATTTCGAGCTGGTCATGTGGGGCCGCGGGGTGACGCCGCCCCCCGGCGAGACCTACTTCGCGGTGGAGGCGGGCAACGGGGAGCTGGGCTTCCACGTGGTCTCCGACGGGAGCCGGCGTCCCTATCGGGTGCGCGTCCGGCCCCCCTGCTTCTTCAACATGGCGGCCCTCCACACCATGCTGGAGGGGGGCACCGTGGCGGACATCATCGCCACCTTCGGCTCGATCAACATGATCGCGGGAGAGCTGGACCGATGAGCGAATCTGCGGCGTTCACACCCGAACAGCTGCGCGGGCTCGAGGACTGGACCCGCCGCTATCCCCAGCCCGAGATGGGCTTGGTGGGGGCCCTGCGCGACGTGCAGCGCTGGCACGGCTGCGTCGGAGTGCCCGCGGAGGAGGCCGTGGCCGGCATATTCAAGGTGCCCTTGAACCGGGTCCACGGCGTCGTCACCTTCTACCCCTATTTCACGACCGCGCCGGCGGGCAAGCACCGGGTCTGCGTCTGCCGCAACGTGAGCTGTCAGCGGCGCGGCGCGGACAGGATGGCGGAGCACCTGCACCGCCGTCTGGGACCGGAGGGCCGGGTCTCCGCGGACGGGCTGGTCTCCTGGGAGGCCGTCGAGTGCCTGGGCGCCTGCGACCACGCGCCCGCGCTTTCCGTCGACGACGAGCTGCTCGGCGCCGCCAGTCCGGAGCGCATCGACGCGGTCCTCGAGGCTCTGCGCGCGGGGAAGACCCCGGACCCGGCGCCCATCCCGGCCCAGTCCCCGGCGACGCCGGGCCCGCATCTCCTGACCGGGCATTTCGGGGACGGTTCCCTGCATTCCCTGGGGAGCTACCGCCGTCTGGGCGGCTACGCCTCCCTGGAGAGGTCCCGGGGGCTGTCCCCGGCGGACATCACCGCCGAGGTGAAGCGCGCCTGCCTGCGCGGGCTGGGCGGCGCGGGTTTCCCGGCGGCTTTGAAATGGGAAACCGTCCCGCCCAAGTCCAAGCGCCAGGCGCCCCACTACCTGGTGGCCAACGCCGACGAGAGCGAGCCGGGCTGCTTCAAGGACCGCGTGCTGATGGAGCGCAACCCCCACGCCCTCATCGAAGGCCTGGCCATCGTCGGGAAGGCCATCGACGCCGACGGGCTGTTCATCTTCATCCGCGGCGAGTACGCCCGCCAGGCCCGCATCCTGGAGGCCGCCGTGCGGGAGGCCCGCGAGACCGGCATCCTGGATCAGGACGTCTTCGTGATGCAGGGAGCCAACGCGTACATCTCCGGCTGCGATACGGCGCTCCTCGAGACCATGGAGGGGAAGAAGGCCTGGCCCCGCCAGCCTCCGCCCTTCCCCACGGTGAGCGGGCTTTACGGCAACCCCACGGTCATCAACAACGTCGAGACCCTGATGATGGTCTCCGCGGTGCTGCGCATCGGGGGGGAGCCCTTCGCCAAGCTGGGCGCTCCCGGCAGCGGCGGCACCTGCGTATTCTCCGTGAGCGGGGACGTGGAGCGTCCGGGCGTCTACGAGTTCCCGATGGGGGCCCCCTTCCCGGAGCTGCTGAAGGCGGCGGGAGGCGTGCGGGGCGGCAAGCGCCTGAAGGCCCTCATCCCCGGCGGCACCTCGACTCCGGTGCTCAACGCCGACGAGGCCATGCGGGTCAAGATGGATTTCGATTCCATCCGCTCCCTGGGCTCCTTCCTGGGCGCCGGCGGGGTGGTGGTCCTCGACGAGAGCGCGGACATGGTGGAAGTCCTGCGCACCATCGAGCACTTCCTGTGGCACGAATCCTGCGGGCAATGCACGCCCTGCCGGGAAGGCTCCGGCTGGGTGCTGCGCATCCTGGACCGGATCCGCTCGGGGGGCGGCATCCCGTCCGACCCGGACAACCTGTGCCGCATCAGCGAGAACGTGGCCGGAAGGACCATCTGCGCTTTGGGCGACACCGTGGGCATGGTGGCCAAGGCCATGATCGAAAAATTCCCCGAGGAGTTCCGGAAGGCCGCCCATGGCTGAGGTCCTGCTGACGATCGACGGCCGGCAGGTCTCCGTCCCCGAGGGGACGCTGGTGATCGAGGCGGCGCGGGGGCTGGGCATCGAGATCCCGCACTACTGCTACCATCCCGGCCTGAGCAACCCCGGGGTCTGCCGCCTCTGCATGGTGCAGGTGGAGGGGCTGCCCAAGCCGCAGGTCGCCTGCCGCCTGACGGCGCGCGCGGGCATGGTCGTGAAGACCGACTCGGCCCTGGCCCGGCGGGCGCAAGCCTCCTCGCTCGAACTCCAGTTGGCCAACCACCCTCTGGACTGTCCGGTCTGCGACCAGGCCGGGGAGTGCATGCTCCAGGACTATTACGAGCAGTACGGCCTCTATGCCAGCATGGTGAGAGAGGACAAGGAACACAAGCCCAAGCGCGTGGACATCGGCGCGCACGTGATGCTGGACGTGGAGCGCTGCATCCAGTGCACCC
>MGTY01000056.1:0-40622 GCA_001799695.1 Elusimicrobia bacterium GWA2_69_24
GGGATGGGACTTTCGTGCGCGAAGCTGAGGACGAAGAACTTCCCCCCGAGAGGGATGACGCAGAATTCCTCGGAGGCGAGCGCGGGGGCGCCGGCCGGGGGGGCGGAGGGGTCCCCGAGATCCACGGGGTAGCCGTGGCGGTAGACCCAGACCTTGCGTCCGCCCGCCTTGACTTGCCGGACTCGTTCGGGGGCCTTGCCCATGGTGGTGGCTTCGAAGCCCTTGAGGAACGCGTCCGGCCCGGCGTAGCGGGAGCCCTTGCCACCGAGCAGGCGGACCTTGATGACGTCGAGGCCGCGCGAGAAGCGGACCCCGGGGTCGGCGGCGGTCCCGGACTTCTCGGATTCCCAGCCAGCGGGTCCGGAGAAGCGGGCGGCCCCGAGGGTCTCTTGGACAGGCTGCGGCACGGGAGCCTCCCCGGCCCCGGCGAGGGCCGATGCGATGACGGCGGCGAGCAGAGCGGTCTTAGTGGTCATTTCCAGTGTTCCGGGTGTTCCTTCTTGTCCTTGGCGTGCATGGCCTGCAGTTCCCCGAAGGTGACCTGCCCGGGGGAGGGGGGCGAGAAGCTCTCAGAGGCTTTGCCGCGGGTGACTTCCTCAAGCCGGGCGCGGCGGACCTGGAGGCGCGCCTCTTCCTCGGCGAAGAAGGGCTTTGAGAAGGCGGCTTTATGGCGCGCCAGCCGGGCCGCGCCCTCCGTCGTCTCGTAGTAGGCGATCGTCGTTTCGAGGTGCGCGATGATGCCCTTGAGCGTCGCCGTCCGCGACGGGGCGTATTTCTTCACGTTGTTGTCGATCAGCTCGAGCAGCGAGGCGAAATCGGCCTGCACCATCTTGTGGATGGAGACGAAATGCACGATGATGGGCCGCCAGCTCTCCCAGCTCGAGACGAAGCCCGGCATCCCGGCCAGCTCCTTGCGGACGCGCTCCAGGCGGGACTTGAGCGTGGCGACGCCGTCGCGGATCTCGTCCGCGTTGAAAGTCGTGGTGTAATAGGGCAGGTTGACGCGCAGACCCTGATGGTACTCCTCGGGATCCTTGAGGTAGCGCCACATGTGCCCGTTGTCCAGCTTGGCGCCGAGTTCCGCGGTCACGATCCAGCCTACCAGGCCCGCGTTGGCCTCGTTCTCCCGGTAGATGCCGTAGGCCGGGAACACTCCGGCCTTCTTGGCCCGAGCCGATTCGAGCCCGTGCCCCAGCAGTTCGTGCCCGAGGGTCGCGGTCATGTAATGGCGCCGGAACTGGGGGTCGGTCTGGAGGTAGTCGCGGTTGAGGGAGATCTGGATGACGTCGCCTGCGGAGTTCGCGTAGCCGCCCGAGGCGTTCATGACCTTCTTGCCGTTCTGCGTGAGCACCTGGGAGTTCGCGATCTCCACGAAGCCCACCCGGGCCTTGGCCCCGGTGGCCACGAACTCCGAGGCGAGCTGGCGTCCGGTGGGGGTCCCCAGGAGCAGCCCCACGGACTCGACCAGGGCCGCCTTCTGCTCGGCGTCCCCGGCGAGCTCCACGCGCTGGAGGAACTGCGCGATGAGGCCGTCGCCCGAAGCGGCCATCCCCCCGCCTGAGACCGACAGGGTCCCCGCCTTGGCGTCCTTGCCCTTGGCCGGAGCGGGGCCCAGCTGCAGGGGGTTGAGGGAACGCAGGAACTCCCGCTCGGGCTCGGAAAGGAGGGGTCCCCGGTGCCAGAACAGGAGCTGGGCCGCCTTGAGGTCTTCCGCGGTGAGCGTGCCGGCGGCCTTCTTGGCGCGCAGGACCTCCACGCGCTCGCGGGCCGGCGCCGTGAAGAAGGGCTGGGCCGCGGCCAGGGTGACGAGGTGGGCCTTCGGGGACGAGGGCCGGGTGTCGTCGATGTAGCTGCCCCGGAGCACGTAGCGGCCGGGGTCGGAAGCCTGGATGGACTCGAGTTCTCCGGGGAGCAGGCCGGGCGGGACTCTGAGGTCGAGCGGAGCATCGGCTTCCTGCGTCCCGGGAGGGACCGGCGAAGGGGCGTCGCAGAACCGGCAGGCCAGGGCGGACGCGGCGAAAGAGGCGGCGAGCAGGGCCGCAAAAAGGATGCGCCTGAGGATCGGGACAAGGGGGGTCATCCTCACCCTTCAGTATACCCCCGGGGAGCGTTTTTCGCCATAGTTGATATAATCGGGCTATGACCCAGGAAACCATCGCGGAACAGAAGCGCATCGCCGTCCTCATCGCTCTCCAGGCCCTGTGCGGCCTGATCACCGGGACGCTGGCCTCGGTGATCATGGCGTCCATCGCGTCGCCGAATTACGAGAACATCCTCATGACCCACCGGATGGCGGCGGATTTCCGGGACCTCGCGTTCATCTACCGGTGTCTGGAATTCTTCGGCTCCCTGAACTGGCCGCTGCTCACCGGCGCTTTCATCCTTTCCTGGGTCCTGACCGCGCGCTGGATCAACCCGGGCCTCCGGGAATTCCCCTTCTCGGTGCTGCCCCGGCCCCTGCTGGCCTGGACCGCGGTGATCGTCTCCGGAGGGGCGTTCTGGCTGGGGCTCACCGCCGTCGGGGGGCAGGATTTCCTGAGCGGAGGGGGCTTCAAACCTGCAGCCCTGCTCGGCGCCGCGGCCGGCGGCGCGGTGTGCTGGCTGGTCCTCTCCTCCTGGGGCTGGGCCGGGGGACTCGACTCCTGGCTGCCGCGCTCCGGGACCCGGTCCTGGTGCAAGGCCGCCCTGGCCGGCGCCTGCTTCGGGGCGTGCGCGAGCCTGCTCTTCCAGTCCGCGGAAAGGGTCTTCCAGTTCCTGTTCCAGTGGGTGCTGGAGGTGGGTTTTCCCTCCGCCGAGGTGAATCCCCGCCAGGGGCTCATCGTGTTCAGCCTGCCTCCCGCGATCGCCGCGTTCACCTTCGCGGCCGGGTTCGGGCTGGCCCCCGCCTGGTCTCCCGAAGACCTCTCCCTCGCCGCCCGCCTGCGCCGCGCCCTGCTCCCCGCGGCCGTCATGGCCCTCGGCGCGGTCTGGGTCCTGGGGCTCCATGGCCGCGCGGTGCGGGAGAACCAGTGGCGCGCCGGGACCCTCTTCCAGGCCGCCCAGCTTCCCGACGCCGAGGCCCCGGTCTGGACCCTCGTCGCCCTCGGGGCCGACGGCAGGCGCGGGCCCACGCTCCAGCCCTGGCGGCTGGAAACGCGTTCCGCCCAGACCATCCCCGCGACCGAAGCCAACATCCGGGCACTCGAGCGCTTCCTCGCGCAGGGAGAGAAGAACAGCCGTTTCCGCCGGGAAGCCGCCGAGGCGCTGCTCGCGTCCACGCGGGTCCTGTGGGACCGGGAAGCGGCCATGACTGCTTCGGCGGCCATCGGGGACCGGCTCCTCGAACCGAACCTCCAGCTGGCCTGGCTCGTGCGCTCGGCCCCCGTGACCCCGGCCAACCGCGCCCGCCTTGAGGTCTTCTCGGACCCGGGACATTATCAGGCGCGGGGCCGCTCGGCCTGGAACCTAGCCAAGGCCTGGCAGCGCTTCGGGGCGCCGGACCGGGCCAGGCCCTGGCTCGCCGCGGCCCGCCTCAGCTACACCCCGGCCCAGGATGAGGAGCTCGCGCTCCCGGCGGAGAGCCCGTTCTCCGGCGGCGTCGCGCAGGGGAGCCTCATCCTGGACGGGAAGCCCCTGGCCGGGGCGCGGGTCGGGGTATTCGCCCTGAAGGACAAGACCGGAGCGCTGTCCTTGCCCACCCCGGGGCTCCTTCCCGCCGACCTGGCGGACGTCCGGATACTGGGAGCCGATGGAGCGTTCCGCTTCTCGGGCTTGAGCGCGGGGCGCTATGGCCTCTGCGCGCTCGTGCCGCCGGGGCTGCTCGCCCCCACGGACACGCCGAAAGCCGCGGCCCTGCCGGGCGTCTTCTCGGTCTCCCAGGGCGCGAGCCGGGCCGACCTGGGCCGCATCGTCTTGAGCCGATAATTTATATCATCTGCCACCGCATGGATCCGATCGAGACTCCAGCCGCTCCGCGCTGCCCTTCCTGCGGGAGCGACCCCATGGAGAAGGCTTTCGACTCCCTGGAGACGGGTTTCTCGGTGCTGCGCTGTCCGGATTGCGGCCTGGGGCGCACCTGGCCGCCGGTCCCCGCGGTCGAGCTCGGGCGCTGGTACCCCGACTCCTATTATGGGAAGGAGAACGTCCGGTTCAATCCGGTCTTCGAATCCCTGACCCGGGTGTTCCGGCGGCGCCGTTCGGCGGTCCTTTACAACCGGGTGCCCCGGGGGCCGGTGCTGGACGTGGGCTGCGGGCGGGGCTTCATCCTGCGCTACCTCAAGGACCTCGGCTACGAGGCCCACGGCGTGGAGTTCTCCGAGACCGCGGCCTGGCATGCGCGCAGCGTGCTGGGGCTCGAGGTGGAGACCGGCGATTTCCTGTCCGGTCCCCACGAGCGGGACCGCTATCACGCGGTGATCTTCTGGCATTCCCTGGAGCATCTGCCCAACCCCTTCGAGGCCCTGGCTCGGGCGCGCGAACTGCTCAAGACCGGAGGGCTCCTGGCCGTGGCCGTGCCCAATTTCGACAGCGTGCAGGCGCGCTGGTTCGGCCGGTACTGGTTCCATCTCGACGTTCCGCGCCACTGCTGGCACTTCGGGACCCAGTCGCTGGAGGGGGCGCTGGTCCGCCACGGGTTCCGGATCGTCCAGACGGGGCATTTCTCCCTCGAGCAGAATCCCTACGGCTGGATCCAGAGCTGCTATGATGCGCTCGGGTTCGAGCACAACCTCCTGTACGACGTGCTCAAGAACCGCAACGCGCGTTCGCGGCGTCTCCGGGAGCGGCCGTTCCAGCTCCTGGGGGTCCTCCTGCTGCTGCCGCTGGCGCTGTCCGGGGCCCTGGCCTTGACGCTGTGGGAGACCGTCGTCCGGCGGGGCGGCACGGTCGAGGTCTTCGCGATCAAGGAATGAGCGTCCCGAGCCGACGCTGGTGCCTGATCCTCGTGTTCTGCGCCTCGGTGCTGATGCACCTGCGGGGGATCTCCTCGCCCGTGCTGGATTATCACCATCACCGGCAGTGCAATACCGCGTCCATCGCGCGCAACTTCCATGAGGGTGGGCTCCGCTTCCTCCACCCGCAGATCGATTGGGACGGCGGCCGCCCCGGCTTCGCGGCCACGGAGTTCCCGCTCTACATGTGGCTCATCGGCCTCCTCTGGCCCGTGTTCTTCGGCGAGCTCTGGGGACGCCTGCTGGCGGTGCTCTGCTCGGCCCTGACGGCGGTCTATCTCTTCAAGTTCCTCGAGGCGAAGCTCGGCCGGGAGGCGTCATTCTACGCGGCCCTGCTCTTCTCCTGCGTCCCGCTGGAGATCTATTTCGGCCGCACGGTGCAGCCCGAGGCCATGGCGCTGCTGGCCACGATCGCGGCCTTCCACCATTGGGACCTTTCCCTCGGCCCCGGGCGGCCCCTGAGGCAGTGGCTGGCGGCGGTCCTCTGGGCGTTCTTGGCCATCGCCCTCAAGATCCCCTACGGCTACATCCTCGCGCCCCTGGCCGCCCTCGCGTGGGTCAGGCTCGGCCGGGAGTCCTGGCGCGATGCGCGGGTCCTGCTGGCGCCGGTCCTGGCCCTGGCGGGGGTATTCGCCTGGTACCGGTACGCGAGCGGCGGTTCCTATGTGGTGCCGACCCATGCCGGGGAATTCCGGGGGCTTCTGGAGTATGGGCAGCTGCTCAAGTTCGTGCGCTTCCAGTTCGTTTCGCGTTTCCCGGAATTGGCCGCGACCTACGGCGGGCTCATCCTCATGTTCTTCGGGGCGCGGGAGATCGTGCTGCGCCGGAAGATGCGCTTTTTCGCCGCCTGGTTCCTGTCTATCTGCGCGTACATCGTGGCCGGAGGACGGTACACCTTCGCGCATGAGTACACCTCCCTCCCGTTCGTCCCGGTCAACGCGGCCTTCATGGGCGCGGGGCTGGTCATCCTGCGCGAGCGGGTCGCGGCCGTCCGCCCGGAGCTGCGGCGCTGGGCCCGGGCCGGGCTGGCGGCGCTGGTCCTCGCGATCCCCGTGCACGGGGTCCTGCGCATACGGCATTGGTACCGCCTCAGCCACGAGGCCTTCCTGGAAGGCGCGCGGGTCGCGGCCGCCGTGGGCCGGCCGGGCGACCTGTTCGTCACCAACGACCGTACCGCCTCGGCCGCGCTCTTTTACCTGCACCGCCGCGGCTGGGGCTGGGATTTCCGGGAACAGGGCGAGGAGCGGACCTGGGCGATGCTCGAAAAGGCCCGGAGCGAGGGCGCGCGCTGGCTCCTGACCGAGAAGGAAATGGGCTTCTCCGACCCGTCGGCGCCCTTCGCCAGGAAGTTCCACGAGCGCTTCCCGGTGGTCTACGACGGCGGCGCCCTGCTGGTCTTCGATCTGGCCGGCAAACCGGCCTGACGGGCGTCATCCGGCGCCTTTTCCGCTGTATAATGCACCATGGCCCTGCCGATAGCCCTTGCCGTCCTCGCCTGCGCCGCCGCGCTCGACCCTTCCGGGACGGCCCGCGCCCAGGAGGGCTATGCCTTCCAGCAGCTCCAGGCTCTGGCCCAGGACTCGGCGCGGCGTCCCCGGGCCGAGGCGCCTCCCGTGGGGGGAGGGCGGGCGCTTCCCGCCGCCCCCGGCAGCGAGGCCGTCGGGTCCTATGTTTCCGGCCGGCTCAACCGCGCGGCGCGCCTGCCCCCGGCGGGGGACGGCTTCGTCAAGATCGAGCGCCGGCGCGGCCGCGCCTGGGGGACCGACGAGCTGGCGGCCGCTCTTCAGGCGATCGGCGCCCGCTACCGGAAGGCCTTCCCGGACGGCGCGCGGGTCCAGATCGGGGACTTGAGCGGGAAGAACGGCGGTACGATCACCCTGCATAAGTCCCACACCAACGGACTCGACGCGGACATCGCCCTGGCGGCCGCCGGCGAGCGCGAGCAGGATCCGGAGCGCGAGGGCTTCGACCGGGATTTCGTGGAGAACGGCCGCCTGTCCGGTGATTTCGACGCGGCCGCGAACTGGGAGCTCGCCCGCGCGGCCGCCGCGCAGCCCCTGGTCGAACGCCTGTTCGTCGCGCCCGAGGTCAAGGCCCTCTTCTGCCGGCTCCACGGCGCGGAGCCGGAGAGCCGGGACGCCCTGCGCATACTCCGGCCCGCGGCGCATCACAGCGACCATTACCACCTGCGCCTGCGCTGTCCGGCCGGGGACAGACGCTGCGTCCCCCAGGCCCCGGTCGCGGAGGGGACGGGCTGCGACGGCATCGGAGCCCTGGGCGAAGAGTTGGACTCCCCGGATTGACGCCGCCGCGGCAGACTGCTATAATGCATTGTCGGATCAATTGATATGCAGACGCAAAAACCATCCGCCGCTTCCCGTTCCGAGCTCGTGATCTTCAAGGACGCCGGCGGTCCGGCCGCGGCGCCGGCGGGCTGGCGCGAGCAGATCCTGGACCGCTTCCGGACGCACCTCGATTCCCACGGGCTCAAGCTCACCCATCAGAGGTACGCCATCCTCTCCCATCTCCTGGACGCGAAGGTCCACCTCACCGTGGACGACATATTCCGGGAGCTCAAGAGCTCGGATCCCACCTTGGGCAAGGCCACGGTGTTCCGCACCCTGAACCTGCTGGAATCAGCCGGTATCGCGGACCGGGTGTCCAAGGCCGACGGGAAGGCGCATTTCGAGGTCAAACTGCTGCGGCCGCACCACGACCACGCCATCTGCATCGCCTGCGGCGCCATCGAGGAGATCCGGGACGAGAAGATCGAGCGCTACCAGAACGAGGCGGTGGCCGCGATCGGCTTCGTCCCGCTGTGGCATCGGCACGAGGTGTTCGGCCATTGCCGCCGCTGCAGCGGAGGTCGGTGATATTTTTTTAGCCTGACATTGAGATGGAGTATCAATTGCGGTGATATTGCAATCAAAGGAGAGCTGATGAACCTGATCCACCGTCGGACGATATGCCGCGCGATCGGACTGCTGACCTTGACCTGGGCCTTGAGTCCGACGCCGTCCGTTCAGGCCAACGAGCGCCGCTTCGCCTACGCCTATGAGAGCGGGGTGATGGCGCCTGGGACCCGGGAGCTGGAGTATTGGAGCACGTGGCGCGGCGGGAGGGCGGAGTTCTATTCGCGCTTCGACCACCGGTTGGAGCTGGAATTGGGCCTGACCGACCGTCTGCTGACCGCGCTCTATCTGAACTGGCGGAGCATCTCCAGAAACGACCCGGCCAACCCCGATACCACCGTGACCGAGCAGGAGTTCACCGGAATCTCCTCGGAGTGGAAATACAAGCTCGCCGACCCCGTGGCCGACCCCGTGGGCGCCGCGTTGTATCAGGAATACACCTTGGCTTCCGACGAGTTCGAATGGGAGAGCAAGCTCATCCTGGACAAGAAGCTCGGCGGCACCCTCCTGGCCTACAACCTCGTCGTCGAGCCGGAGTGGAAGTTCGGCCCCGCGAACTCGGAGTGGGAGCTGTGGGTCGAAAACGTGCTGGGAGCGACGCATTTCGTGACGCCGCGCTTCGCGGCCGGGCTGGAGCTGCGCAACCCCAATCTGAAGACCCGCGGCAGCGCGGGGCTGCGGCACAGCGCGCTCTTCCTGGGACCGACGCTCAGTTACGCCGCGAAGGATTGGTGGCTCGCAGCCGCGTTCCTCAAGCAGCTGCCGGCTCCCAAGCGTTCCCTGGCGAACCGCCAGGACTCCCTGGTGCTGGACGAACACGAGAAGACCAATATCCGCGTCCTCGCGGCATTCCGTTTCTAATGTAGTGAGTCATAAGTCCAATTACATTCGTCACCCCGGCGAAAGCCGGGGTCCAGTCGCCAGACGTCACCCCGGCGAAAGCCGGGGTCCAGCCCATCCGTCACCCCGGCGAAAGCCGGGGTCCAGGCGCCATTCCAGGATTTTGAATCCGTTCCTCACGCTGGATACCGGCTGGCGCCGGTATGACGGCTTTTCAAATGTAAAGAAGAGTTGGAATCACTGCACCAGCTGGGCCGCGCTGGCCGGGGTGCTGGCTATCGGCGGCCTCGCGGCCTGCGCGGGCAGCCTCCCCAGGCTGACGTCCGCTCAGAAGGAGCGAGCGGCCCGGCTTTGGCCCGGAACGACGGCTAGGGAATTGGGGCGCGGCCGGACGCTCTATGTCCGGAAATGCTCGGGCTGCCATACTCTGCATCTCCCGGCGGCTTATCCCGCCGAGCGCTGGTCCGCGATACTGGATGAGATGAAAGGGGAGGCCCGGCTGCCGGAGGGGGAGGCTTGGGACATCGAGCGCTACGTCCTGACCGCCGCTCAGTAGGCGGCCAAGTCGGCGAAGGCGCCGTGGTCCCCGGCCGCGGCGCGGCGGGCCTTCTGGGCGAGGAACTCCAGCTCGAACGCCTCATCCCCGCGTTCCGCCTTGCGCTCCGCCAAGGCGGCGCGCTCCAGCTCCGCCGCGGCCTCGTTCATGGCCTCCGCGAAGGCCGGCGAGTCCTCCTTCCCGGAATCCAGCCAGCGCCGGGCTTCCTCCCCGAGCCGCTTCTGCCACTTCTCAATGGGGGTGAGGGACTCGCCGTGGAAGCGGCTCAGCAGGGCCGACCACCACCCTCCCGACGCCGTGCCGTTCGCGGGCCCGGCACGGACGGCGCCGAGCTCAGGGACTTTCTTCACCGCGAGGGTCTTGGCGCCCGGCTCCTGAACGGAGGGCGGCGCGGCTTCCCGGCGCCCCTCCAGCCACGAAGCCGTCCCTCCGGCGCCTTCGTCCTTCCGCTCGGGACCGAAGATGTCCTTGGTCCTGCCCAGCACGCTTACGGTATGGTCCGCTTCCCCGAGTTCCGTCTTGGGCAGGTCCGCGGCGCGGGCGGCGATCCGCCGCGCCGGGCCTTTCCCGTCGCAGGCCTCGCCCGCCAGGTAGGAAGGCAGGCACTTCCCGACCCGGGGATCGTGCTCGGCGTCGCTGGCAGCGGCCTCTATCGCGCAGGCGGCGCCGGTGAAATTCTTGAAGCGGGCGCGGTTATGCGGGGTGTAGAACCCGGAGCAGGGAGCCCCCGCCCTGGCGACCTTGCCGGCCATCCCCGCCACGTCGCCGTAGAAGTTGTCGAGGAGCACCACCCGGTCCACCCGCTGGAGGCTGTCGAGGGACTTGGACAGGCCCACGTACCCGCCGCTGTGCGCGGCCACCGCGACGCTCCCCACGCGGCGGCCGAGCAGCCCTTCCAGCCGGGCGACGTCATCGCGCAGGACGGCGAGATGGCTCGAGCCGGTCACTAGGACCACGAGGCCCTGGGCCTGGGCGGCGGAGCGGAGCCCGTACTTTTCGAAGGCCTGCCGTGCCGAGGCCAGCACCGCGTCCTGGCCCGTGATCACGCCGGCGCCCCCGAGGTGACCGCGCAGGTAGATGAGCAGCGGCGCCTCGGCGGCCTTGATGCCCGGATCGTAGTAGCAGCCCTTATCCGGGAAGGGGACGCAGTCCGGGACCTTGAGGACCTGGGCCGCCCGCAGCGGCAACGCGGCCAGGAGGTACAGCAGGGCCAGGGGCGAGGGGTTTTTCACTCCCCTGAGTGTAGACCCGCAAGCCCGATATTTCAAGGGACCGCGAATGCCCGGCATTACCGCCATTTATATTCGTCACCCCGGCGAAAGCCGGGGTCGTGCGCCTGAAAGCGTGTCTGGACAGGGAGGTGCAAGTCCCCCCAGGTAGACGCTCTCCGGCCTGTAGCTGAAAGTAATTGCGTCGCCGAGAGGCGAGGTGAAGAGCAACTGAAAGCGAACGGTTCATCCGTAGGATAACGAACTCGATACGGCCCTACCGTGTGGCCAGCCTGCGACCCAAAGGTGAAGCCCAGACCCGCGAGAGCGGGAAGCTCGCTGAGCTGAGGGGTAGCGTGATAAAGCGACAGCGAGACCGGATGGGTGGGTGGAGACGGAGGGACCGGAAGGCCGGACACGTGAATCAGGGAGACCTGTCCGCCGCAAGAGACGGTGTTCAAGCCGCAAGGCCGAAGAGCCGGGCGGACAGGAGTCAGAGCGCCCATAGTAGCGAGGAAGGGCCGTAACGGGCCTGGAGCGAAGGGAGCGCAGGAAGGTGGAGACGTGACGAACGGACAAACGGAAAAGGAACCTGCGGGAGTGCCGGCGACGGCTAAACAAGCAGGAGACATCCGGGCTCGATGGGCCTGGGCGGAACCGGCGGTCTGGACGGAGCGGATGTTGACGGCCCTTGAAGAAGGGATCAAAGGGGGCAAGCTGGCCGAACGCTTTCTTTGTCGAGCATGGGCTGTATTCCCTTGTGACGGCCCAGAAGCTCGCATGTCAATCCTCATGAAGGTAAAACCACCGACTGGAGAGCCGGATGCGGGAAAACTGCCTGTCCGGCCTCCCTACCCCTATCAGGCAACAGAACAGGATCTTTGAATCCGTTCCACACGCCGGCTGCCGGCTGGCGCCGGCATGACGGCTTTTCAAATGTAATGAAGCGTTGGACTCACCACACTCGCCCGAATCTAGCCCGAACCTTCTGGGCGACTGTGCCCGGGCACAGTCCGGGGGGGCCCGCCGCTAGATAGAATGGACGAGCCAGCAACCCCCACTGTAGTGAGTCATTAGTCCAATCGCATTCGTCACCCCGGGCTTGACCGGGTCCAGTCTGACGGCTTAACGGCAACTCCTGGGTCCCGGCTTTCGCCGGGACGACGAAGCCGGCAATGTAAAGAAGCGTTGGGGACACTACACTAGAAGGGGAACAGGACGCCGCGCTCGCGCAGCTTCTCGAAGCGTTGGGCGGAGAATTCGTAGAGCCGGGCCGGCCGCGCCAGCCCTTCCCGCTTCTGCTCCCGCGTGGCCGCGAGCACGCCCAGGCCGAGCACCTTCCTGCGGAAGTTGCGCTTGTCCGCGGCCCGCCCGAGGACGGCCTCGAAGGCCTGCTGGAGCTCGGTCAGGGTGAAGCGCTTGGGCACGAGCCCGAACCCCACCGTGGTCCACTCCAGCTTCCAGCGCAGGCGCTGGAGCGCGTACTCGAATATGTCCCCGTGGTCGAAGGCCAGGTCCGGGAGCTTCCGGACGTCGAACCAGGCGGCTTGCGCGGCGTCTCCGCCGGGCGCGGGCACGGCCGTATTCCCGGCCGGGAGCAGGGCGAAGTAGCACACCGAGAGCACCCGGCCGCGCGGATCGCGTCCCGGGGCGCCGAAGGTGGCGAGTTGTTCCAGGAAGGAGGCGGTGAGCCCGGTCTCCTCGTTCAGCTCGCGGCGGGCGGCAGCCTCGAGCCCCTCGTCCTCGCGCAGGAAACCGCCCGGGATGGCCCAGCGGCCGCGGAAGGGCGGGACCCCGCGCTTGACCAGGAGCACGGACAGGCGCCGCTCCCGGACCGCGAAGATCACCACGTCCACCGCCGCGCGCAGGCTCGCCATGCGGCGATTATAGCTCATTGCATCCGTGCCTCGCGGCCTCCGCGGAGTCTCTCCCGGCGCGCGTGCAGGGGGGCGTCGAGTTCGACCGGGAACTGCCGCGGTCCCGCGAGCCGCCGGAACTGTTCGGGGAGTTCGCGGAGCTGGGCCAGGGCCCGCTCCCGTATCGCGGTCAGGTCTTCCTCCCGCCGTACGCGTTCGCTCCGGCGGAACACGGGTACGAGCAGGTCCTCTCCCGCTCCGCTGAGCGGCTCCCGGATGTCGTAGATCACGTCCCGGAGCGGCTTCCCGCCGGCCCGGAAGCGCCGGACTTGGAGCATGCCGGGATAGGAGGCTTTGGCGGCGTCATCGGCGGTCTTCATCTTGTCCTCCCAATCTCCGTCCGGGGGACGCAGGGCCGAGAGTTTGTAGACTCCGCCCAGAGCGGGTTGGTCGTGTCCGGTGACCAGGCGGGTGCCCACGCCCCAGACCGCGATGGGGGCTCCCTGGGCCCGGAGCCGGGCGATGGCATGCTCGTCGAGGTCGCTGGATGCCGTGATGAGGCAATCCGCCAGCCCGGCCGCGTCGAGCATCTCCCGCGCGGCCCGGCTCAGCGCCGCGAGGTCTCCGGAATCCAGGCGGATGCCGGCCAGCCGGCGTCCCCGGGCTTTGAGCCGCAGGCCGGCCGCGACGGCCCGGCGTACGCCCTCCAGCGTGTCGTAGGTGTCCACCAGCAGCACGCAGCCGCCCGTGGAGGTCCGGGCCCAGGTCTCGAAGGCCTCGTCCTCGCCGGAGAACGCCATGACCCAGGAGTGCGCGTGCGTGCCCCGCACCGGGATGCCGAGCAGCTTGCCCGCCAGGACGTTCGAGGTCCCGGCGCAGCCCCCCGCGTACGCGGCCCGGCTGGCGGATAGGCCCCCGTCGAAGCCCTGGGCCCGCCGCAGGCCGAACTCCAGCACCGGCGCGCCCCCGGCCGCGAGCACGATGCGCGAGGCCTTGGTCGCGATCAGGGTCTGGAAGTTGACGATGTTGAGCAGCGCCGTCTCGAACAGCTGGCACTCGAGCAGCGGCCCGCGCACGCGCAGGAGCGGCTCCGGAGCGAAGACGACGGTGCCCTCCGGGACCGCGTCCAAGTCCAGCTGGGGCCGGAATCCGCGCAGGACCTCCAGGAAGCCGGGGTCGAAGAGCGGCCCGCCCTCGGTCCCTGCCAGTCCGGCCAGATAGTCCAGGTCGTCCGGGGCGAACCGGAACCGCTCCAGGAACCCGGCCGCGGGGCCTAGGCCGCAGGCCAGGGCATAGCCCCCGCGGAAGGGGTCCGCGCGGAAGTAATGATGGAACACCGCCTCATGGCGGTCCCGCCCAGCCTTCCAGTAGCCTTGGGCCATGGTCAGCTGGTAAAGGTCCGTCAGGAGGGCCGGGGACGCTCCGTCGGTCATGGCATCCTCCGGGCGCCGTCACGGCGCCGCGAACCCGCCCAGCGCCGTCCCCGTGAACAGGCCCGAGCTCGAGCTGGCCCGCACCGCGGACTGGGAGAATACGGCGAACGCCCGCCGGATCTCGGTCGCCTTGGCTCCCGGGGTCAGGATCCACCGGTCCTCGATGCCCATTTCCCGGAAGACGGCCCGGAAGTCCGTGCTGCCGTCTTCGAGGCCCAGCGCCGCCACGATGTGGCGCTCGGCCCGGCGCAGGTCGCCGACGATCGCGGCCACGTCCCGCGCCCGGGACCGGGTCGACCCCTCGTCGGCCCCGTCCGTGATGAGGAGCGTCACGGTGCGCACCGGGACCCCGGCCTCGGCGAACTCCCGTGACTTGGCCAGCACCGTGCCCAGCAGGACCACGGACTGGTCGTAGAGCGGGGTCCCGCCGACGGGGTCGTAGTTGCCCGCGTCCATGCGCACGGCTCCCGCCAGGGCGCAGTACGGGAAGAGCACGGTCCCGTTCAGGTAGCGCGTATGGACCAGGACTCCGTCCTCCTGTTTGGAGGCGGCCAGCGCGTCGAGCACCAGGTTATGCCCGTCGCGCACGGCCTGGGAGTTGGCCGCGAAGCGGATGGAGCCCGAGTCGTCCGGCATCATCGTGACCAGCACCACCTCGCTCGCCGGCACGTCGTCGGGGCGGATGCCGAGGCCGGCCTGTATCTGGGCCCCGAGGTCCGGCACCGAGAGCGCGGCCATGGCCGCGTCCGACAGTTCGCCGTCCTCGTGCGACGCTTTCAGCAGTTCCTTGGGGTCGTTCATAACACCTCCTAGAGCTTGATCCCCGGCCAGGACTCGACGGGTTCCGTGGACTTCACCAGGCGCATGCCCGCGTCCGCGAAGCGCCGGAACGCGGCTTCGGCTTCGGAGGTGAAGTCGGCGGCGAAGCCGCCCTTGCCGTCCGGCACCGTGACCGAGGACATGCAGTCGGTCAGGATGTAGACCTTGCGCGCCAGTCCCGGGTCCTGGGCGACGATCTCGCCGAGGAGGTCGTCGATGGTGCTCTTCACGCAGTGGCTCGCCGCCTGGCCCGCGATGATCACCGCGTCCGACGCCAGCAGGGTCTTGAGGAACAGGGCGTTCCTCTGGGCGAGCGGCGCCCCGTCGTGGCGCGTGAGCACCTCGGGCCGCAGCACCGAGTAGTTCTCGGTCAGCGGGTTGCCCCCCTTCACCTCCACCCAGGACTGCGCTCCCCGCACGAAGGAGTGGAAGAGGCGGGCCTCGTACAGGACCCCGGCCAGGGCGTGCCCGTCGCTGCCGAGCAGGCAGTGCGGGGGCCAGAGGTAGAGCTTGTACTTGCCGGACTTCTCGAGCTCGCGGCAGTAGTGCAGGGTCTGCTTCACGAGCCAGCCGTAGTTGCCGCCGCAGAGCCACTTCGCCACCAAGGGGGACGGCTGTACCTCGCCGCGGGCCACCTGGTCGGCCGTGATCTCGCGGTAGGGGCCCAGCGGGGAACCGTCGCCCGCCACCCAGAAGGCCGGGAAGAATATCTGGTAGGCGAAGTGCGTGTCCATGGTGGTCGTCAGGCTCGTGATGCGTTCGAGGTTCCCGTAGATGAACTCGGCGATGCGCCGGCTGTCCTCGATGGCTCCTTTGCCGGAGCGCCCGGCCACGTAGAGCGCCCCGCCGGGGAAGCAGAAGTCCTTCTGCGCGTCGATGAGCAGCAGGTGCGCCGTGAAGCGGTCCGCCGCGGCGGGCGGGATCTTCCGCTCCTGGCGCCACTGCGCGGCCGCGGCGAAGAGCTTCCCCTGGTCCGGGGCGTACTCCCACCGGCCGGCGTTGGCCGGGTCGAAGAACGGCGGCAAGGCGGACTTCGTTCTGGTGGTCATGGCGTTGTCTCCTTTTTGAGGCTCAGTCTCACGATCTCGTGCCGGCCGGCGGCGAGGATGCCGTCGTCGCCGGCGGCGAGCAGCGAACCGGCGTCCACGAAGGGCTCGGTCTCCGGGAACCCGACCCACGCCGAAAGGGAATCCGCCACGCGCACCAGACCCCGGTCGGTGGGCGCGAACAGGAACGGTCCCGCGGCGCAGGCCCCGTGGAGGTTCTCCAGCCAGGACGGCGCGTCCGCGGCCGCCGCCACGGTCCCGTCGCGGCGGATGACGACGCAGCGCTTCCAGACTCGACCCGCCTCCTCCAGTTCCAGGAGCAGCCAGGCCCGGCCGGGCCCGAAGACGCAGTGCGCGTCCAGGACCCGTCCCCGGAGGGGGGGGACGGGGACGCCGTCGCATAGCCCCCGGCGGGTCCCCTCGAAGACGAAGGCGACGGTGACGCCCCCCGCGCGGTAGAAGCCGAAGCCGAACTCGGGCCCGACCCAGAAGCGCGTCCGCCCGGAGAGGACTTCGCCGACGCGCTCGTCGCCCAGGGCTCCCTCGCGCCAGAGCGCGCCGTCGCGCTCCCACCAGCAGCGCCCCCCCGCGACGGCGAAGGCTTCCTCGGGCCCCACCGCGACCGTGGAGCCCCCCTCCAGGAAATAGCGCGACCCCGGGCGCAGGGGCCCGCGCAGGGCCGCGCGACCGTCCTCGCGCCGGAACTCCCCGTTCTGGAAGACCAGCCAGGCGCGGGGCGCGAGGGCCACGACCTCGCCTTCGGTCTGGAGCAGGCGCGTCACCGTCAGGGCGCCCCTCGCGACGGTGACCGCGGCGGCGCGCCGGAGGGACCCGCCCGCCGCGGCCCCGGCGCAGACGGGGCAGGTGAGCCGGGCGTGGGCCGCCTTGCAGGAAGGGCAGACCGTCCAGCGCAGGGACTCCAGTAGGACCGGGGGGAAGGGGCTGCGGCGGTCCTCGACGAAGGTCTCATGGAACCTATGGAGGAGCTCGTCCGGCAGGACCCGCCAGTGGATCGCGGGCCGGGGGTAGCGCACGCGCGGATCCAGGACCGTGACCCGGCCGAGGATGCGCTCCGCGGGCCGCGCCGCGCCCGCGAGCACGCCGCCATAGGGGTGGACGAGGAGCAGGGCCTGGAAGAGCAGGGCTTCGAAGGCGTACCAGTCGGTGGCGGCCGAGTGGGGCCGCAGCGGGCGCAGGTCCCGCGGTCCGCAGGTCCTGGGGTCCAGGAAGCGTTCGGTGTAGGCCGGGCACCGGTGCGCCCCGAACTGGAAGCTGTCGGCGTCGATCAGGTAGGCAAGCCCCGCGGAGACCAGGACGTTGAGGTCGTTGAAGTCCCCGATCACGACCCCGGCCTCGTGGACGCGGGTCACCGTCCCGTACAGGTCCAAAAACAGCGGGGCGGTCAGGGCCGGAGGCACCGCGCGCCGGAAGCCCGGTTCGGACCAGCGCAGCAGCGACTCGGCGTTGGGGACGAGCTTCATGGTGAAGCCGACCACGCGGCCGGCCCGGTCCACGGCGGTCTCCAGCGGCGCCACGACCCGCGGCGGCAGCGACGGGAACTGCGCGAGCTTGGCCGGCCGGGTCCGGAGGCGCTCGCGGGCCGCGTCGGCCTCCCCAGGCAGTCCCCGGTAGTCGGGGTGGTCCGGCCCCTTGTAGACCTTGAGGGCCCGGCCTGACCCGATGTCGTAGACCTCGGCCTCGCCCCCGGACCCGAGCAGGCGCGCCGGATCGAGCCGGAGCCTGCGGCCGTTGAGGTATATCTCAGCCATGGCTCTCCTTTATGAGGGCCACGGCGGCGTCGTCGCGCGGGCGGCTCAGCGTCAGGCGGCGGCGCACGGTATCCGGGTTGACCCAGCAGCGGCCGTCGCTCCACAGGGAGGGGAGGTCCAGGTCCGCCGCGCCGTCGGTGCCGATGAGGACCAGGGTCGCGGGGCCGTCGTAAAGGAGCCCGAAGCGCGCGTCCCCGCCCTCCAGGCCGTAGGCGAGATAGGGCGGCGCGTCGCCGGGGAAGGGGCCGAGACGCCGTACGGCCCCGTCCACGGCCACGACCCCGTCTCCGCAGGAGAACACCACGGCCCGCCCGCCGGAAAGGACCGCGGCCACGATGGTGAACAGGAGGTGTTCCCGGAGTCCGAGCCCCGCCGTCCAGGCGACCGCGGCCAGGCCGGCCAGGAGTTCGGCGCGCAGTCCGTCCAGGTCCAGCCGCCCATCCCGGGACCTCCGCCGCAGGGCCGCCCGGGCCGTCATGAACGCTCCCAGGTGGGCCCCGACCCCGCTGTGGGGCTGCGACCCGCAGCCGTCGCAGACCACGGCAACGGCCGCGTCGTCATCCGCGAGGATGCGGAAGGCGTCCTGGCAAGGGCGGCCGCCGAGGAGGTGGTCGCGGCCCTGAGCGGCTCCCGCAGCTAGTAAGTGTACCATTGACAATAGTATAGTGTCCAATCGACACTTTGTCAAGGGGGCGGCATCCCGGCTCCGGCGCTTGCGCAGGGCCTATCCCAACGGCTAATCTATATGCATGAACCAGGCAGACCAGATCGCGCAGCGCGTGCAGGTGGAAGTCAGCCGGGTGCTCCTCGCCGAGCCTCCCGCGCCGGGGAAGATCCACGACCTCGTCGCGGCCCAGCTCAAGGCGGAGTTCAAGACCAAGGGCGCCACATCCAAGGACGTCATCGGGGGCGCGTGCCGGGCGGCCATGGCCGCGGTGGTCCTTTCCGGCCGGGACGCCGCGGAAGGCGCCGTGGAGATCGTCCAGGCCGTGGTGGACATAGTCCAGGAACGCAGCGGAGACCCCATGCGCACCCTCGGTTACGCGCTGGAGGGCATCGCCGCCAGCGCCGCCGCGGGCGGGCGCCAGGAGGTCGGCCGCATCGGCATGGCCATCGACGCCAAGTTCATGGGCGCCGGCTCCATCTTCAGCGAATTCGCGGCGAAGTCCAAGTAAGGGCCGCGGCATGGCCCAGCTGTTCGAGAACGTCACCTATCTCCTGAGCGAGACCGTCCCGGAGCGGCTGGGGCCCTGCGTCGCGGAGGTCACTTTCGTCGGCCGCTCCAACGTGGGCAAGAGCTCGCTCTTGAACGCGCTCTGCCGCCGCAACGTGGCGCGCGTCTCCGGCACGCCGGGGCGCACCCGCACCATCAACGTTTTCCTGGCCGGCGCGGACCGCTGGCTGGTCGACCTCCCCGGCTACGGCTACGTGAAAGGCCGGCCCGGGGACCGCGCGGGCTGGGGCCCGATGATCGAGAGCTACTTGACCGGGCGTCCGAGCCTGCGCATGGTCTTCGCCCTGGTCGACGCCAAGGTCGGCCCTACGGAACTGGACGCGCAGATGCTCGACTGGCTGCGGGACAAGGGGCTGCCTTGGCGCGTGGTGGCCACCAAGAGCGACAAGGTGAAGGGCTCGCGCCTCGCGGTGCAGCGGCGGGACGTGGCCGGCGCCCTGGGCCTGCGCCCCGAGGACATCGCCTGGGTCAGCGCCGCCGAGGGCTACGGCATCCACGCCCTGCGCGCCGAGATCGCCGTCCTGCTGAAGGGCTGATCCCCGCAGCTACTTCTTGGCCGGCTTGGCGCCCGGGGTCCCGATGCCGAGTTCCCGCAGGAAGGCCTCGTCATTGGGCTCCCGCCCCAGGAAGCCCTTGAGGGAGACGGACTCCTCGCGGGAGCCTCCCGGCTCCAGCACCCAGCGCCGGAAATCGCGCCCGGTCTCTTCGTTGAGGATGCCGTCAGCCTCGAAGCGGGAGAAGGCGTCCTGGGCGAAGACTTCCGACCACAGGTAGCCGTAGTAGCCGGCGTCGTAGCCCATCTCGTGCGTGAAGCTCGCCTCGGGGATGACCCCGGGGCTCATGGGGATGAGCGAGACCTCCGGCATCAGCCGGGCGTAGAGCTCGGTGGTGTCGGACGCGCCCGCGGTGTTGAGGGTCATGTCGTAGGTGGCGAAGAAGTTCTGGCGGAGATACTTCAGCCCCGCGTCCACCAGCCGGGCGGCCAGCATCTTGCGGATCATCGCCTTGGGGAGCTTCTGAGCGCGGTCCGCGTAATGTCCGGACATGCGCTGAAGGATGCCCTCGTCCCAGACCCAGTTCTCGAACATCTGGGAGGGGCACTCCACGAAGTCGCGCGCCACCGCGGTGCCCGAGAACCGGCGGTATCTGGCCCGGGTCAGGGTCTGGTGCATGATGTGCCCGAACTCGTGGAACAGGGTCTCCACGTCGCCGTGCTGGAGCAAAGACGGCTTCTCCGCGGTCGGCTTGTCGAAGTTGGCGACCATGGCGCTCAGCGGCTTCTGGTAGGAGCCGTCCGGCAGGACCCGGCCCTGGATCAGGGTGAAGGCCGCGGCGTGCTTGTACTTCCCTTCGCGCGGATACAGGTCCATGAAGAAGCGCGCGAGCACGACACCGGTGCGGGAATCCGAGATCTCGTAGACCTTCACGTCCGGATGCCAGGCGCCCATCGGACCCAGGTCCCGGAACTTCAGGCCCAGGAGCTCCTGGTAGATCGCGAGCATCTGCTCCACGACCAGGTCGGTGGGGAAGTATTCCTTGATCTTCTGCTGGTCCACCTGGTACCTGGTGCGCATGAGCTTCTCGTGGTAGTAGCGCCAGTCCCAGGCGTGCAGGACCCCGTCGGAGCGCGGGCCTTCCTCCGCCGCCTTCAGCGCCAACAGGTCTTTCAGTTCCGGCCGGCCCTTCAGATAGAGCTTCCGGCGCAGGCCGTCGAGGAAGGCCATGACCGCCTCCGGCGTCTTGGCCATGCGTTCCTCAAGCACGAAATGGGCGTGGGTCTTGTAGCCGAGCAGCTTCGCGGCTTCCACCCGCAGGGCCAGCACCTCCTTCAGCCGCGCCTTGTTCTTCTGCCCGCCGCGGAGGTTGAACTTCCCCTCCAGGATCCTGCGGGCCTCCGGGTCCTTCGCGTTCTCCACGAAGGGGAAGTAATCCGGATAGTCGAGGGTGACCTTGTACTTGCCGTCCACCTGGTCGAGGCGCTTGCGCATGTCCTCGGGGGTCCCGGCCATCTGGGCCTCCGTGAAGAGGGCGAAGTCCCCGGTCTCGGCGACCTCCTTGCTGAAATCGTTGGACAGGGAGACGATCTTTTGGCGCAGCTCCTTGAGCTTCTCGCGCTCGGCGTCGGGCAGGTCGAGACCGCTGCGCTTGAAGTCCAGGAGGACTTTCTCGAACAGGCGGGCGTCCTCGCCCTCCAGGAGCTCGCCGCGGTCCGCGGCGGCCTTGAGGACCTTGAACAGCCCCGCGCGCGAATAGACATCCACCGCGTACTTGGAGACGGCCGTGTCGCAGTCGGTCCCCGCGTCCCGCACGGCCTTGTCCGGGGAGACCTGCCCCAGGAAGATGGGGGCCGCGGTCTCGTCGTCGAGGTCGCCCATGATCTCCCCGAAGGCCGTGAAAGCCTTCCGGAAGTCCGGGGCGGTCTCGCCCGCGAGGGCCTGGAGCCGGCCTTCGGCCTTGGCCTGGGCCGCGGCGCAGGCTTCCTTCAGAGCCTGCGCGGAGATCGTGAAATCCAGGGGGTAGAAGCCCGCCCGCGCATCGAGCGCGAGGCAGGCCAGGAGAGCGAGCGTCGCCGTGATCGGTCTGTTCATGGACCGAGTCTAGCATAAGGGCGCGCAACGAGTCAGCGCTGGGCCAGCAGGGTCCCGGGGAGACGGGAAGAGGCGTCGGCCAGGAGGGGGCGTTCGTTCGCGGCGAGTATCTGCTTGAGGTGGCCGGCGTCCGCCGGCCGCCCCTGTCCGGAGCGGGGGTAGATGACGTAGGTCACTCCGCTCGCGATGCCCCCGGTCACGCCGTGGGAGTTCACGCCGAGAGCGTCGGCCAGGGCCACCGACGCCTCGCCGTAGCGCGGACCGCAGTCCCCGACCACGGCGGCGATGCTCCGGCCGCGGTAGGAGACCACGGCCAGGTCGCCGAGCAGCCCTTTCTGCCGGCTCGGGACCACGATGTAGGGGATGGCGGTCGGGTCCAGGGAGCCGCCGTCGCGGTAGCGCAGGGAAGTCTCGCTCTGGTGGTGCGGGTCGCGCTGGCGGCGGATCCGGTCGGCCTGCCGGGCGTCGGCGATCTGCCCGTCGTTGTCGATCGCCATCCCCGCGCGGACCACGATGGGGTCCGCGTATTTCGCGGTCCCGTCCGTGACGGGAGGGAATTCCCCGGAGCTCAGGGCTGCGGCGGAGAGGAGGGAGCCTCCCTCGGGAGCCGTGACGCCGGTCGGCGCGGCGCCGCCCGAGCGGCTCCAGGCGTCCATCTGGGCCTGCGCCTGGGGGGCGACCGTGCCCCCGGTGCGGCCGAAGCGGGCGGGCTCCGGCCGCGCCGCGCTCGTGTCCCCGGCGGGCGCGGCCGCTTTATCGCTTTCATCGCAGCCGGCGGCGCCGAGGAGGCAGAGTCCGAGGATCAAGGGCCGGATCCGGGAGCAGCGGCCGTCGTTCGCCATGTCCCCAGGATAGCCCGAACGGCCCCAGCGGCCAGGGCGCCCGGACCCAGCTGCGTCTGGGCCCAAGGACCCATACGGGCTGGCCTTGGAGACGGGAGTTTGTGCTAGAATCCCCGTATGGGTTTCTTCGGCTCGAACAGGAAGCGGAAGGTGCTCCTCATCGACGACGAGGTGTCCACCCGGACGATGATGGCCATGTTCTTCGAGGAACTCGGCTTCGCGGTCGCCGAGGCGTCCAGCGGCGACCATGGGATACAGGTCGCCGACGACGAATCCCCCGACATCATCCTCCTCGACATCATGATGCCCGGGCTCTCGGGCTTCGACACCCTGCGCTACTTCCGCGGCAACCCGAAGACCCAGGCCACCCCCATCATCATGGTGACGGCGCGCGACCTCGTCGAGGACGTCGAGCACTGTCTCGAGGGCGGGGCCAACGACTTCATCCAGAAGCCCTTCGACCTGCAGACCCTGCGGAGCAAGGTCGAAAAGTTCCTGCCCAGGAAATGATCTAGGCGTCGAGGGCCGGTCCCGGCCGAAGGTCGCTGACGTGGGACTGGTAGAAGAGGAGGACCTTGCGCAGGTAGCGCTGGGTCGAAGGGCGCCAGCGGTTGCGGGGCAGGGCCTTGGGTCCCGCGTGGTACGCCGCGATCACCCGCTGGACCACCCAGATGGGAGCGTCCTCGTAGGCGATCCCCGCCAGGCGGTAGCGTTCCCAGACCAGGGCGTAGAGCCGCGCCAGATAGGCCGTGCCCGCCCGGATGTTCGCCTCCGGGTCCTCAAGCGCGGGGGCCGCCACGCCGAACGAGCGCGCCGTGGAAGGCAGGAGCTGCATGAGGCCGCGGGCGCCGGCCGGCGAGCGGGCGGAGCGGTTGAACTCCGATTCGGCGGCGATGATGGATTTTACGACGCGGGGGTCGAGGCCGTGCCGGCGAGCGTACTTGACGATCAGGGTGTCATACCGGTCGCATTTCTGCGGGGCGGCCAGGAGCATCCGGAAGGTGTACTGGTACTCGCGCGTCGCCTTCGGGGTGGGGATCACGAGGAGATGCCGGGCGTCGCGCAGCGTCCCGGAGCCCGCCACGCGGGGAGCCCCGGCGTCGGGGAGGTGCTGCCGGGAATGGGTCATGCTCATGACGCGCGCCCAATCGGCCTGCGCCCCCTGCGGCGAGCGCGCCTGGGCGAGCCAACCAGAAGGATGCCCCTGAGTGGAATCGCGGGGGGTGGCGGAGGTCTGGGAGTCCGCGGCGACGACAATAGCTAGGATGAAGGTCCAGACCAGGAGGCGACAGCAGTGCTTGAAACTCACTGGTCCTGATATTATAGCAGAAGGGCGCCGGGGCGATATGGGCCCTTGGGCCCAAGCCGCTCCGGGCCCTAGGCCCCAACAAAGCTCCCCGGGCGGCGGTTATCCTGGGCCTACGGATGAAGCCGGACCCAAGGGCCCACGCAGTCCTGGGCCTGAAAGCGCATGATGTATGCCCTTTCGACACTTCCGGGGGGACGGGCCGGCCGGTATCCTTTGTCGATAACAAGATGAAACGCATCCTCTACAGCGCGGCGCTCATCCTGGGGCTGGCTTGGTCGCCGGCCCGCGCCGACGACCTGGTGCGCGACGCGGTGAGCACGACCTCCGGCCGGTACACCGCGGGGCCCAGCCTGGTCGCGGGCGCGGGAGAGGGTTCGGCCTACAGCCAGTTCCAGTACATCCCGCCGGCCACGGCGACGGGCGTGAAGAGGTCTTTTTGGGACCTGGTCTACCAGCTCGAGCGCAAACACGTGGCGTACGGCTACAGCCAGGGACGCCAGGCGCTGGTGGAGGACATCCGCGGCGACCTGGAATCCATGACGGAGAACGACCGGCTGGACATGATGCGGCGCTTCCTCGCCGTGGCCCACCACTACCGGGGCAAGGCCGGAGCGCGGAATGCCCCCGAGGTCCGGCGCTTCCATCAGACCCGCTTCGAGGCCGAGGTGCAGGATTTCGCCGCGCGCGCCAAGCGGGAGCTCATCCAGAGGCAGAACCCGGTGCTGATGGAGTTCTTCTCCCATCTGCGGGCCCTGGCCGCGGCCGGCCCCGAAGGCCTGCAGCTGTCCCAGGAACTGGCCGCGGTCTTCCCCGAGCACGCTGTCGTCCTGGGCAACTTGGCGCAGGATTTCATGAACGTGGGCGACGACCGGAAGGCGGTGGAAGCCAGCGAGAAATCCATCCGGCTCGACCCCCAGCGCTCCCAGCCCTTCACCATCCTGGCCAGCGCGAAATACGCGGGGCGGGAGTTCGAGGCTTCACTGGAGGCCGCCGACCGCGCCCTGGCGCTCGAGCCCGGAGACCGGGTGGCCTTCAACATCCAGAAGATGGCCCGGCAGCAGCTGTACGGCACCGCGCAGGAGCCCATGAGCTCCGAGGACATCACGGCGGACGCCCTGGTCTCGGGCCTGACGCCTCCGGGGTCGCCCATGCCCCCGTCCGCGGCCGCGGGGCTCATCCAGCTCGCGCGGGGAGAGTTCCGGAAAGGGAGCTACGACAAGACCGTGCTCTACGCCACGCAGGCGCTCGAGAAGGACCCCGATGACGCCGCCGCCCTCACCTGGCGGGCTTTCGCGAACGTGCGCCGGGACAAGCTCAAGGAGGCGCTGGCCGACACCGAGGCCGCGCTCCGCGTCAGCGGCGCCGAGCCCGGCTCCCTGCTCCTGAACGTCCATGCCCGCGTGCACAACCGCCTCGGCCGCTTTGCGGAGGCTATGGCCGCCGCGGAGCAGGCCCTGGCGGTCTATGAGGTCCAGGCGGCGCAGGGTAAGGAACCGAGCGTGCGGGGGCTGGCCGGCGCCCATTTCCAGAAGGCCTGGGCGCTGGCGGGCCTGGACCGCGCCAAGGAGGCCAAGCAGTCCTTGGCCAAGGCCGCCCGGGTGGACGGGAAATACGTGCAGTATTATCAGGCGGCCCTGGACCTGCCGGAGGACGCCGACATGGCGCTCCTCTTCTCGAAGGAATGGTTCTCCGAGGACCGCGGCGCGGCCGGGCGGGCCGCGGGCGCGGCCGGGAATGCGGCGGAGAGCAAGGACACGCGCCGGCGGATGCTCCTGATCCTGGTCCTCAGCGTGGCCGGGGGCTTCCTCATCGCCCTGGGTCTGCTGCACAGCATGTCCTGGGGGCGCAAGGCCGCCGGCGCTCCCGCCACCCCGGTCCCCGGCGGGCTCATCGCGGGCACCTACCGGCTGGAGCGGAAGATCGGCGTCGGCGGGATGGGCGTGGTCTTCGAGGCTTTCGACGTGAACCTGGAGCGCCGGGTCGCCATCAAGAGGATGCGCGAGGAGATCGGCCATGACGCCCGCGAGCGCGAGCGCTTCGTCTCGGAGGCGCGCACCGTCGCGGCGCTCAAGCACCCCAACATCGTGGAGATACACTCCGTGGTGGGAGACGGGGACGACATCTACCTGGTGTTCGAATACGTGGACGGGAGCACCGTGGACGAGTACATCCGCTCCTACGGGAAGCTCCCCTTCGACCAGTCCGTGCGCATCATCCAGGCGGTGACCTCCGCGCTGGAATACTCCCACAAGCGCGGCGTCATCCACCGGGACCTCAAGCCCGCCAACATCATGATCAACAAGGACGGTATCGTGAAGGTCATGGATTTCGGCGTGGCGCGCCAGGCCAAGGACTCCCTGAGCAGCCTGCAGTCGACCAGCACGATCACGGGCACCCCCCAGTACATGGCGCCGGAGCAGGAGCTCGGCCACGTGCGCCGGGAATCCGACGTCTACGCCATGGCGGTGTGCTTCTATGAGATGGTGACGGGGACCCTGCCCTTCCAGGGGACCAGCGGCGGGATCTCCCTGGGCAAGCAGAACCGGAACTACATCCGCGCCGGCACGCGCGTGGAGGGCCTCCATCCCTTCCTCGACCAGGTCCTGGATTGGGCCCTGGACCCGGACCCGGAGAAGCGCTGCAAGACTCCGGCCAAATTCGCCCAAAGCCTCGAATCCCTCCTTTGATCCCCTCCGACGACCCCGAAGCCGAGCTGATGGCCCTGTACCGGGCGGAGTCCCGCGACGCCCTGCGGGCCGCCGGGAGACGGCTGAACTCCCTGCGCAAGGCGGGCAAAGCCCGGAAGGCCGGGCTCCTGAACGGCCTGCGCGCGGCCGGCCACCGGCTGAAAGGCTCGGGCGGCACCTACGGCCTGGACGAGGTGAGCCGGCTGGGCGCGGCGCTGGAGACCATGATGAAGGCAGCCCTCGCCGGACAGCGCCCCTTGGACGCCGCCCCCTCCGCGGGAGGAAAACGGCGCCGCCCCGGGGACGGCGTCCCCTTGGACGCCGTCTTCCGCGCGGAGGTCCGGGGGCTTCTGGACTCCCTGCTCGCCGCCTTCCGGCCCTGAACAGAACGGGGTCTTGACAAGTCAACTTTCCGGGGCTACCCTTCCTACTAGGATACCCGAAACGGCAAGACCACCCGATGGATGGGCGGTCGCGCAAAGCCACGACTCCGCAGGTGCGGAGGGTCGGGCTACCGAAGGAAACAATGCGAGTTCTCTGGCTGCTCTCGACCGTCCTCCTCGCTCCCCTGATCGCGCACGGCGCGGTAGGGGACGTTTCGTCTTATGCGGGCGCGGCGCGCTCCTACGGCGACGGAGGGCCCGCCCTGCAGGCGGCCTTCAACCATCCCTACGGCGTGGCCTCGGCCCCGGACGGCAGCCTGTTCGTCGCCGATGCCTATAACCGGAAGATCCGGCGTATCGACCCCGGAGGCACGATCAGCACCCTCTATGCCGGGCTCTGGGTGGAGCGGATCCTCTACGCCAACGGCTGGCTGTACGTGCCCTGGGGCCGGATCTCGGTCCCCGGCGGCAGCTACGAAGGCACCAATCTCGACCTGGCCCTGCTGGCCACCGACGGGACGGATCTCTACCGCATCAGCGGCCTCGGCCTATACCGGGTCACCGACCCGGCCAGCGGCGCCGGCGTCCTGCTCTCCGCCCTTCCCGCCGCCTCCTACGTCAATCTCGGCTTGAGCGGGCGGACCCTTTACGCGGTGGGCGACACCTTGACCCGCGCCTATGACCTGGACGCGCAGACTTTGAGCGCCCTCCCCGCCGTCCCCTGGGGGCAGCTCTCCAACGTGAAAGGGCTGGCCGTGGACGGTTCCTATCTGTACGCCGTCGAGTCCTATCCCTTCCCGTACGCTCCCGCCGACCCCGCGGACAACGTCCATCGGGTGCGCCGCGTGGCCTGGGCCGACGGAGCCGTGAGCGACTTCATCGGCGGGGAGCAGGGCGACGCCGACGGGCTCGGCCTATTCGCCGCTCTTTCCTTCCCGCAGGGAGTGTCCGTGCAGGGCGGTTATCTCTACGTCGCGGACATGTTCAACCACAAGATCCGGCGCGCGGACCTCGCTACCCGGGAGGTCGTGACCGTGGCCGGCGCGGGCCTGGGCCTGACGGGCGGCCGCCTGTCGGCCACGCTCAACAACCCGCTCAACGTGGCCGGGGCCTCCGACGGCACGCTCTACATCGCGGAGGTGGGGGGGCAGAGGATCCTGAAAGTGGACCCCGCCGGGAGCGTCTCGGTGCTGGCCGGTTCCGACCACGCGGGGGACCTGGACGGGACCGCCGAGCAGGCTCGTTTCCGCTATCCCTGCCATGCGACCGTGGACGGGGCCTTCCTCTACGTCGCGGATTTCGGCACCCATAAGATCCGCCGCATCCACCGCGCCAGCGGACAGGTGACCACCCTGACCGGCTCCGGGAAGTCCGGGTTCCGGGACGGCACGCTGGCCGAGGCCGAGTTCTCCTTCCCCTGGGGCATCTTCTCCCGGGACGGCAAGGTCTACGTCGCGGACACGGGCAACCATGTGATCCGCGAGATCGACCTGGCCCTGGGCGTCGTGCGCACCGTGGCCGGCGCTCCGGGGACCGCGGACTACGCGGACGGGATCGGCGCCGCGGCCCGCTTCAATTCCCCGCGGGGGCTGGCGGTGCACGGGGACGAACTCTACGTCTCGGACTCAGACAACCACGTGGTCCGCAAGCTCGACTTGCGCACCGGCGAGGTGAGCACGGTTTCCGGCGTCCCGCTCACTCCCGGCTTCGAGGACAACGCGAACCCGCGGATGGCGCGCTTCACGAGCCCCTGGGGCATCGCCTGGAGCGAGACCAGCATCTTCGTCGCGGACACCGGCAACAACCGCATCCGGCAGGTGGAGCAGGGCACGGGGCAGACCACCACCCTGGCGGGGACCGGGGTGTGGGGGGACCAGGACGGCCCCGGCGCCGCGGCCGCGTTCGGCTATCCGCACGGCCTCTACGCGCGCCAGGAGCTGGGCCAGCTCTTCGTCGCGGACACCTTCAACCACAAGATCCGCCTGGTCGAGATCCCGCCGACCTTCCCGCCCGCGCCGCCCCCGCCCCCCACCCACCTGGCCGCGGAGGCCGTGGAGGGCCTGAAGATCGTCCTGACCTGGGACCAGCCCACCGCTTCGGCCGGCGTGCTCCAGCACAAGGTCTACATGGCCGAGGCCGGGGAGTCCTTCGATTTCTTCGCTCCCGCCGCGACCCTCGCCGGCGACGCGAGCGCCTGGACCGCGGAGGGGCTGACGGACGGGGTCACCTACCGCTTCATCGTGCGCGCCGCCAACGCCGTCGCCGAGGAGCGCAACACCAACGAGGTCTCGGCCAAGGCCTTCGTGACCCGGACCTGCGCCGTCGCCGTCATCAAGGTCCCGCAGAACGGCAAGAAGGTGGGCGGCAACAGCGTCACCATCATGGCGGAGGTGGACGGGGAGGCCGACGACGTCCTCTTCCAGTATAGGCCCCTCATCAGCACCACGCCTTACCAGGACGTCGTGGCGCGCAACGCCAACCACCCCAACCCGGACGCGGAATCCCCGTTCTTCGTCCATTGGGACCCGACCGAGTTCCCCAACGGGGAGTACCTCCTGCGGGCCCTGGCGAAATGCCCCGGCTCGGGCTACCACCCCGAGGACGCGCCCTCGATCATGGTGAGCATCGAGAAGTCCGACCCCGAGGAGAGCGAGAGCAAGAACGGGGACAAGCAGGAGAAGACCGCGACGGTCGCCCAGTCCGGCCCCAACCAGGTGGACATCACCCACGAGGACTCCAAGCACAGCGGCCAGGTGGAGCTCCCCGGCGAAGCGCTCGACGCGGCCAACGACCAGCTCGACCTGGAGCTCGAGGTTCCCGCGGCGGGCGTGTCGGCGGCCGCCGGGCGCGGCCTGCGCGCGGGGGTCCTGCTGACCCTCAAGGCCGAACTGCGGTCCACCCAGGCGGTATTCGACCCGCCGGCGCGGATATCCTTCTTCTACGATGCGGTCGCCCTCCAGGCCGCGGGGCTGACGCCCTCCGAGTTGACCGTGGCCTGGCTCAACCCCGCCACCGGCGCCTGGGAGGCCGTCGCGAGCCAGCTCTCCGCCGGGGACCGCAGGGTCTCGGCCTCCGTGGGGCACTTCTCCACCTTCGGCCTGGCGGCCGTGGCGCCCCTGGCGACGAACCTGGATGCGATCCTGGTGTATCCCTCGCCCTTCGTCCCGGACGACGGGGACGCCGACAACGGCGACTGGGCGAGCGGGATCAAGTTCGGCCAGGTGCCCGAAGAGATCGCGATCAAGGTCTACGACGTAAGCGGCCGGCGGGTCTGGACCTACGATTCGGCGAGCTCGGGCGGGACCGTGACCTGGGACGGGCGCAACTCGGACGGGCGCCGGATCGCGAGCGGGGTCTATTTCGCGGTCATCAAGGGCGGCGGACAGACGGTGACGAGGAAGATCGGGGTGGTGCGCTGATGCGCAAGGCGATCCTCATCGGCCTGCTCCTCCTCCCGGCCCGGGCTTTCGCGGCCGGGGGCGGGGACCCGTTCGTCTTCCTCCTGCTGCCGACGGACGCCCGCTCCGTGGGACTGGGCGGCTCGGCGGTGGCTCTGAGCGCCGACGCCGGGGCCGTGTTCCGCAACCCCGGCGCCCTGGCCGACTCCCCGCACAACGGCGCCGCCTTCATGCACAACCAGCATTTCGAAGGCGTGCGCCAGCAGGTGTTCTCCACGGTGTTCCGCAACGGGCTGGGGTTCGGGGTGAACCGGCTGTCGTACGGGAGCATCCCCCGGACCACGGTGAGCAACCCCTCGGGCAGCGGCCTGGGCAGCTATAGCGCCGCGGACCTGGCCGTGGCCGCCGGCTATGGGAGGCGGCTGAACTCCTTCATGACCCTGGGCGCGGCCTTGAAGTACGTCCAGTCCGACATCGCCGGCTTCTCGGCGCGCGGCGCGGCGCTGGACGCGGGGGGGAGGCTCGAACTGGAGCCGATCTACGAGGTCCCGCTGGTCCTGGGCTGGGCCGTGCAGAACCTGGGGCTGGTCCGGCCCCGGTACGCCAGCACCACCGAGGATTTTCCGACGGTCCTGCGGCTGGGGGCGGCCTACGATCTCGCCTTCCTGGGCCAGAAGCTCACGGCGGCCTTCGAGCTGGACAAGGAAGCCAACGACGATGTCACCCTCCATCCGGGGCTGGAGTGGCTCCCGGTCCCCTGGTTCGCGGCCCGGGCGGGCTACGACGGGCGCAACCAGGCCGGGCCCGGGGTGACCGCCGGGGTGGGTTGGCGGCTGAAGGACCTGTCGTTGGATTACGCCTTCGTGCCTTTCGGAGACCTCGGAGATTCCCACCGGATCGGGATATCCATGCGCTGGGGCGGCGGCCCAGGGGGCGCCGTCCCCGGAGCGCGGCTGTCTACCTTTCGCGGAGGGGGCGGACTCTCTCCGGCCCCAGCGCGCAAGGTCCCCTTCAGCCCTTACCGCCCGATCCGCTTCGAGCCCGAGCCGCGCATCGGCGGCTGACGGCGTACTCCCGTCCCGGTCGTTCCGGCGTCGACGCCGTCATCCCGGCCCCTCTTTCGTCATCCCGGCGAAAGCCGGGATCCATGGACTGCCGTCGAACTGGACCCCGGGGTCAAGCCCCGGGGTGACGGCCTGGGGTCAAGCCCCGGGGTGACGGCCTGGGGTCAAGCCCCGGGGTGACGGCCTGGGGTCAAGCCCCGGGGTGACGGCGCGGGGTCAAGCCCGGTGATGGACTATCCTAAATCCCTTCCGGATCCGACAGGAAGCTGAGGAGCGGGGGGCCTTCGGCCGGCGCCGACACGACGAAGCGCGCGCGGGTCATGTTCCCCACCAGGTCGTAGGCCTCGATGCCGTAGTCCCCGGGCTCCGGGGGGAGTGGGACGTCCACCCGGGACGGGGGCATGCCCTTGGCTCCCGCCTGCCAGGCATAGACCGTCCGGGAGCGTCCGCCCTCCGCCTGCAGGAGCTTGACGCGGGAGACCCCGAGGCGCTCGAGGTCCTTCACCCGGATCATCGCGGCCGCGGCCGCGGCGGGGCGTTCCACCCGCGGGGGGGTGTCGTCGTTGACGAGCAGCATCAGGTACTTCTGCGGGGTGACGCCCCGGCCCGGAAAGCGCTCCTCGAAGAGCGGGTAGGAGGCGTTGTAGAAGAGTTCCCCGGGGTCGGTGTGCGCGCCGCGTAGGCCCCGGTCGGCCGCGTCGTGGCCGATGATGTGCTCGGTGTCGCGCGGCACCCCGGCTTCCTCCGCGATGGCGCGGATAAGCCAGGCCAGCGCCGCGTACATCCGCCAGCGCTCCCCGGGGTCCCAGTCCGCCGCGGAGAACCAGGGGGGCTTCATCCTGCCGGTCTCGGTCTCGATGCCCACCGAGGCTCTCTCGATCTGCGGGTTCTTCACGTGATTGGCCAAGTCCTTGATGGCCACCATGCGCGTGACCGCCCCGTCCTTGCCCACCATGAAGTGGGCCGCGACCGGCTTGCGCAAGAGATGGTCGATGGAGCCCTCGTAGGAGCCCAGGGCCGAGTGGAGGACGATGTAGCGGATGTCGCCTTTCTCGACCCGGTCCGCCGGGGTGACCCCGCTGCGCGGCGGGGTCTTGCGCCCCTTCTTGCGGCGGCCGATGATGACTTTTTCCAGCCGCGAGCTCATCTCCCCGTAGGCGAAGTTCGTGCGCTTCTCCGCGGCATCGAGTTCGGGGTCGTCGGGCGGCTCGATCTGCGCGCCGGGGCCGAGCTCCGGCGGTTCGGACCGGGAGGCCGTGTCGCCGACGGGCACCCAGGCGCTTTGGGCCGCGGCCGGGGCTTCCCACAGGGTCAGCGCCCCTAGGAGGGCTGCCAGCGCGCAGCACGGCGTCGCGAGACGCGGCATGTCCGGATTGTAGGAAGCTCAGCGGCGAGGCAACCGGGCCTTTCGGTCCACCCGGAGGGCGGCAAAGGTCCTACCAGTTATCCGGGGTCCCGAAGCGCGTCGGCGAGCGCGCGCAGGTCCGCCAGGACGAGGGTGCCGGCGGGAAAGCTCCCGCCGCCCACGCCGATGAAGCGGACGCCGGCCTGGGAGGCGCCGTCGAGGTCGTTCTGGGCGTCCCCCACCATCACGACCGCCTCAGGCGCGCAGCCCAGCTCGCGCACGACGGCGCGCAGGATGTCAGCCTTCTTCTCGGGACTGCCGTAGACCGCGCGCAGCCAGCGGCTGAGGCCCCTTCGGGCGGCGATGCGGCGGACCTCCTCCTGCGGGGTCCCCGAGACGACGAAGAGGGGGAGCTTCCCGCCGAAGCGCTCGAGGAACTCCGCCGCGCCGGGGATGAAGGGCGCCTTCAGCACCGCGGCTTCCACCAGCTCGTTGAAGCGCCGCCCCAGCTCCCGCTCGTCCGCCTCGGTGTAGGGGCGGCCGAGGACCTCCGTGCAGGCCCAGCGGAACTTCACGAAGCGGGAGAGCCCGCCATTGGCCTCGTGGTAGGCCACGATCCGGGCGCAGCGCTCCGGTCCCGCGTGGGCGAACAGCTCCCGGAAGGCGTTGGTCTTGACCGGGACCGAGTCCAGTATGACCCCGTCGAAATCCAGGGCCACCGCGCGTATACCGGGGAAGGGGGAGGTTTCCATCGCGGGTCCTGTTCAGCCTGCCGGGCAGGCGGGTTTCTCGTTCGGGACCCGGCGCGGATCCCCGGCGGGCGCGGGGGAGAGGTCCGGCCACTCCGGCGCGATCTTTTCGCCGAAGAAGCAGTTGGCGTTGAGGTGGCCCGCCATGTACTTCCGGAAGGCCAGTTTCTCGCCGCCGAGGAGGGTCCAGAACTTCTCCGTGAAGTACTCGAGGGCGCGGCGCCGGAATTCGGTGGCCACGAGCTGCCAGGGGTAGAGCTTCGCCGCCGGCGCGGTGAAGAACCACTTGGGGTCGCGGTAATAGGGCTGATGTTTCCACTTGATGAAATCCAGCTCGTAGGAGCTCAGGGTATCGGTGCGCACGGTGGCGAAGAAGCCGCTGTAGCGCCGAAGGTCCCGGTTGACGATGTAGCCGTCCCGCTCGAGGCCTTCGGTGAGGGGCGTGCCGGGGTAGGGCGTGAGGATCTGGATGAGGAAGCTGTCGATGGACCACTTGCGCATGAACTCGAACTGGTGGAGGATATCCTCCCGGGTGTCCGTGGGACTCCCCAGGATGAAGCCTCCCATGACCATGAGGTCGTGGGCGTGGAGCTCGCGCAGCACCCATTCCGTCTTCTGCGCGATCTCGCCCTTCTTGTAGTAGGCGAGGTTCCGGGGGGACATGTTCTCGATGCCCAAGAAGACCAGGTTGAAGCCGGCCCGGGCCATCTTCCGGATGAGTTCGGGGCGGTCGTAGAAGCCCGCGACGCTCCCCTGCGTCGTGAACTTCAGGTCCGGCAGGCCGAGGCCGAGGAGGGCGTCGCAGATGGCCTCGAAGCGCTTCACGTCCAGGGTGATGTTGTCGTCGACGAAGAAGAGCTCCCGGCCGCCGGCGGCGTAGGCGGCGCGGACGTCTTCGAGGATGCGCGGAATGCCGTAGGTGCGGTAGTTCCGGCCGTAGTGACGGGTGATGCTGCAGAAGGTGCAGGGCATGGTGCAGCCGCGCGAGCTCTCGATGTGGTCGAAGGGCTTCTCGAAGATGTGATAGCCCTGCCAGAGCCGCGCGCCGCGGTCCGGGAGCGGGAGCGCGGCCAGGGGCTCGACCGGCCGGGACGGGTTGTGCCGGAAGGAGCTGCCGTCGCGCGCCGAGAGTCCGGGGATGCTCTTGGGGTCGCCTTCCCGGGCGAGCGCCAGGACCAGCTCGCGGAACACGACCTCCCCTTCCCCGCGGGAGATGAAGTCGAAAGGCTGGCCGGGGTCGCGCGCGATGTCCTCGTAGGCCAGCGAGGCGTGATAGCCGCCGAGGACGAGGGGGAGCCCCGGGGTCAAGGAACGCACGAAGGCCCCGATCTTCTTGGCCGTCTCGTACTGGAACGTCATGGCGCTGATCCCGACGAGGTCGGGCTGCACCGCCGCCATAGCTTCCCGGATCCCGGCCCGGACGTCCTCCCGGCGCAGGGACAGGTCCGCGACCTTGACCTCGGCCAGGTCCTTGACCGCGGCGGCCAGCATGCAGAGGCCGAGCTGGGGATTCTTGGAGAACCGGGGGAAGAGGGGATGCGTCGCATCCGGGCAGCTGAAGAGCAGTATCTTCATGCGGGTCCCGACGGAGAGGGGACAGGAGGATTATACATCTTCGACTCCTCGCGGGTCAGGGGGAGCGCCAGGCCCGCCCAGGCCAGGGCGCCTATCCAGGCCAGGGCCGTGTAGGCGGTCCCGGGGACCGTCCCCAGGGCCGCGGTGGCCAAGGAAAGGGTGCCGCCCGTGGCGCCCATGGAGAACCGGTAGGTGAAGGCGTCGATGACCTGCTTGGCCCGATAGCGGGCGTCGTAGGAGAGAGGGATGTAGAGCACTTCCCGGGCCGCCCGGAATATCGAGTAATCGAAGCTCTTGAACAGGGCGAAGGAGACCGAGGCCATCGGCAGGGTCGGGACCCAGAGCAGCACGGCGCAGGAGGCGAGATGGATGGCGGGTATGGTGAGGTGGATCGCGCGCAGGGGGAGCCAGCGCAGGGCCGCGGGGGTCACCAGGAACTGGAGTCCCGAGGCGACCATGTTGGTCGCGGACCAGAAGCCCCCGAGGTAGGCGGTGCGCGCGTCCACCGTCGGGAGGGTGGCCTCGGCCAGTCCGTAGAAGCGCAGGCTCAGGGCCGTGGACACGACCTGGGCCACGGCGACCACGGCCATCAAGCAGGGCAAGGTGCGGGACCGGCCGAAGAGCTTGAGGTGCAGGTGCCCCTGCAGGCCGCCCCATTCCTCCCGCGAGGGCTGCGGCTCGCCGGCCGTGGCGTAGGAGAGGGCCGAGAGCACGGCCGCCGGGACCAGGGCCGCCACCGCGAGCAGGATGAGCTGCTCGGTGCCGATGGATTCGGCCAGGCGGTGGACGAGGTAGCCTCCCACGATGGGGCCGATGGAGGCGCCGCCGATGATGGGCCCGTTGAGGAGCTTCGCCTCCGCCGGCTGGAGCGTGCTGTCGATGAAGGCCCAGTACTGCTCGACGATGACCACGATGTAGGCCTGTCCGAAGATGTAGAGGAGCGCGGTGGCCCAGGCGCGTCCGGCCTTGATCTCGGCGTAGCAGAGGAGGAACAGCAGGGCCGTGACGGCGTAGGAGGCGAGCAGGGCCCGCTTGGCTCCCACGCGGGAGAGCAGGCGGGCGTACCCGTATATGAGGACGGCCAGGACCACGGGGACTCCGGTCATGGCGTAGGGCAGGCGGGCCGAGCCGAAGGCCTGGATGAAGAGGGACGCCGAGGCGCTGCGGATGAACTCGTAGCCGAACACGAGGAAGGTCGCCGCGAAGGAGATCGCGGCCATGGCCAGGAGGGTCTTGCGGCTGAAGTTCGTTTCCGTCATAAAAGAAAAGCCGACTCTGGGAGCCGGCTTCTCGTCTTGCGACCGTCAAAACTGGTGGTGGGGATAGGATTCGAACCTATGTAGGGCGTAGCCCGCTGGTTTTACAGACCAGTCCATTTGACCGCTCTGGTACCCCACCAAAGAAAGGTTCCTGCGGCCTTCCCGACGGCCTATATTAGCTTTTCCTGCGGGCTTTCCGGAAGAGGTAAGCTATCGGCATGCGGGTGCCGCTCCTACTCCTCGCCCTGCTCGCCGCCTGGCCGGCGCGGGCGGAGGAGCTGTCCCGGCCGGTGAACCTGTGGCCGCTGGTCTACCGGGTTGAGCTTCCCGGCGGCTCGGAGACCGACGTGCTCTTCTCGCTGATCTCCTACAAGCGGCTGGGGCGCAAGACCGACCTGGCCCTGCGCCCGTTCTATTGGCGGCTCTCCGACCCCGAGCGGAACATCCGGCGCACCGACATCCTCTGGCCGCTCGTCATGTCCGACTACCGGCACGGCGAGCGCACCTTACGGGCCGTGCCGCTCTTCTTCCAGAAGCTCACGCCGTCGCGCTCCTACTCAGTCTTCTTCCCGCTCTATCATTACCGTTCGGACCAGGCCGTCCGCCGCCTCGCCGTCCTCGGGGTCATCCCGCTCTCGGTATTCGACTTCCGCAGCGCCCGGGACGGCGCGACCAGCTCCCAGCGGTTCCTCTTCTGGACCCATGAACGTTCTCGGGCGGAGAGCGGCCTCACCGTGTTCCCGCTCTTCGCGACGAAGCGGAACCGAAACACCGGCTGGAGGCGGGTGTCGGCGTTGGGCTGGTCCGATACGGCCAACCTCTTCCAGTATTCTTCCGACCCCGCGCAGTCCAGCCGGTCCGGCCACGCCCTGAACTATTGGTTCCTGCGGCGGGGGCAGGATTTCCGCACCGTCCTGTTCCCCCTGTACTGGAACTCGCGCTTCGGCGCTGACTCGACCCGGATGCTGTGGCCGCTCTACGGCCGCCTGCAAAGGGGCTCCTCGGTGGAGCGGGCCGTGCTGTGGCCTTTCTTCAGCCGCCGGGCGGACCCCGCGAAGCTTGAGACGGAGACGGGCGCATTGTGGCCCTTCGGGAACCATCTGCGCTCCGGGAAGCGCCGGGCGGTCCGCTTCTTCCCGCTCTTCGCCTGGTCCGCCGACCCGGAGGGGGAGCGCCCCGGCGACTTCCATCGGGCGGGCATGACACTTCCCGTGCCGCTTTCGTATCATGCGTCCGGGAAGGGCTGGAGCGGCGACCGGTTCGTCTGGCTGCATTGGTACTCCCAGAGCGCGGAGGCGGAGCGTCAGGTCACCCTGAACTACTACCGCTTCTCGGACCGCAGACAGCTCTCGGTGCGGCAGGGACTGTTCCCGCTCTTCCATCGCACGACCCGGCCGGAGGAGAGCTTCACGGCGGCCCTGCCCTTCTATTTCTCCGTCCGCCGGCAGGACTCGCGGATCGACCTGCTGCCGCCTTTCTATTGGCGCTTCGCCTCGTCGGGGACGGCCACCACGGCGCTCTTCCCGCTCTACCTCGACCGGCGCTCCCCGGACCTGAGCCTGCGCTTCTTCTTCCCGTTCTATTACCGTTCCATCGACGCGGCCACGGGCACGGACCTCGCCTATTACTTCCCGTTCTACGGCCGGAGCACGCGCGACGGCCGGACGGTCCGGCGCTTCCTGTGCTTCCCGCTGTACGCCCGGGAGACGGATGCCGCCCGGGGGGAATCCTCCCTCGACATACTCTGGCCGCTGTTCCATGCGGAGCGTTCCGCCGCCGCCGCGGCGTACCGTTTCCTGCCCCTCTACTGGCATTCCCGCCGGCCGGGGAGCTCGGCGCGGGTGCTCTTCCCGCTGTACTGGAGCTTCCGGCACGGGGACACGAGCCATCGCTACCTGCTCCCCCTGTACGGCTCCTACGAGAGGGGGCGGGAGCTCAAGGCGCGGGTGTTCGGCCCGCTCTATTGGGACGTGGAGAGGCCGGAGGACGGGACCCGGAGGATCGACGTCCTGCTGTCCCTGTATTCCCGCAGCACCGAGGAAGGCGAGACCCGCAGCCGGCTCTTTCCGTTCTATTGGAGCAAGAGTACGCCGGAGCTGCGCTCGCGCCTCCTGCCGCCCTTGGGCGGCTGGGCCGCCACTACGGACGGGGAACGGGACCTGTTCTTCTTGGGCGTCAACACGCGCTTCAACCTCGTGGACTTCCACCGTTCCCGGGTCGACGAGGAGAGCTCCGACCGCGTCCTGCTCTACTATCGGCTGCGGGGCAAGGACGAGTCGGCGCTCATGTTCGTGCCGCTCTACTTCCATTGGCGCGACCGGAGCGAGGCGGGCGACCTGCTCTTCCCGCTCTTCGGGAAATACACCGACCTCGAAAACGGGCGCTGGAGGGCCGCCATCTTCGGCCTCTGGGGCGGTTTCAGCCTCATCGAGTTCGGGGGGGAGCCCCGGGATGAGTGGTCCGTGACCCGGGTGCTGCTCTATTACTCCGAGCGCGACGGCCGCGACCGCTTCTCCACCTTCTTCCCCCTGTACTGGAGGAAGTCGACGCCGGATTCGGAGCGGCGCCACCTGTTCCCGCTCTTCGCCTACCGGCGGGAGGGCGGGGGCGCCGAGCGGTCCCTGGGGCTGTTGGGCGTCACTCCGGAATGGAGCCTGTGGAACCGCACCCGCAATGACGAGGAGATGAGCGTCCGCTTCTGGCCCCTCTTCGCGGCCCGCAGCGACCGCAAGCAGCAGGAGGGCTACGCCTATGTCCTTGGGGTGCATCCCAAGGTCAGCGTGGTGTCCCGGCAGACCTCCGGGGACAGTGTGGATTGGCGGGTCCTTTTCCGCTTCATCCGCTGGCGCCGTTCGCCGGAGGAGACCGCGTTCGAGTTAAATCCGCTATTCTTCAGCATCCGCCGGGGCGACAGCCGCTATTGGGCGGTCCTGGGCGGCCTGTTCGGCGTGGAGACCAAGCCCGGCGGCAAGCGGCGCCTGACCTACCTATGGGTGTTCTGATCCCGGTCGCGCTCGCCATCTTCCTCTGCGCCTGCGGCGAGCCTCCGGACGCCGCGCTCTTCGAGCGCATGCAGATCGATCCGGCGCTGGGCCTGTTCGCCCAGGCGTGGGACCCGGCGGGAGGGGAGTTCCTCGAGAAGCAAGGCGCTTCCCGGACCCGGCCGCAGCGCTTCTCCGCCAGCAAGCCTCCCGGCGTCCTGCGGGTGTTCGTCATCGGCGGTTCCGTGGCGGAGATGCTCAACGAGGACCGGACCGTGCATCCCGACCTCCGGGAAGCTCTGGGGCTGGCGCTCCCGGGCCGGGAGTTCGAGGTCGTCAACGCCGGCCGCGGCGGCTACGATAGCGCTCGGGACCTGGTGGTCGCCCGGGAAGTCCTGGGTCACGGGGCGGACCTGCTGCTGGTCCTGAGCGGTCCCAACGAGGGATCCCTTCCGGCGCCGGTGTCCCACGCGGGGGCGCGGCTCTATCGGGCCCTGCGGGCCATCCCCGTCCTGGGGGGAGCGCTGCGCCGCCGGCTGAGCCGGCCGCCGCGGCCCGCCGAGCTCTCTCCCGAGCGCGTCCTCGAGGGCTTCGAGGCGAACCTGTGGCGGCTGACGGAAGCGGCGCGGGCGGCGGGCGTGCCCGTGGTCCTGTTCTCTTTGCCCGTCAACATCCGCGACATGCCGCCGCGCGGGAGCCTGCCGCTGGCGGAAGGGGATTTTTTCGACGGCTGGCTGGCCTGGGAGACCGGCCGTTGGCGCGACGCGGCGGAGGGTTTCCGGAAGTACGCGGCGCAGGGGGACCCAGCCGGTTTCGGCCGCTACTATCTGGCGCGGAGCCTGGAGAAGGCGGGCGATGCCCAGGCCGCGCGCCCCCGCTACCTGACGTACGCCGCGGAGTTCTGCCGGCAGATGCCGCTGCGCAACGTCATCGTGCGCCGCGTCGCGGAGCATGGCGGCGCCGTGCTGGTGGACCTCGAGCAGGCCTTCGCGGAGCTGTCGCCGCTGGGCCTGCCCGGCCGCGAACTCTTCGAGGACGACGTGCACTGGCGGAGCGCCCTGGACGCCTGGGTGGCGGTCGCCCTGGCGGAAGCGCTCGCGCAGGCGGGCGCGCAGGGCGGGCTGTCGCGGCTCGGCCCGCCGGAGGCCTGGTCGCGGGGGGGGGCGGCCCGCCTGCGCCCCCGGCTCGCCGCCCTCTTGCGGGACCGCCGCCCGGAGCCCGGGCGTTCCCTTCGGCTGTTCCGGGTCTGGATGTGGCCCCCCCTGCGGTCGGGGGCGGCGCTCTCGGAGCGGGTCCTCTCCGTCATGGAAAGCGTCCGTCTCGCTTCGCCGGGCCTGCTGGCCTCCGCCGGGGAGTTCAAGGAGTGGTTCCGCGAGGACCTGCAGGACAGCCTATGGGGCGAGGGCGCGGCCCGGGAACTCGACGCCTGGTGGCCCCGGCTCCTGGCCCACGCGGGAGAGGTCCATCGCCGCGCCCGGCGGTTCCGTCTGGCCGCGGATCAGCTCGAGGCGGCCTTGTCCTTGGACCCGGGGATGCCGGACGCGCGCCCGGCGCTGGCGGTCTCTTTGCTGGCTCTGGGAGAGACGCAGCGCGCCGCCGCGGCGGCCGCGCCCCTGTCCGAGGCGGAACGGAGCCGGGTCTTTCGTTGGGGGGCGGCCCTGCGCGCCCTGCCCAGGGTTCCGGAACCCCGCGCCGGAACGGCGGGGGAAGCCTTGGAATGGACGCGGCTCCTGTGGGACCAGGGCCGGCGGGAGCCGGCTCTGCGCGGGCTGGACCGGATCCTGAAGGCGCACCCGGGGGACCGGGAAGCGCTCCGTCAGCAACGGGTCTGGCGGGCGGAA
>MGTY01000056.1:40735-84632 GCA_001799695.1 Elusimicrobia bacterium GWA2_69_24
GGCGCGCTGGGGTTCTACGCCGAGGCTCTGGTCCTGGGCTCCGAGCAGCCCGCCGTCCTCGCGGATGTGCTGAGTTCGCGCGCCTCGGTGCTGGCTTCCCTGGGAAGGCGCGCGGAGGCGGTGCGGGACTTGGAGCGGGCTCTAGCGTCGCCCGGGCTGGAAGGGAGGAAGCGGCCCCTGCTGGAAAGGGAACTGCGGTCCTTGCGGTCTCAGAGCCGGACGCCGGCCGCGCGCAGGCCGTAGACCGCCAGGACCAGGGCGATGGCGGCGGGGCCTTTCCAGCCGCGCAGGTCGAGCGGGAAGCCCTCGGAGAACCCGCGGCCGATCCTCCGGTTCCAGAGGCCGTGCGCCAGCCAGAAAGTCCAGACCGCCGCGAACGGGATTCCCAAGGGGTGGCAGCGGAACGCTTCTCCCCAGTGACCCTGGAACGCGGCCAGCAGGGAGTGGCACATGCCGCAGCCCGGGCAGGGGACGCTGGTCAGCCAGCGGAAGGCGCAGAGGGGGACGGCCTCCAGGGCGGACAGGCGCACCCAGCCCAGGCTCAGGGCGCCGGCGGCCCCGGCCACCAGCAGCCAGGCGGCCGCCGCGAGCCGGTCGGACACCTTCACGGGACCAGGCGGTTCAGTTCGTGCTGGTAGACCGCGTCCGCGACGATCGTGAGGCCGAAGATGGAGAGGACCAGGCCGATGGTCGCGAGGTTGGGGTTCACTTCGAGCCCGCGCCCCTTGATGATGTCGTGCAGGTCGCTGCCCATCTTGTACTCGTAGTAGATGTGGAATATGCCGCAGGTGATGATGGTGAGGCCCAGCCAGTACCAGAAGCGGTACTCCTCGCGGCCCAGGAGCTGGTTCATGGCCAGGAACTCCCGGTAGTTCCAATAGATGTTATACAGGCCGCAGGTGAAGATCGAAAGGATGATCCCGAGCGCGATGTCGTGGCGATACTCGGCGGAGAGCGGCTGAGCTTCGGTCATTTGGCCTCGGTCGACGGTTGGACTAGGGATTCCGCCTCGGGTCGCGGGCGGTCGTTCTTGGAGTCCCAGTACGGGGACAGGCGGCGCAGGTTGGCCACGATCCCGGGGAAGACCTCCAGGATGCGGTCGATGTCCGAATCGGTGTTGTAGCGGCTGAGGCTGAAGCGGATGGAGCCGTGCACCGCGGTGAAAGGGACCTTGAGGGCCTGCAGGACGTGCGAGGGCTCCAGGGAGCCGGAGGTGCAGGCGGAACCGCTCGAGGCGCAGATGCCGTGCTCGCTGAGCTGGTAGAGCATCCCCTCGCCCTCGATGAAGTGGAAAGAGGCGTTGAGGGTGTTGGGCAGGCGGGGCGCGTCGCCCCCGTTGACCTGGACGGAGGGGATGCGGGCCAGCAGGCCCTTCTCGAGGCGGTCGCGCATGGCCCCGATGCGGGCCTCGTCGGCGGCGCGGTGCTCCATGGCCAGGTCCAGGGCGGCGGCCAGCCCCGCGATGTAGGGGACGTTCTCCGTCCCGGCCCGTCGTCCGGACTCCTGATGTCCGCCGATGAGGAGCGGGCGGCACGGGGTCCCCTTGCGGATGAAGAGGGCGCCGATCCCCTTGGGGGCGTGCAGCTTGTGCCCGGAGAAAGAGAGCAGGTCCACGTGCCGGAAATCCTTGCCCAGGTCGATGGCGAGCTTGCCGACGGTCTGGGTCGCGTCGGTGTGGAAGACGATCGCGGGGTCCGTCTCCTTGGTCAGGCGCGCGAGCCGGTCCACCGGGAAGACGACCCCGGTCTCGTTGTTGGCGTGCATGACCGTGACCAGGGCCGTGTCCTTGTCGAGGGCGCGGATGAAGGCGCGCAGGTCGAGGTTGCCGTCGCCGTCCACGGGCAGGAAGGTGACGCGGTGTCCGCCGCGCTGCAGCTCCCGGCAGACCTGGAGCACCGCGGGGTGCTCCACCGCGGTCGTGACGATGTGGCGGCGGCCCGGGTTGGCCTTGGCCACCCCGAGGATCGCGGTGTTGTTGCTCTCCGTGGCGCAGGAGGTGAAGAGTATCTCGCTGGGGTCCGCGCCCAGGTGGCGCGCGATGGAGCGGCGGGAGCCGTCCACCGCGGCGGCCGCGCGGCGCGCGGGCTCGTACATGGAGCTGGGGTTGAAATACACCTCGCCGAAGAACGGGGCCATGGCTTCCCGGACCTCGGGGGCCACGGCCGTGGTCGCGTTGTTGTCGGCGTAGATGATCCGCATGGCGTGCCTCAGGCCTCGATGACCCGGACGGATTCGTGGACCCGGTCCTTCAGGGTCCCCTCGACCATCATGCGCAGGGTGCTGCCCGAGTGCGCGCAGCCCTTGCAGGCCCCCGCCAGCCGGCAGTAGACCAGGTTCTCCTTGATGTCGAGGATCTCGATGTCGCCGCCGTCCTTGCGCAGCATGGGGCGGATGTAGTCATCGACGACCTTCTCGACCTTCTTGCTGAACTGATAGGGCGAGAGGCCCACGATGAATCCGGCGACCTCGACCTCCGGCGGGCGGGGCGCGCCCGAGGCGCCGCCCTCTCCGGCGAGAGGAGAACGGCTGGCGCCTTCGAGGACGGCGGCCCCCTGGCCGCCGCCCCAGGCTTCGTTGAGCAGGTCTTGCAGGCCGCCGGGGGCGTAGTGGCAGGAGGCGCAGGCGCCGCCCGCCTTGATGGCGTTGGTGATCTCGGGGATGGTGCGCAGGTTGAGTTCCTTGATCTTCCGGCGGATGTAGGGCTCGCTCAAGGAGAAGCACTGGCACACGATCCGGCCTTCCTGCTGGTCGTTGGCGTGGATGTCCACGCCGAGCTTGGCCAGGTCCACGCCCCGCTTCTGGGCCCAGTTGAACACCGCGGCCTCGAGGGCCTCGGCGCCCATGACCGAGCAGTGGATCTTCTGCTCGGGCAGCCCGCCCAGGAAGTCCACGATGTCCTTGTTCCGCACCTTCAGCGCGGTCACGGGTGTGAAGCGGCCCCTCTCGATGAGGACGCAGAGGGCTTCGGAGGCGGCGATCGCGGAGGTGCAGCCGAAGGTCAGGTACTTGGCCTCGACGATGCGGTCCTGCAGGGGGTCGGAGGGGTGCTTCTCGACGCGGAAGGTGAAGCGCAGGGCGTCGCCGCAGGAGATGGAGCCGTGCTCCCCGAACCCGTCGGGGTTCTCGATCTCGCCGAGATGGGTCCCGGGTTTGCCGTGGACCGCGTCCATGAATATCTGTTTGGTCTTCTCACTGTATTGCCAGGCCATGATGGACTTATTCTAACAATTTATCGGACCCTCGCGGCTCACAGGCCGCTCCGGCTGCCTCGGTCCGTCGGCTCAGCCGCTGAGATCGGACAAGGACACCGTGGTCGAGCGCACCTCCCGCAGGAGCGGTTCGACCTTCTTCAGGATTTCGCGGTCCGGGTTCTTGGGGTCCGCCATCGCCTTCTTGAGGGCCCGGTATTCCATCTTGGAGTACTTGGACCAGACACCGGCGTCCTTCAGGATGGCGACGACGCGGTCGTAGGCTTCCTTCTCCTTTCCCTGCGTGGGCACGGAGACGGCCCCCTTCTTGGTCAGGCGCGAGGCGTGCGACCTGCCCGCGACCCGGACGTGGCCGGTCCGGCGCGAGAACTCGACGACGACCTCCTCCAACTCCGCGCTCTCGGCCTTCAGGGCCTTCACGGCGCCGTCGAGGGTCTTCATCTTGACCGCGAGCTCGCCCATGCGGTCCACGCGGGCGCCGGCCTCCGCGCGGTTCTTGGGCAGGTCCGGCGGCTTGAGCCGGTCCTCCCAAGCGGCGCGGTTGGCGTCGAAGTCCGTGCGCAAGGAGTCCATCTCCCGGAGGACGGCGAACAGGCGCTTCTCCAGGTCCGCGAGATAGGCGTCGTCGACTTCGATGACCGTCTCCTTCTCCTTGAAGTCCCAGATCAGGCGGCCCTTCTTGCCGCGCATGAGGTCCGGGTAGAGCTGGCGCATGGCCAGGAGGTAGAGGCCGAGCTGGTAGTCCTTGGCCTTGACCTCCTCGTCGGTCGGGGCCTTGTAGTGGGACTTCCAGTCGCGGATCACGATCGTGTCGCCGTCCATCATGACCCGGTCCGGGATGCCCTGGAACTTGTAGGTCCGTCCGGTCCGGGGGTCGGTCAGCGCGAAGTGCATCCGCTGCTCGAGGTACAGGACCCGGCCCTGGTCGTCGAAGGGGAAGAGCTGCTTCCACTTGGCCCGGATGTAGTCCTTGGCCCCGCGCTGGTACTCCTCGGGCGTCACGCCCGGGTCGGGACGGAAGTCGCCTTCGGCGCGGAGTTCCTTCCACCGGCCTGTGAAGTATTTGAGGAGGTCGGCCAGGGTCAGGTCCGCCGCGATCTTGCCGCCCTTGATCCAGACGTAGAGCCGCTCCATGGTCTCGTGGATGGCGGAACCGGCCAAAAATCCCATGGGCTTGGGTCCGAGGTCCCGCATGCGCAGGAGGTAGCGCTTCACGTAGTCCTCGCGGTCGGCGAGGAAGGTGGCCAGCTGGGTGGCGGAGAGGAGGCCCGGTTCGGCGTCCGGCGCCCAGGCCTCGCGCGGCAGCTTGGTCCGCGCCACGCCGCCCTTGCCCTTGCCGGCTTCGTCCTTGGCCGAGACCTCCAGGCCGTGGGCGTGCTCGGAGCGCAGGTCGGCGCGGAGCTTCTCGAAGGCGGCGCGGTCTTCGCCCCCCTGGAGCTCGGCCATGCGCCGCACGGCGGCGGCGTCGAGGCTGGAGTACTTCTCCCAGACCCCGCCCTCCCGCAGGACCTGCACGACCGCCTCGTTGCCTTCGGGGTCGTCGGTCTTGGTCGGGACGGTCCGCTCGGATCTGCGCTCGATCGTCGCGGAGTAGCTCTGGCCCTGGACGGCGTCGAGCCCCTGCTCCTTGCCGTAGCGGGCGAGGCCTGCCTCGAGCTTGCCGTACTCCTTGTCGAGCTTGCGCAGCTCCTCCTTCTTGTCGGCCAGCTCGGCCTGGATGGCGCCCATGCGGTCCACGGCCTGCTTCGCGGCCTGCAGGCCGCTCGGCCGCGCGTCGGGCTTGAGTCGCTTCTCCCATTCGGGGCGCTCGGCTTCCACGCGCTCCTTAAAAGTCTCGATGGCGCGCAGGATGTGGAAGACGCGGTCCTGGACCTTCGCCAGGTAGGCGTCGTCCACCGCGATCTCCTGGGTGAACTCCTTGTAATCCCAGACCAGCTTGATCTTGCGGCCCTGGACCAGGTCGGGGCGGGCGGCCCGGAGCGCGAGGGCGTAGAGGCCGAGCTGGTAGTCGTCGCGCTCGAGCTTCGCGAGGCTCGGGGGGTTGAAGTAGGTCTTCCAGTCGCGGATGTAGACCGTGTCGCCCTTGAGCATGAGGCGGTCTATCTTCCCCTTGAAGTCGTAGGACTTGCCCGTGACAGGGTCCGTCATCTTCCAGAGCACGGTCTGCTCCAAGGACAGCACCTGGCCCTGTCCGTCGAAGGGGGCCAGCAGTTCGAACTTGCGCGCGATGAAGGCCCGGCCGCGGCGCTTGTAGTCAGCGTCCGTCCAGCCGTCGCGCACGCGGTAGCGGCCGGCCGCCGCCTTCTCCTTGGCCCAGGCGGCGTCGTACTCGGCCAGGACCTCCTCCCGGGTGATGCTCTTGCCGTCGCGGCCCTGCGCGATCCAGGTGTAGACCTTCTCCAGGGTCTGGTGCACGGCCAGCCCGATCAAAAGCTCGTAGCCCTGCGGGGAGGACTTGTCCTCCTTGCCGAAGAGGAAGGTGAGCGCGTAGGCCTCCGGGTCGTACTCGAACATGGAGAGGCGGTACGGCGAGAACGGCCGGTTCATCGGGTCGAACGGCTTCTTGGCGGCGCCCAAGGGGGCGCCGTCCACGACGGGTTCCCCTTTCTTCAGTCCAGGTCCTTTCTTGTTGGAGACGGCCGGGGCTTTCGTCCCGTCGACTGCGCCTTTCCGGACGCCGTTGCGGATGCCCAGGACCTGGTCCATGAGCCGCTCGCCCGCGTCGCGGGCTCCGGCGGCCGGCATGCGGCCCAGGCTCTCGGGAGAGAACGCGGAGAAATCGATGCGGGGCAGCAGCGCGGCCGAGGGGGCGGCCCCTGCCGCTATCGACCGGCAGGGACCGTGCAAGAGAATGTTCTCCGTACGCACGGCCCCTGCGACTGCGCTCAGGGCTGGCGCCGGGGAAAGGACGCCTGCCGGTCGGGTCGCGGGACGGAGCCGCGCGGCCCGGGTCGCGGTCGGAGCGGCTCCGGGCGTCTGCGCGGCGGCGAGGGGTGCGGCGGTCTGGAGGGAGGCCGCGGGCGCCGGCAGCATCAGCGTCGGGGTCTGGGACAGGGCTGGGTTCTGCAGAGCGGGGAGGGATCGAGTCGATCCGGGAGTCTGGCTGATAAGGGAGACGCCGCCCGCGCCGGGCCTGCCGAGGGAGGCTCCGACCGCGGCCGCGCCGGACAGGGGCGCGCCGACCTGGACCGGCAACTGGATGGGCTGCACCGCCATGGCCGCTTGACACCAGGGACCGGTTAGGATCTGCAGAGCCGCTGCGACTAGGATGGGCCTTCGGACCGAGGAACGTTCCATGGACGCCTCCAGAACTGCATCCTCATTATAGGCGCAGTCGCCGGAGAAACGTGCGAGTCGAAGGACCCAAGGGCGGGCAGGGAATAGGCCCCCCGGTCCGTGGGCCGATAGTTAGGGCTCGCAATGAAATAAGTGGCGCATTTCGCCGGAGGCGATTTTGGAGCGAGCCGAAGCGATGCGAGACGCGCAGGCCTTAAGGCCTGTAAGTCGAGCAGCGCGAAGGCGCAGCCCAAAAGCGCCCCGGCCCTTCGGGGAGGCCCGCTATTGGCCTATTTCGTCGTTGCTCGTCGCTTACATAGCTCACGCTATGCGCGCTCCTCGCGCCTAGAAATCGGCTCAAGATCGGGCCTCCGAAGTGCGCCACTTATTTCATTGCGAGCCCTTACAGACGGGGGAGGATATCAGCGGCGGCGATAACGCTGCAGGGCGGAGAAGGACCGGTCGTAGGTCTTCTCCCCTTCTCGCGCGTTGACACGTATCGGTCGGGGCGTTATAATGCTCCCATGCGCCGAATGCTGTGCGCCGTGCCGCTCCTCGCGGCCGCCCTCCTGCTCGCCGTGGCCGTCCGAGCCGGTTGGATGGATAAAGTAAAGAAAGCCGCTTCGGATACGGTCGACGGCGCGCTCAAGACGCGCGACGAACGCCGCAAGAACGTCAGCACGAAATCCCACGCCGCCGTGCGCGGCCTCGGCGAGGACGAGACGCAGTCCTCCGAGGCCGACCCCCGCGATTTCGAAGGGCTGCAGTGGCTGGAATCCCTGGAGATCGGCGAGGACGAAGTCGACCGGTTCATCCAAGAGGGCGGCCTGGCCCCTTGACTCCGGAACGCGGCTTTCGGCGGGCCGGCAAAGTTGATATAATCGGACTCGTCGCGGATGCTCAGCGGCCGCGTTCTCAAATCCAGTCGGTAGCCGGGTGAAGAAGCAGCGCGTCCGCCTCCGGCCGAAGGCAAGGCGGAAGACGGCGTCCCGGCTGGGGCGGGTGCTGGCGGTGGGGCTGGCGGCGGCCTGCGTCGTCGTCGTCGTGAAGGTCCGTCCCTGGCGGGCCGTGCGGCTTCCCGCCCTGGAATCGGTGGCGTTGGCCCGCGGGGCCCGGGTGGATTCCCTGGTCGTCTCGGGCGCGCCGGAGCCGCTGGCCGGAGAGGTTCTCGCGGCGGTCGGCTGGGAGCCGGGGCAGGTCTGGGGGCCGTGGGCGCCGCGGCGGGTCGCGGAGGAGCTGAAGAGCCGTTTTTCGTGCCTGAGCGAGGTCCGGCCGGAGCGGTCGTGGCGGGCGCATTCCGTCCGGCTGGCGGTGGAGCTGCGCCGCGCCGTCGCCTTGACTCGGGGTGCCGGCGGCGGGGGGTTCCTGGCCGGCGACGGGACCGTCTTCTCGGCGCCGCCGGGGGTGGTGCCGGAGCAGGGGCTGCCCGTGGTGGAACTCCCGGCCGGCGGCAAGGAAGCGGACATGCGGCGGCTGGCGGCGTTCATCGGCGCCTCCGGAGGCGAGGCCGGGTTCCCGTCGCCCCTGGTCCGGGCGGCGTTCGCGGGCGGGGACGCGGGTTGGTCGGCGGAGCTGGCGGATGGGACGATCCTGCAGTGGGGGGATCTGCGCTGGACCCGGCAGAAGATGGGCCGGCTGAAGGAGGTCCTGACGGACGCTTCCGCGAAGTTCGGCGGCAAGCTGGCGGCGGACCTGCGGCACTTTGAAGACGGGAAAATCCTGATCAAGGCGAGATAATGGCTAAATCGGAGATCGTTTGCGGTCTGGACATGGGATCGTCGCGCGTCGTCTGCGTCATCGGGACGCCGGACCCCGAGGGCCATGGCATGCGGATCCTCGGGGGCGCCTCCGTCCCGTGCCGCGGGCTCAAGGGGGGGGTGGTCCTCAACATCCACGAGACGGCCCGCGCCGTGCGCGCCGCGGTGGAGAAGGCGGAGGAGCAGGCCCATCAGATGGTCCACGGAGTCTATCTGGGCATCCGGGGCAGCCACCTCTCCTCCTTCAACAACAAGGGCGCCTACAACATCGCGCGCACGGACAAGGAGATCACCGAGGAGGACGTCCGGGCGGTCATCGAGATCGCCAAGGCCATCCCCATCTCGCAGGACCGCGAGATCCTGCACGTCATCCCGCAGAGCTACGGCCTCGACCGGACCCGGGGCGTCCCCAATCCCGTCGGCATGGAAGGCTCCCTGCTCGAGGTGGACGTGCACATCATCACCGCCTCCAGCGGCCACCTCAACAACGTGAGCCGGGCCGTGGCCGAGGCCGGTTTCGAGGTCATCGAGCCGGTGTACAGCCTGCTGGCCCTGGGCGAACTGCTCGTGTCTCCCGAGGAGCGCGAGCTGGGATCCTTGCTCATGGATTTCGGCGGACACACGGTCTCTTTGGGAATCTACTCCGAGGGCGCCATCCGCTACTCCAAGGAACTCGCCATCGGCGCCGACTTCATCACCCGCGACCTGGCCATCGGGCTGCGCACGAACATGGCCACCGCCGAGAAGCTCAAGATCGAGCACGGAGCCGCGCACCCCAGCCTGTTCCCCGAGGACGGCGAGAAGGAGATCGTCTTCAAGGGCGTGGACGGGCGCAGCGAGCAGAGGGTCAAGCCCAGCTCCATCATGAACATCCTCCTGCCCCGCGTCGAGCAGATCTTCACCGTGGTGGGCGAGGAGGTCCAGAATTCGACCTTCGCGGACCTGGTCGTTCCGGGGGGCGTCGTGCTGACCGGGGGCGGGGCGGTGCTCCGGGGGATCCCCCAGGCCGCCGAGCAGATCCTGAACATGCCCGCGCGCCAGGGACTGCCCCACCCGGACCTCGTCCATGCCGCCGACACCCTCATGACGCCGACCTTCTCGACGGCCCTGGGCCTGGTCTGCTACCCCTCCGCCAAGGGTTTCACCTTGTCCGCGACCGGCCCGAAGCGGTCCGACTCCCGGCTGGTGCGGCGCGTCAAGAAGTGGTTCGAGGACCTCTTCTGATGGCGCGCATCAGCTGTTCCGACGAATTCAAGGAGCTCCGGGCCGTCGTCAAGGTCATCGGCCTGGGCGGCGGCGGCGGCAACGCCATCAACCGCATGGCCGAGGCCAACCTGTACGACGTCGAGCTCATCGCGGCCAACACCGACGCGCAGGACCTGCGCCGGAGCAAGGCGCACGTGCGCATCCAGCTCGGGGAGACCCTGACCCGCGGGCTCGGCGTCGGGGGCGACCCCGAGCGCGGGCGCATGGCGGCCCTGGAATCCGAGCCGCAGCTCAAGGAAGTGCTCCAGGGCGCCGACCTCGTCTTCATCACCGCCGGCATGGGCGGCGGCACCGGGACCGGCGCCGCTCCCATCGCCGCCAAGATCGCCCGGGAGTGCAGCGCCCTGACCCTCGGCGTCGTGACCCGGCCCTTCAGCCAGGAAGGCCAGCTCCGCGGCAAGCAGGCGGAGCTGGGGATCAAGGCCCTGCGCGAGTACGTGGACACCATCCTCACCATCCCCAACGACCGGCTCTTCGAGGTTCTCGAAGAGGACACGACCATGGAGGCCGCCTTCCACAAGGCCGACGAGGTCCTGCGTCACGCGGTCCAGTCCCTTTCCGAGGTCATCACCAAGCCCGGCGACATCAACATGGACCTGGCCGACATCCGCTCGATCATGACCGGGGCGGGCGAGGCCTTGATGGGCATGGGGGAGGCCGAGGGGCCCGGCCGGGCGGTCGAGGCGGCCAAGGAGGCCATCTCCTCCCCCCTGCTCGAGAATGTCTCCATCGACGGGGCCAAGGGCCTGATCGTCAACTTCGTGGCCGGCCGGGACCTCGCTCTCAACGATTTCAAGGAAGCCATGGACTTCATCACGCGGGCCACCAGCCCCGAAGCCAAGGTGAAGTTCGGGCTCGTCCGCGACGACTCGATGGGCGAGCGCCTGCGGGTGACCGTGGTCGCGACCGGGTTCCCGTCGCGCCGGTCGGCCTTCCGTCCGGTCAGCCGCCTGCTGGGCGGCCGCGCGCCGAGGCCATTCGAGAGCCTCGAGGCCCTGCAGCTGCCGGGGCAGGCTCCCGCGCGGCCGCAGCCCCCCGATTGGTCCAAACCGGCGTTCACGCATTGGAAGGTCAGAAAACTCAAATAGGGGTAAATCGATGGACATCCAAAGCCTGCTTCAGATGATGATCGACAAGCGCGCCAGCGACCTGCACGTGCGCGCCGATTCCCCGACCTATCTCCGCATCGACGGGGACCTGGCGCCCGTCTCGCCGCAGGTGATGACGGGCCAGGAAGTGGCGCAGATGGTCAATACCGTGGCCACGGCGCGGGCCAAGAAGCTCTTCGCCGAGCGCCAGGAGGCGGACTTCGCCTTCCAGGTCGGGGACATCGCCCGCTTCCGCGTCAACATCTTCAAGCGCATGGGCAAGCTGTCGATGGCCATCCGCTTCATCACCATGAAGATCCCCACCATCGAGGAGCTGCGCCTGCCCGCCGCGACGATCAAGAAGATCGCCGACCACCAGCGGGGCCTCGTCCTGGTGACCGGGATCACGGGCTCGGGGAAATCGTCGACCCTCGCCGCGATCATCAACTACATCAACGAGTCCCGGGCCGACCACATCCTCACCATCGAGGACCCCATCGAATTCGTGCACAAGGACAAGAAGTCCATCCTGAGCCAGCGCGAGATCGGCGAGGACACTTACGATTTCGCCGAGGCGCTCAAGATGGCCATGCGCCAGGACCCCGACGTCATCCTGATGGGCGAGATGCGGGACGCCGAGAGCGTCTCGGCGGCCATCACCGCGGCGCAGACCGGCCACCTGGTATTCGGGACCCTGCACACCATCGACGCCGTGCAGACGGTGAGCCGGATCATCGACCTCTATCCGCCGCACCAGCAGGCCCTGATGCGCATCCAGCTGGCCGACACGCTGAAGGCGGTCATCAGCCAGCGCCTGCTCTCCTGCGTCACCGGGGGACGCGTCCCCGCCGTGGAGGTCATGGTCGTGACCGCGCACGTCAAGAAGCAGATCGAGGACAACGCGAGCCAGGGGATCACCCAGGCCATCGGGAAGGGACAGTTCTACGGCATGCAGACGTTCAACCAGGCGCTCGTGAAGCTCTACAAGGACGGCCTCGTCAAGGAGCAGGACATCCTGGAGGCCGCCACGAACCCGGACGACGTGAAGCTCGCCATGCGCGGCATCGAGCAGGAAGTCCGCGCGGGATAACTTTGGGGGGGAGGGGATCATGTTCGCAGAAGGATACATCGGCATCGCCGGGACCATCGGAGTCGGGAAGTCCACGCTCACCTGCGACCTCGCTGAGGCGCTCAATTTCGAGCCCATTCTCGAGGAGGTGAACGGGAACCCCTATCTCGAGTCGTTCTACGGAGACATGAAGGGCTTCGGGACCATGATGCAGGTCTGGCTCCTGAACCACCGCTTCCGCCAGCACCGGGAGTTCGTGACCCGCATCAGCCTGGGCAAGATCCGCGGCGTGGTGCAGGACCGGACCATCTGGGAGGATACGATCTTCGCGCGGATGCTAAACCGCCACCCGGACAAGATCATCACCGACCTCGACTACAACACCTACCTCGACCTCTTCGACAACATGGTCCTGCGCGAGCTCGTGTTCCCGCAGATCCTGATCTACCTGGACTGCAAGCCCGAGACCGCGATCACCCGGATCCACTCCCGCGGCCGCGTGATGGAGCAGACCATCAACATGGAATACCTCCAGATGCTGCGCAAGAACTACGAGGAGTTCATCAGCGAGATGGAGGGCGCCGGCGTCCGCGTCCTGCGCATCAATTGGGAGAAGTTCATCCCGATCGGCGAGGTGGCGCGGCTGGTCCACGAATACAGCCTGAAGCCGTCGAGCTTCACCAAGTGGGTCCGTCCCCTGCGCAAGACCCCGAAGATGGATCCCAAGCCCGAGCTGATCGCCGACCATATCCAGAAGCCCCAGGAGACGGCTCCCCCTCCCGTCCCCGCGGTCGAGGCCGCGCCGGCGCCGACGGGCGCCCCGGAGGCCTGCGCCAAAGCGTGAAGACCCTTTCGGTAGCTTCCTGGGAACTCCGGGACGGCCTCTTCCGCCATCCCTGGCTCGAACGCCGGGGCGTGCCCCACGGCGTGACCACCCGGAATCTGGGGGACATGAAGCTTCCCGCCTGCCGCGCCGCGGCCGCGCGCCTGCTGTCGCCGGACGCGCCCGCGCCCTGGGTCTCCCGTCAGGTCCACGGGGCGACCATCCACCTCGCGCCGTCCGGACCCGCGCAAGCCGGCCTGGAGGGGGACGGCTGGCTCACCCGGACCCCGGGGCGCCCGGTCGCGGTCTTCATGGCCGACTGCCTCCCCATCTTCATGTGGGACGACGCCCTCACCGCGGTCGGAGCGTTCCACTCGGGCTGGCGCGGGCTGACGGAGCGGATGCCGGGCGCCGCGGTCGCCGCGTTCCAGGGCCTGGGGCTCGCCCCCGACCGCCTGCGCGCCGTCGTGGGGCCGCACATCGGAGCCTGCTGCTACCGGGTGGGCCCGGAGCTGCGCGCGCTCTTCCCGGCGGAGAGCCTGACGGAGGCCGGGGGCGGGCTGTTCCTCGACCTGGGCGCCGAGGCGCGGCGCCAGCTGGTCGCCGCGGGACTCCACCCCGACATGATCAGCGTCTCGTCGGAGTGCACCTCCTGCCGGCGCGACGATTTCTTCTCCTATCGGCGGGACCACGGCCAGGACAGCCTCCTGGCGCTCATCGCCCTGCCCCCGCGGGGAGACGCGGGATGAAGAATGGAACCCGCCTTCCTCTCCGGCGAGAGGAGAACGGCGAGCGCCTGCGAGGACGGCGCCCCCTTGGGCGCCGGGGCGCCATCGCGATGGACGGACCGGCCGGCGTGGGCAAGTCCACGGTCGGCACGCTCGTCGCCAAGGAGCTCGGCTACCGCTTCCTCAACACGGGGGAGATGTACCGCGCCCTGACCTGGAAGGCGCTCGAGCGGGGGCTCGACCTCGAGGACGGCGCGGCGCTGGCCCGGCTCTCCCGGGCCCTGAAATGGGAGTTCCGGCCGGGCGAGGACGGGGTCGTGCTGCGTACCTTCGTGGACGGCACGGGCGTCACCCTGCACATCCGCGACGAGCGCGTCAGCATGAATTCCAGCCGCGTCTCCGGCAAGCCCGGCGTCCGGCGGCACATGCGCGAGCTCCAGCGCCTCCTGGGGAAGGCGGGCGGCATCGTGATGGAGGGGCGCGACATCACCACGGTCGTCCTCCCCGACGCGGACCTCAAGGTCTACCTGGACGCCTCCCCCGACGAGCGGGCCCGCCGGAGGACCCGGCAGCTGCGCGCGCAGGGCAAGAAGGCCGATTTCCGCAGGATACGCGAATCCATCGTGCAGCGGGACCGGCAGGACGCGGAAAGGCGCATCAACCCCCTGCGCAAGGCGGACGACGCGGTGCTCATCGATTCGACGAGGCTGACCATGCGGGAGGTGGCGGAACGCATCCTCAGGCTGTTCCGGAAGAAGATGCGGGGCGTTCCGCGGAGGTCGTGAGCGTCCTTCCCGGGCTCGCGCCCGTATGGGACTACCGGCTGTTCGCGGCGTACCTCCGTTTGAACTTCCGGCTGCGCGGCCGGGAGGTGTCGGGGCTGGAGAACCTCCCGGAGACGGGAGCGGTGATCGTCGCGGCGAACCACGTGTCGCTGGTGGACCCGCCGTTCATCGGCTCGACGATGGAGTTGGTCCGGCACACGCGCTACCTGGCCAAGGGGGAGCTGTTCCGCCTGCCCGTGGCGGGGTGGGTGCTCCGGCGCTGGGGCGTGATCCCGGTGGACCGGGCCCGGGGGGACGTCGGAGCCGTACGGCGGGCCGTGTCGGTGCTGCGGCAAGAGGGGTGCATATTGGTTTTCCCGGAGGGGACCCGGTCTCGGGGGGGAGTCCCCGGCCGGCCGAAGTCGGGAGTGTCGCTTTTGGCCCGGGAATCGGGGGCGTGCGTCGTCCCGGCGCGGGTCTGGGACACCGACCGCTGGCTGGGTCCGGGGAAGATGCGGCTGCGGTTCGGCCGGCCGTTCCGGTATGACGAGGACGGGAGCCGCGAAGGGGACCGTCGTTTCGCGGAGCGCGTGATGCGGGAGATTTTTAGTCTGCAGGCAGGAGCATGATATGACGACAAAGAAGCATGACGATCTCGAGGCCCAGGGGGAGGATGCCCACGCCCCGGAGGAGCAGACGATGGAGAGTCTGCTCCGGGAGCAGTCGGAGTTCCAGGACAAGCTCCTGAAACGCCACGTCGTCTGGGTGAAGGTCATCCAGGTGGACAAGGAGCGGGTCCTCGTCGACATCGGCGAGAAGAGCGAAGGCGCCGTGCCGCTGTCGGAGTTCACCGACGAGCCGCCGGCCGCCGGCAAGCGCATCCCCGTCATCCTCGTCAAGAAGGGCCACGGGGACCAGCATACGCTCATGTCCACGGCCAAGGCGCAGTGGCGCCTGGGCTGGGAGGGCATCTGCAAGGCCTTCGAGGAGAAGTCCCGGGTGAAGGGCAAGGTGACCTCCTCCATCAAGGGCGGGTTCCTCGTCAACGTGAACGGCGTCACGGGCTTCATGCCCGCCTCGCTGGCCGACCTGCGCCCGGTCCGGACGCCGGACCAGATGGTGGGCACCGGGGTGCGCTGCTACATCATCGAGCTGAACAAGGAGAAGGAGCAGATCATCCTCTCGCGGCGGGCCGTGCTCGAGGAGGACCTCAAGAAGCGCAAGGAGAAGCTGCTCGGCGAGCTGAAGGTCGGCGACGTGCGCATCGGCCGCATCATGCGCGTGGCCGAGCCGGGGGTCTTCGTGGACATCGGCGGCCTGGAGGGGCTGCTCCGCACGGAGGACGTCGCCTGGAAGGACGCGGAGGCGGCCAAGGCCAAGCTGGTCCGGGGGCACAAGCTGCGCGTGCGGGTGCTCCAGATCGAGGGGGCCGAGCAGAAGGTCTCCCTGGGGCTCAAGCAGCTTCAGCCGCATCCCTCCGAGACGATCCGGAGGAAATACCCCGTCAAGGCGGTCGTGAAGGGCGAAGTCTCCGAGATACTCAAGGAAGGCGTCCGCATCAAGCTGGTCAAGGGCGACACCGCCTTCTGCACGGTGCTGGAGCTCCAGACCGAGGGCGCCGACCCGCTCGCGAAGGACGACTCCTGGCGCGACGACCGGCAGCGCTCCCCCGGCCCGGGGCGCCGCGAGACCCCGCCGCCCATCTGGCCGAAGGTGGGCGACCCGGTGACCGGGATCGTGCTGGGCGTGCACAATCCGACCTTCGAGGTCTCGGTCTCCATCCGGCGCTACGAGAACATGCAGGACCGCAAGCACGTGGCCCAGTACATGAAGGAGGCTCCCCGGCCCACGCTGGGGCAGCTCCTGAACCCGGACGGGGAGTAGGCTTCTGGATCGCCGGCGTCTGCGGCTCGGCGCCTTGCTCGCGGCGCTGTCCTTGGCCGCCGCGGCGCGGGCGCAGGAGTTCGGACAGAACCAGGTCCGCGTCCGCGGCTTCGACTGGAAGGTCGTCTCCACCGCCCACTTCGACCTGCATTACTACGAGGGCTCGGCGCCGATGGTGCCGTTCGCGGCGCAGTCGCTGGAGCGCGCCTACGCGCGGCTGAGCCGGGAGCTCCATCAGGAGTTCGACGCCCGCCGGCCGTTCTTCCTCTACGCCGGCGTCAACGACATGCAGCAGTCCAACATCGTGGAGGTGGGGGACGGCACGGGCGGCGTGACCGAGGCGTTCAAGAACCGGTTCATGGTCTTCCACGACGGCAGCAAGGCCTGGCTGGAGACGGTCATCGCCCACGAGCTGACGCACGTGTTCCAGTACCAGATCCTGCTCTCCGGCTTCTGGCGGTCCGCGGACATCCTGAAGCTCTTCGTCTACCCCCTGTGGATGATGGAGGGCTCGGCGGAGCACTACTCCGGCGACGCCGATGAGACCGCCGGCACGGTCATCCTGCGCGACGCCGCGACGTCGGACACCTTGATCCCGCTCTGGAAGCTGGAGCACTTCAGCCACCTCAAGCCCCATCAAGTGCGTCTGGCGTACGAGAGCGGCGGGGAGGCCGTCCGCTTCCTGGAGACCGAATACGGCCGCGGGATGGCGGAGAAGCTGCTGCGCTATTTCGAATCCCGTTTCGACTCCGGCGGCGTCCTGCACGACCTCATCGGACTGGACCTGTTCGGCTTCAACCGGCGCTGGCTGGAGCACGTCAAGGAGCGCTACGCCCGCGCCGTGGGCGAGCAGCGGCTGCAGGAGCCGACCGCGTACGGGGAGGCGCTGACCGCGGCCCACGACGACATCCCCGAGTTCAACACCAGCCCCGTGTTCACGCCGGACGGTCGGTCCATGGCCTACCTGACGACGCGCTACGGGCATCCCCCCGCCGTGGTCCTCCAGGACCTGCGCACGGGGCGCGTGCGCAAGCTGATGTCCCACCTCCCGAGCATCGAGACCGTCCACCTGGGGAACTTCGACAACAAATCCCGGGCGCTGGCGATCTCTCCGGACGGGCGCGAACTCGCGTTCGCGGGCACCAAGAACCACCGGGACGCCCTGTACTTCCAGCGCGTGCGCGGAGGGCGCCCCCGCCGGGTCCCTCTCCCGGGCTTCATGTCCGCGGCCCAGCCCTGCTTCTCCCCGGACGGCCGCAGCGTCGCCTTCTCGGGGATGCGGGACGCGCAGACCGACATCTACCTGCTCGACCGGGAGAGCGGGAAGGTCCGCCGGCTCACCGACGACCCCAACGACGACCAGACCCCGAGCTTCTCCCCCGACGGAAAGAGCGTGGTCTACTCCTCCGAGATCGAGACCCCCGGAGATCCCATGCCGTATCAGCGCCGCCTGTACCGGGTGCGGCTGGCCGACGGGGGCGTGGAGCGGCTGCTCGAGCTGCGCGGGGCCGCGCGCGACCCGGTCCATTCCCCCGACGGCCGGAAGATCCTCTTCACGCTGGAGGCGGACGGGACCTACGACGTCCACGAGCTCGATCTCGCCTCGGGGCGGGCCGCGCGCCTGACGCGCTCGGTGGGGGCGGCCTACACGCCGGCCTACGCGCCCTCGGGCGAGCTGGCCTTCGCGGCCCTGCGCCGGGGCAGCGTCCACCTCTACAAGGGCGCCCGCGCGCGCTTCGGCGACGAGCCGCCCGCCTCGGCGGCCGTCGTCGCCGGAGGCCCGCCCGAGGTCGCGGCGTCGACCGTCGCGGCCCGCACGGGAGACCCGCGGCCCGCCGTGTCGCCCTTCGGGACGGACCTGTTCCTGCCGCTCTTCTTCTACTCCTCCAACGGCGGGTTCTTCTGGACCTCCTACTGGCAGGGCTCCGATCTCCTGGGGAACCATCAGGCCCAGTCCCTGGTGAGTTACGGGTCCGGGGAGGGTTACCTCGATTATCAGACGGACTACCGCTACGCCCGGTTCCGGCCCGACCTGCGCGCGGGCGTCGTCGGGCATCTCCGGAACGACGCCTACGACGGGAGCTCGGGCCTGACCGCGGACCAGTCCGCCCACGCGCAGTACGTGGGGGCGAGCTACCCCTTCGACCGCTACGACCGGATCGAACTGCTCGCGGCCTCCATCACCGAGCGCACGGCGTACCAGGAGACCGCGCTCATCGAGCGGCGGGAGTCGCGCCTGGGCAGCGCCGCCCTGGTGCGGGACACGGTCCGGGGGCGCTACCTCGTGGAGACCGCCGGCTCGCGCCTGCGCCTGGGTTACGTGGGGGCGCCGCGCATCCTGGGCGCCAATTCCATGCACCAGTCCATCGCCGCCGATGCGATCCGGTACGTGCCCGCCGGGGCGATGAGCGCGCTGGTGCTGCGGGGCTTCGCGGTCCAGAACTGGGGGCCCGACGCCCGCCAGTTCGAGCTCGGGGGGATCGGGCGCGTACGCGGCTACGGGCGCAGCGACGTCACCGACATCGGTATCCGCGGCGCGCTGGCCACGGCGGAGTGGCGGATGCCCATCTTCGGCAACCTCGACTACTACATGTGGTACATCTTCCCGGATTTCTATTTCAAGGCGGTGTCCTTGGCCGTATTCAGCGACGCCGGCGCCGTCGCCGATTCGGAGGGCCAGGCCCGGCGCACGGGCTGGGGCGGGATACGGCACTCCGCCGGCTTCGGCCTGCGCCTGCACACCTTCATCCTGCAGCTGTTCCCGCTGGTGATCCACTTCGACTACGCCTGGCCGACCACGCACAGGAGCTCCGGGATATTCTATGTCTACATCGGTCCGCTGTTCTGACGCCGGTCTCTCCTATCGGAGGGGCCTTCTGCTCGTGGAGGGAGTGCCGGCCGGGGACCTGGTCCGCCGGTTCGGCACGCCGCTCTACGTCTATTCCGGGAACAGCCTCCGGGACCGCTTCCGGCGCCTGGAGCGGGCTTTTTCGGCGCGGCGGCCGCTGGTCTGCTACGCCGTGAAGGCCAACCCCAACCGCGCCGTCTGCGGGCTCCTGTCGCGAGCCGGGGCCGGGGCCGACGTGGTCTCGGGCGGGGAGCTCTTCCGGGCCCTGCGCGCCGGTTTCGCGCCTGGGAAGACCGTGTTCTCGGGCGTGGGCAAGACGGAGCCCGAGATGCGCCTGGCCCTGCGCAGCCGCATACTCGCCCTCCACGTCGAGTCCGCCGAGGAGATGGAAGTCCTGGCCTCGGTCGCGCGGCGCCTGCGGCGCCCGGCGCCGGTGACAGTGCGCGTAAACCCCGGGGTCCTGGCCGACACTCACGAGCACATCGCCACCGGGCATCCCGGAGCCAAGTTCGGCGTGCCCCCGGAAGAAGCCTTGGCGCTGCTCAAAAAGGCCTCCAGAAGCCCCTGGCTGCGCCCCAGGGGCCTCCATGCCCATGTGGGGTCCCAGATCGCCCATACGGCCCCTTACCGGGCCTCCCTGAAGGTCCTGCTGGGGCTGGCGGAGCGCGCGCGGCGCTCGGGGATCCCCCTGGAGTACCTGGACATCGGCGGCGGCATGGGCATCGAGTACGGGGCGGAGGGCTCCCTGGCTCCGGAGGACCTCGCCGCGGCCGTCCTGCCCGCCTTGCGGGAGAGCCCGCTGCGGCTCCTGCTCGAGCCCGGGCGCTGGCTGGTGGGCCCCGGGGGCGTCCTCCTGACCACGGTGCTCTACCGCAAGCGGACCTCCGCGCGTAGGTTCGTGGTCGTGGACGCGGGGATGAACGACCTCATGCGGCCGGCGTTCTACGGCGCCCGGCACGACATCCTCCCCGCGCGCGCGACCCGGAAGCCGCGGGTCGAGGTCGACGTGGTCGGCCCGGTCTGCGAGACTTCGGACTTCCTCGCCAAGGGGCGCCGCCTCCCGTGGCCGGAGCGCGGGGAGGTCCTCGCCGTCCTGCAGGCGGGGGCCTATGGATTCTCGATGAGTTCCCAGTACAACTCCCGGCCGCGCGCGGCCGAAGTCCTGGTGACGGGGTCCCGGGCGGCGCTGTGCCGCCGCCGGGAATCCGCCGCGGACCTGGTCGCATGCGAGCGCTGACCCGGCGGGATCGGGCGCCGCTCCTGCTGCTCTGGGCCGGGGCCGCCGCGCTCCACGCCGCGGTGCTTTCCGGCGGCGGAGTCTATTTCTCCAACGACCTCACGCACATCAGCTTCCCCTGGCGCGTGCTCACCGCCGAACAGCTGCAGCGGGGCATGGCTCCCCTGTGGAACCCGTACTCCCACTTCGGGATCCCGCTGCTCGCCAACATGCAGACGGGGGTGTTCTATCCGCTCTCGATCCTGTTCCAGCTCTTCCCCTTCGCGGCGGCGCTGGGGCCCTTCGTCTTTCTCCAGCAGTGTCTGGCCGCGCTGTGGACCTATCTGTGGCTGCGGGGGCGGGGCCACTGCCGGGCCGGGGCCTGTTCCGGCGCGGCCTTGTTTGCGCTGGGCGGCTTCCTCCTGGGGTATACGGAGGCGCCCAACCTGCAGGGGACGGTGGCCTTCATCCCGGCGCTGCTGCTCTTCTCCGGCCGGCCGGCGCTCCTCGCTTGCGCCGCCGCGATCTCCTTCCTGGCGGGCTATCCGCCGTTCTGGCTCGCCGGGGCGGGAGGCGCGCTGTTCTTGAGCGCGGCCTGGCCGCCGGGGGAGACGACGCCGCGGGAGCGGCTCGCGGCCGCGGCGAAGTCCCTGGCGGGCCTGGCCCTGGGAGCCGGGATCGCCGCCGCGGTCTGGCTCCCCGGAGCGGAGCTGGCCGCCGTCTCGACGCGGGCCCAGGGGATGGGGCTCATGAAGCGCATGGGGCATGCCATGAAGCCCGCGCAGATGGCGGGATTCGTCCGGCCGGAGCTGGCCGCCTGGCTGGGGCGGGAGCGGCGGGGCGGAGCGCCCCAGCAGCAGACGATCGCATACACCCGCAAGGACGGCGTGTCGCGGAAGTTCACCTTCACGTCGAGCGGGAGGGACACGCTCCGGGGCGAGAGCGGGACGAAGTTCGTGCCCCATGTCACCAGCTACATCGGCGCGACGGGCTTCCTCCTGGCGCTGATCGGCTTCGCCGCGCTCGCGCGGAGGCGGCCGTGGGAAGCCCTCCTGCTCGCGGCCGGGGCCGTCTTCGTGGGGGTGCTCCTCATCGGGCCGCATTCCGCGTTCTCCCGCTGGCTGTGGGAGAAGGTCCCGCCCTTCACCCTGCTGCGCGGTCCGGGACGCCTGAGCTTCCTGCTCGCGCTGGGGGCCGCGCCGCTGGCGGCCTGGGGGGCGGACTGCCTGCGCGGGGTCCGGGTCCCCGGCGTCCGGCTCGCCGCGCTGCTCCCCCTGCTCATCGTCGGAGAGCTCGTCCTGCTCGGCCGGGGCTTCTATCCCACGCTCCCGGAAGACTACTACCGGGAGGGCGGGGAGCTCGTGGGATTCCTGCGCAGCCGTCTGGGGAGCGCGGGCTACTTCCAGAGGTTCACCGCCGCGGAGAGCTGGGCGTACGTGAACAAGGACGACCCTTCCCGGGAGTACCGGGAGTTCAAGGAAGACATCTTCCGGACCTTCAAACAGAGGCTCTACGGCATCGGGAACGCGGTCTACCACCTGCCCGCGGGGTCCGGGGATTTCGAGCCGCTCATCCCGGCTCCGCTGGAAGCCGCTTCCCGGGAGCTCATCGCCGCGGACGCCGGCCGGCGCGAAGCCCTGATGCGCTGGATGGGACTGCGCTTCTGGCTGGCGCGGGCCGCGGACCAGGGGCCGCCCCTCGTCTATAGGGGGCCGCACCTCTGGTACGTCTACGAGGCGGAGGGGGAGAGGACTCCCGCGTACTGGCTCCCGTCGAGCGAAGCCGCGGCCCTGCGGGGCCCGCTGGCAGCGGTCTCCGCCGCGTTCCCGGGACGGTATTGGGGCTTCGAAAGGCCGAGAGAGGATGAGGCGCTCGTCCGCGGCACGGCGCCCGGGGAAGGGACGGTGTGCGTCGCGCAGACCGCGTACGGCGGCTGGCAGGCCTTCGTGAACGGGAAAGCAGTCCCGGTGGAGAACGCCTTCGGACTGTTCCTCTCCGTCGCAGTGCCCGCGGGCCCCGTCGAGATCCGCCTGCGCTATCGCCCATGGACGTACGCCGCGGGCTGCTGGATGAGCCTGCTCTTCCTGTCAGCCCTCGCCGCCGCGGGATGGACGCGGCGCCCCTCGCGTACTATAATCCCCTGAGACCGGAAGTCCCGGCATGAGTAAGAAGAAGAAAAAGAGGCACTCCGCGCAGGAAGGCTCCCCCCAGGAGGCGGGGGGGGAGTCCGTTCCCATCGAGAAAGAGGCCATTTCATCCGCCGGTTGGAAGACCATCGGGGCCGGAGTGCTCCTGCTGATCCTGGGCTTCGGTACGCTTTCCCTGACCGATCCCGAGGGCCGGAACTGGGCCTCGGCGCTTTCTCCCTTCCTTATCCTGGGCGCTTATGCGGTTATCGCCCTGGGGATATTCCTGCCGGAACCCCAGACCCCGCTTGCAGTCCCTCCCTCCGGGACGCCCCCGGATCCTTCGAAAACCACCAGCTAAGACATATTCAAGTCGTTTCCTGCCCTCGAGGGGCGGGATATCTCTTCAGGTTCCTCCTGCGGGGCCGTAGCTGGCCCGTTGTCTCGGTTCCGTCATCCCGAATACACCTTTAGAGACCCATGGTTCCCAGGTGGGGGGGGATCCGCCTCCTTCATGCTGGTCTATTCCCTTGGATCGGGTGGGATGGGAGGTTCCCCCCCCGTTTTAGACCATGAGGGACCCATGGTTTCCGGATGAAGCGACTTTTCGGACCTTTCATGGTCTGTCCACCCCTCCCCTGATTTTCGGGGTCTGAATGCTGCTTGGTCCGAAATGCGTTTGATGGTCTTTTCTTCGGGTGCCTATTTTCAGGGTCCCACCCCCCTTCCTTGTCGAATTCATTGCCAAGATCCCAGACCCCTTTCTTGGTCTTTTCTGCACCACAAGCTTTTTGGCGGGTCCGAACCTGGTAGATCCCTGAAATCCTGCCTGGATGGGGGGGGATTCTTACCTGGTTTTTTGGGGACCCCCCCTACCCCAAAAACGGGGTTTTGAAAGGCCGTTTTTAAGGTATCCAGCTACCTTGAAAATGGGATTCCAACAGTGCGGTTTTGATGGTTTTTTTGGCGGTACTGTTATGGAGGCATCCAGGGGTCCTGCAGCCTGAAATCTTGCCAACTTTCCCGGCTTCCGGATCCGTCGTTGCTTCGAGTGCTGCCGGATATACCGGAAGCTTGCCAAAACAATGAGTGCTAACTTTGAAAATCTAATAAACCATGTTACGATAATCAAAATAATGCTGTAAAGAGAATGATTTATTGTGAAAATCTAAAGTGGATTGTACGCATGGGTAAGCCGTCGGTGGTGATGCTGTATGTAACATAATATATATTATCGTTAGTAATCAGCACTGGGGGGCGCCCAGGGGCTGGCCCCCCCAGTCCGGCTGGCTGATCAGGTGTTGCGGCGGGATATGAAATGCGGTCGATTGCGGACTTTTGGGCGATGTCCGGGATCGAGCCCCGGTGCGGCCTATTCTTGGGGTTGGGCGGGGTCAGCCTGGGCCGGGACGGGCGGTCTGGGATGGATGAACGCGGCCTGCTCGAAAGCGCAGCGGAAGGCCTTCGCGAAGCCTGGGCCGCTGAGTTCGTAGCGCCTTGCGCGACGGCTTCCCGAGGCCAAGATCTCTCCACGTTCCAGGCATCCCTGGATGATCCGGTCCACCCTGCCGATGGGGTACCCGGAGGTGCGCAGCCATTTCGCCAGCTGCGCGGCCGTAGGTTTGGCGAGCTTTAACAGGGCCTTGGCTGCCGCCAGGAGGATCAGGGAGGCGTCCTGCTCCGCCTGGTCCCCCCGCAGTTTCGCCCGGAGTTGGAGGCCTCCCCCCCTGGCCTCCAGAATCGTCTCCCACGGGGGGTGTCCTGCCAAGGCTGGATCCGAGGCTCCCGCGGCCTCCAGCATCGCGCTTCCCGAGGCGTTGGGCTGCAGCATCGATACGAAGTGACGTCGTTCCGCGGAGACGAAATCCGCGCTGCCCTCGGCCTCGAGCTCCGCGCCGGTGGGAAGTCTCAATCGGATCTTGTGCTGCACCGGTTCTGTCATGGGCGTTATTATGGCAAGAAAAATATTAAACGTCAATCCCCCTGTGGATATGTGTTGCTTATAGGTTAAAGTCAGATTCTCTCGCAAATAAAGTCAGGATGATGACTTGAATGATGGCAATAATGGATTGCTTAAGATTGTAAAGCCATACTTGAGACGGTACATTGTGAATAACCCTGTGGATAAGCCCTGGGGGGCCCCCCCTTGGAGGAGGCAGGATTGTTCCGCTACGGGGCCCTGTGTGAGGCCCTCTAGAATCAGGTTCTTAAGGCCTGGGAGCGGGTCGGGAGCCGTCATACCGGCGAAAGCCGGGGTCCAGCCCATCCGTCACCCCGGCGAAAGCCGGGGTCCAGGCTAACGGCTTAACCTGGGTCCCGGCTTTCGCCGGGACGACGAAGCCGGCAATGTAGAGAAGCGTTGAACGCACTACGCTAGGGGATGCGGCCGGAGGTCTGCGTGCGGGCGGGTGGGTCAGAACTTGGCGGAGGCTTCGAACATCATCCTGCGGGCCGCATTCTTGTTCACGTTGCTCGCCGGGCCGGTCTTGAAGAACGCCGCGGTGGCGCGCATGGTGAAGCGGCCCTGGATGTCGTAGCGGAGTGCGACGTCGAGCTCCGAACCCAAGGTGCGGTGGTAGCCGATGTTGCGGTCGGCCTGGTACAGGAAATAATCGACGTCGAGCACGATGCCTTTCCAGGCCGGCGGCGTGATTCCGAAGCCGGCCGCCAGGATGCCGCTGGCCCCCCGCTGGAGGCCGCTGGCCGTGGCGGTGGACTGGCCTCCGAAGGCGTCGTAGGGGGTGGCCGCGAAGAACTCTCCGAAGCCTGTCCGCTCCATGCCGTCGTAGCGGAGCCCGTTGGACGGGAAGAACGACTCGTCGGTGGTGGGGGTCGCCGGGTTGTCTCCCGAGCCGCGGGCGAACACCGCCCGCGCGATGCCTTCCACGGCCTTGCCGGTGTCCTTCTTGCGCCAGAAGGTCTGCTTCCACTTCAGGCGCAGGACCTCGGCGTTGCCGTTGAAGGTGATGTGGTTCTGGGCGGCGTCCAGCCCGGTCGGGGTGGCGGCGCCTTTCTGCAGGGCCGCTTCGCCGTCGAAGACGAGCGGGCCGTAGTGGAGCTGGTAGCGCAGGCTGGAGAACCAGCGGGTGGCCTGGCTGACCTCGCAGCCCGCGGAGTAGCCGGTGAGGGTGCCGCCGGCCGCCGTGCAGCCGGTGACCATCAGGGTCTCGGGGGTGCGGTCCTTCTCGACGAGCTGGTTGAGCTGCCAGACCCCTTCCGACGGGAGCTCCAGGGTGAGGCCGAAGAAACTGACGTTGCGGGGGGCGCCGATCTGCCGGGCCTGGGTCTGCAGGAAGAAGGTGTTGGCCCGCATGTCCCAGAACGGGAGTTCCCCCTTCGCCGTGACCCCGTTGAGGCCGGCGCCGTTGTCGTCCAGGAGCAGGCCGGTGCCGAGGCGGAAGCTCTGCCGTCCCACGACGAGGTCCCAGGGTTTCCCCCCCAGCCGCCGCGCCTCGAAATAGGCGTTCTCCAGGAAAGGCTTGAAGCTGGCGTCGGGGTAGTTCTCGGCGATCCGGTCGAACGGCGCCGCCGCCAGCGTCGAGGTGGAGCCTTCGACGCCGATGGCCCGGAGCTTGAGGACGATGTTGAGGGTCTCGTTCTCCCCCCGGGCGTCGGTGAGGTGGATGTCCTTGATGGCGAAGCCCAGGCGGGCGCTCTGGGAGATGAAGGAATGGTCATTGGAGAGGTCGGTGTTCAGGTTGAGGTTCTCGTAGGACAGCGCCCGCAGGCGGTATTCCGTCGAGACGTCCAGGCTCGAGGCGGCGGCGGCGCCGGCCGATGAGGCGAGGAAGGCGAGTCCGAGAGCGATGCGCCTCATGACGCTGAGAATCCTAGCAAATTCCATGCGCGCGCGCCCAAAAGAAGACCCCCCGGCTTTGCGCCGGGGGGTCGGCGGCGGCCGCGGGCCGGGGCTAGAAGCGCACCATCCAGTCCGCGAACATCGCGTAGGCGGGGTTGACTCCCCGGCCGTTGTTGTTGGTCTGGCTGTTGACCGTGTTGCGGTTGTCGATCCAGTTCCGGATGTAGCCGCCGGGCTGGAAGGTCGCGCCGCCCACCGTCAGATTGACGTTCTCGGAGTGGGCCCAGGTCAGCGTCATGCCGGCCTCGGAGCCGATGTGCTTGTTTCCCACGCTCCGGCTGGTCTTCTCGGTGGCGGGGTTGGTGGTGGTGAAGTTCGGGTCGCGCATCGTGTTGCGCTGGAACCGGTAGTCCCAGAACTGGAAGCTCGTGGTGAGGCGTTCGATGGCGGCGATGGTCATGTTCATCCCCGCGCCCCAGACCACGCGGTTGTTGAGGCCCGTGGTCCCCACCCCGCCGCGGGGGCCGCCGGCTGCGTCCGCGGTGTTCCCGACGCCGAAGTTGTCGAACAGCAGGGCTCCGAAGCGCCGGTTGATGATGCCGGGCCGGTAGTCGGAAGCGATGGTGTAGAACCCGTCGTTGATCCCATACGACTCGCGCCGGCCGGAGCCCCAGGCGAAGTGCCCCCAGGGGGTGAAGCCCCCGACGTTGGGGATGTCGAGGTTGACGCCGGTGTCCACCATGCCGCCGTAGCCGCTGTAATGCGTCCCGAAGTTGTACTGGTCCGGGCCGCTCGTGGTGGTGAGGAGGCAGTTCCCGGCGGCCGAGCAGGTGCCGGTGTTGAACGCGGTGTCGAGGTTCATCCAGAACCCGAATATCTGGCCGTGGGCCTCGGCGCGGACCTTCATGCCGTAGACGTAGAGGTTGTCGTTGGCCCCGGGGGCGTTGAAGGTGTTCCCCAGGCCGGCGCTGGCCTGGATGAGCTGGTTCCATACGTAGGTGTTGACCTTCACGTGCGGGATCTTGAGCATGATGTCGAGGCCGCGTATGTGCTTGGACGCCGACGCGCTGCTCAGGAAGGTGGAGTACGGGCTCGTCGAACCGACGTACTGGTATTCCGAGGCCTTGGTCGTCCCCGCCATGCCGGTGACCCGGATGTGGTCGGTCTCGAACTTGGCCGAGACCGCGTCGATGGCGGTCGTCGGGAAGCCGTAGGAGTCCTTGGGGCCCCAGAAGAGGACCAGGTCGCCCGGGGCGCCGTAATATTGCCGGCCGAGGGTCATGTCCGCGAAGCCGAAGAGCTTGTCGATGGTGATGTTGGCCCGGTTCAGGAAGAGCTGGCCGAGGATCCCGCCGCTGCCCACGGGTTCGCTGGCGTCGACGTACTGGTCGGAGCGCATGGACGCGGTCGAGGCGTAGCCCGAGGCCGCCGTCGTGCTCGAGCCCCAGACGCGGTTGTTCTTCCGGAAGGTCAACTCCGCGTGGACGTCGTCGAGGAGGTCCCAGTGCAGGTCGACCATCGTCCGGGTCAGGGTATTGCCGAGGCGGTCGTTGTAAAAGGGAGCCCTGCCGCCGGAAGGCGTCCGGTCCCGGGTCGTGAAGTCCTGGATGTTCCGGGCGGAGTTCGATTGGACGTCGAGTTGGCCGCCCATCCTGAGGTTCTTGAGCAGTTCCGCGCTCGCCAAGCTGGGAAGCAGCAGGACCGTGAACAGCGCCGTCGTCAGCAGTTTCTTCATGCGCTCATCCCCCCCCGGGTATATGCCGGTTTCCGTCGCATCGGAATCGATTCTATGCAATCGAATATGCCATGTCAAGCATGGTTTTGACTTGAAAATGATATTTGTCAGGACTTAAGAATTTAAGTCACAGGGCTTTCTGGGACTTGGCCCAGTCCGCCCAATAGGTGTTCGGATACAGGAATTCGATGCGCTCGAAGGTGGCGCGGGACTTGTCCTTGTCCCCGGCGGCGGCAAGGCAGCGCGCTAGGGCCGCGTGGACCTGGGGGGCGAGGAAATGGTCTTGGTGCTGGTCGAGGTAGGATTGGGCGGATTCCGCGGCCGCCTTGCTGTCGCCTTTGGCTTCCAGGGTGAGGGTGATGCCGGCGCGGGCCAGGGGCAGGACGGCCTTCTGCGCCGCCGGGTCCTGGGCGATGCTCTGGTAGGTCTTGAGGGCTTCCTCATAGTTCTTCTGCTGGAAGAATATGTCGGCGGAGAGCAGGGTCCCGAAGCCGGCCGCCGGGCTGCCCGGGTATTGCTCGTTGAGGGTCTTGATCTGGTCGAGCGCGGTGGCGGTCTGGCCCGCGTAGGCGTAGCTCTGGGCGATGCCGAACCGGCTCCAGGTCTCTTCCTTGGTGGTGAGGCTGCGGTTGATCATGGCCGCGCCGAAGATGATGGCCGCGACGATGCCGACGCCGGCCCAGGTCAGCACCTGGGGATGGACGCGGGTCCACAGCACCCCGCTCTCGACGATATCGGCCAGCTCGTTCTTCTTGCTTTCCTGGCGGGCCCATTGTGTTCCCATGTTGGATACTCTCCTTCCGCAATCCGACTCTATCCCCCTCCCTACCCTCCCCCACTGTGTGGGGGAGGTGCGGCGATCCCCCACCCTGCCCTCCCCCACGATGTGGGGGAGGTGCGGCGAAGCCGCGGAGGGGGATTGCCCCCGGAGGGAATCGAACCCCCATCTTCTCCTTAGGACGGAGTAGCTCTATCCATTGAGCTACGGAGGCGACGGAGCATCTTACCAAAATCCTTACTTCTCTTTGGGGAGGGGTTTGCGGGTCTCGCACTCTTCGTTGGGGCCGTGATAGTGGCCGATCTTCTTCTCGCCCCGGCGCCAGCAGAGGTAGACTTCGCGGCCGCCGAGCCGCCCGGGGATGTCCACGATGGCCGGGTCGATCCCCCGCGGGACTCCGCCCAGGGCGCGGACCTTGTCCAGCCATTCGTTCACGGCGTTGACCAGGAACTGGAGCTGGGAGCGCTCGATGGTGACCGCGGGGAGGTCGGATTTCCCCCCCTCCTCCAGGTCGCGCAGACGCGCGGCCTTGGATTCCGCCTGGTCCCGGATCTTGAGGGCGCCGGCGAAGACTTCCTCGAACTCGGGGATCAGGGATTCGGCCTCTTTGATGGAGAAGAACTTCACGGGAGGTCAGTACCCGATGAGCGCGAAGATCTCGCGGCTGCCGAGCTTCTCGCGTCCCTTGAGGAAGCTCAGCTCGATGAGGAAGGCGACCCCCGCCACTTCCGCCCCCAGCTTCTCGATGAGCTCGCAGGCGGCCCGGGCGGTCCCGCCGGTGGCGATCACGTCGTCGATGAGCAGGACCTTGTCGCCCCGCGCGGCGGCGTCGGCGTGGATCTCCACGGAGTCGGTGCCGTACTCCAGGTCATAGGAGGCCGAGAGGGTCTTGTGCGGGAGCTTCCCCTTCTTGCGGATGGGGATGACGCCGGCGCCCAGCCGCAGGGCCACGGCCGAGGCGAGCAGGAAGCCCCGGGATTCGATGCCGGCGACGAGCCGGATCCCGCGGCCCTCGTAGCGGGCGGCGAAGGCGTCGATGGCCGACCGGAACGCGCCGGGGTCTTTAAGGAGCGGCGTGATGTCCTTGAACGCGATCCCCTTCTTGGGGAAATCCGGGATGTCGCGGACGAACTTCGTCAGGTCCTTGGTTTCGAGGGTCGGGGTCATGGCGTCTCTCACTTGCCGGAGTGGTTCTTCTTGCCGCGGGCGGCCGCCAGCTTCCGGCGGCGGGCCGCGTTCATGCCGTAGTCCGCCGTGCGGCGGCCTTCGGGGATGATGTTGCCCAGGATGTCCATGCGCGGCTTGGGCAGGTTCCAGCCGGGCTGGAGGTTGGGGGTCCCCATGGAGCGGGGCTCGGAGAGCTCGATGAGGCCCATGCGGTTGGCCACCCGCCGCAGCCGGAGGAGCGCCCGCTCCTCGATCTGCCGGATGCGCTCCCGGGACAGCTTGAGCCGCTTGCCGACCTCCTCGAGGGTCATGGGCGACTGCCCGGTGAGGCCGTGGCGGAGCTCGAGGATGACGCGCTCCCGGTCGCCGATCTCCTGCAGGGCCTGCTGGAGCTCGTCATGGAGTTTGAGGATGGAGATGAGGTTCTCCGGGGACTGGGAGGAGGATTCGGAGATCATGTCCTCCATGCGGATGTTGTTGTCCTCGCTGTCCACGGGGTTCTCTATGGAGCCGATGCCCTTGGCCGCCTCGGCCGCGTCGAGGACGCCGCGCACCTGGCGCGCGGTCCAGTGCATGCGCTTGGCCATCTCCGCGAGCGTCGGGTCGCGGCCCAGGAGCCCGTGCATCCGCTCCCATTCCTTGAGCCACTTGCGCAGGGCTTCCCAGGCGTGGGGCGGGATGCGGATGGTCTTGGACTGCTCCTCCACCGCGCGGCGGATGGACTGCTCGATCCAGTACGAGGCGTAGGTGGAGAACCGGTAGCCCTTCGACGGGTCGAACTTGTCGATCGCGTGCATGAGCCCGAGGTTTCCCTCTTCGATGAGGTCCAGGAACTCGGTGCCCTGCCGGTGATACTTCTTGGCGATGGGGACGACCAGCCGGAGGTTGGCCTCCATGATGCGCTTCTTGGCTTCCTTGTCGCCCCGCTTGGCTTTCTTCCAGAGCTTGTGGATGTCTTCGCGGGTCGCCTGCGCGAGCTTCTGGATGCCCTTGAAGTATTGGCTGGTCGCGTCGGTGGTAGGCAGCATCGTTATCGTTCCCCTCGCTGGTGCTCAATGAATGTCGAACGGCTTCTCTTCTCCGCGGGCCGGGATGTCGGTCTCCGTCATCGCGTCCACCCTGGCGAACGGAAGGCCGGTCTTGAGCTCGGCGATGAACCTGCGCAGAGTCTCCGGATCGGCCTCGGCTTCCGCCTCCACGTCCCCGTCGTGGAGGTTGCGCACCCAACCGGACACGCCCATGGCGGCGGCGGTGTCCCGGGTGAACCAGCGGAAGCCCACTCCCTGCACGCGTCCACGGATCAGCAGGCGCTTCCGGGCTTTCACTGTCAAGGGGTACCCACTTGAATCCTACAATAATGTCAATAGGGAATGGAAGAGGCGGATTGCACTGTCAATGGCGGGAAAGACTTCGGGGTGCTGGGACTTGAACCCAGAACCTCTTGGTCCCGAACCAAGCGCTCTGCCAATTGAGCTACACCCCGGACCGAACGCATATCTCGTATCGGCCCGGGTGCTGCGCCGCTGCCGCGGCGACTGCACCCCGGACCGTTCAAATCAATTCGGGGACCTGGGAATCGAACCCAGAATCTCTCGCACCCCAAGCGAGCGCTCTGCCATTGAGCCAGTCCCCGTTACGGGCCAGAAGTATACCAAATCAGGTGCTCAGATCCGACACCAGGCGCTGCAGGTCGTCGCGGATCTCGCGCAGGAGCTTGACCGCCGCGGCCGGCAGGTTCCCGCCGCTGGTCGTGGAGATCCGTCCCCCCCGCTGGGTGGAGGCCAGCGCCTTGCGGGCGCCGGCGATGGTCAGCTTCCGGTCCCGCAGGAGCTCCTTGATCCGCAGGGCGACTTCCAGGTCGCGCCGTGCGTACCGGCGATGTCCGCCCGGGAGGCGCTGGGGGCGGAACGCGGGGAAGCGGGCCTCCCAATAGCGGAGGGTGTGCGGCGGCAGCTGCAGGACCCGGCAGGCCTCCCCGATGTTGAAATACTCCTTGTCGGGCAGGAGGGGCCGTATTCCCTCCATCATGAGCCTCAGCTAGGTCAGCAGGTTCTTCGATGCTTTGAAGCGCACGCCCTTGCGGGGCGGCACCTCGACCGTCTGTCCGGTCTTCGGGTTCCGGCCGGTGCGCGCCTGACGCGCCTTCACGCGGAACGTTCCGAAATTGGAGATGACGACCTTCTCTCCTTCCCGGAGCGCGCCCACGATGGTGTCGAAGGTGGTTTCGACGGCTTTCGCCGCTTCGCCTTTCGTGGTGAGGACCTTGGCGACGGATCTGATGATATCCAGTCTATTCATCTTCCTATCCTTTGTCTCCTTCTTCTTCCGGATCTTTCTTCGGCTTCTTCTTCTTCTGCAGGTCTTTGAATATGTCCTCGGGCTTGAGGCTCTTGAGTTCCTCGCGGAAGTGGGAGACCTCGTCCTCGCTGATGGGCTTGGCGAGCACCTGGCACCGGTCGAACACGCACTCGGATACGAACATCTTGCAGCCGGCGCGCACGGCGACCGCGATCGCGTCGGACGGGCGGGAGTCCACCTCCCGCACCTCGCTGTCCTTGCTGACGAAGATCGTGGCGTAGAAGGTGTTCTCCTTGAGGTCCGTCACCACGACTTTGTCCACCGCCCAGCCCAGCGCCTTGTAGGAGGCGAGCAGGAGGTCGTGCGTCAGCGGCCGGGGCAGCACGATCCCCGAGAAGCGGATGGCGATGGCCTGGCCCTCGGCCAGCCCGATCCAGATCGGCAGAAGGCGCTCCCCCGCCAGTTCCTCAAGGAAGACGATGCATTCGTTCGCCGTGGTCGCCAACGAATAGATGCGGACTTCCCGCTCTCCGACCTTCCGGGGTTCGTTTTCTTTCGCCATAGTCCGCTCTCTATCCGTCGAATCCTTCGAAACCCATCGCCTCCAGCACCTTCCAGGGGGAGGCCCCTCGATGCACCACGCGCCAGATCGCCATGGTGAGCGGCGCCCGGATGGCGCTCGCCGTCGCCAGCGTATGCGCGCTCTGGGCCGACTCCACCCCTTCCACCACGGTCTGGATCTCCCGCAGCGCCGTCTTGAGCTTCTTGCCCCGGCCCAGCTTCTCTCCCAGCGCGCGGTTCCTCGATTCGCGCGAGGAACCGGTCGCGAACAGGTCGCCGAGACCGGCGAGTCCGTAGATCGTCTCCCGGCGGCCGCCGAATCTTTCGATGAGCCGGCCCATCTCGGCCATCCCCTGCGTCATGAGGGCCGCCTTCGTGTTGGCCCCCGTGACTTCCCCGTGTCCCTCGCGCTTGCGGGAGGCGGGGTGGATCGCCAGCCCGTCCAATATCCCGCAGCCGATGGCCAGCACGTTCTTCAAAGATCCGCCCAGTTCGACCCCGATCCGGTCCGGGCTGAACTCCACGTGGATCGAGCCGCCCCCGATCAGCCGCATCGCCGCGGCGGCGTCCGGCCCGGGCGTCCCCGCCAGGACCAGCTTGGTCGCCACCCCGCGGACGACTTCGCGGGCGAAGCTCGGCCCCGATACGGTGAACACCTTTTCCGCGAGGAACGGAAGCTCCTCGATGATGGCCTCGCCCATCGTCCGCAGGCTTCCCGGCTCCACCCCTTTCGAGGCGTTCACCAGGATGGGTTTGGGTCCCGTCACTTCCAAAAACGGCCGCAGGCGCCGCGCCGTCTCCCGCACGAACGCCGACGGCAGAACGATCAATACCAGCCCGGACTTCCGTACCGCCGCGCCCAGATCCGAGCTCACCGTGATGGACGGCGCGATGCGGAATCCCGGGATATGCGGATGCCGACGCGTCGCCTGCAGGCCGCGGGCCGCATCCGGATGATACTCCCAGACCCATACGGGCCGCCCTTTCCGGGCGATCTGATCGGCCAGGGCGGTACCCCAGAGGCCGGCCCCCAGGACGCAGATTTTATTGTACTTTTTGATATTTGTCAAGATATTCCAACGCTATTCATCCGGCTCTTCCTTGCGCATGAGGTGCCGGATGTTCGGGATGTGCTTGAAAAGAATGACTGCGGCGGTGATCCAGGCGAGCACGGTCATGGGCCAGGGCGGGTGCATGGCGCTCACCAGGAACGGCATGGCCGCGGTGCCTACGATGGAGCCCAGGGAGATGTGCCCGGAAAGTCCGACCCCGGCGATGAAGATGAGCACGGTGGGGAACATGGCCTGAGGGATGAGCGCGGCGAAGGCGCCGGCCGCCGTGGCGACTCCCTTCCCCCCGTGAAAACCCTGGAAAACGCTGTGCAGATGTCCCGTGACGGCCAGGCCCGCGCAGATGCAGTGCAGGCCGGTCGACTCGGGGAATATCGCCTGGGCCAGGAAGACCGGGAGGTAGCCTTTGAGCGCGTCGGCGGCCAGGGTGGCGTAGCCCGCGCCCGGACCGACCATGCGATAGACGTTGGCCGCCCCGGGGTTCCCGGAGCCCGCATGGCGGATGTCGATTCCCTTCACGCGCCGGGCGATGATGACCGCGGCGGGGACGCATCCGGAAAAATAGCTGGCCACGGCCAGCAACGCACCCAAAATGTCCATAATCTATCGGCAGTTTTTGGATTCTAGCATATTCAGGAGCCGCGCCCAGTTCTCCTGAGTCACCCGGAGCCGGAACACCATCCGTCCGCGGCGTGAAGACCGGTCGATCACGTGCGCGCAGCGGTAGACCTCGCCGAGGCACCCCGATTGGGACGGGTGGAGCGCCAGTTCCCGGATCAGCCAGCGATGGCCGAGCACGTGCCGCACCCGGCCCAGCAGCGCGTCGATCCCCGTGCCGTCGGCGGCGGAAACGAAGAGACGGTCCGGGTCCTGCTCCGTCAGGCGCGCCTTCTCATCGGCGGAGAGGAGGTCGCTCTTGTTCACCGCCGTGACCCGCGGGAGTTCGAGGGCGCCCAGTTCCTTGAGGACGTCCATCACCACGCGGCGCTGCGCGGGGAGGTCTCCAGAGGCGCCGTCTTCCAGTTGGATGAGGCAGTCGGCCTGGCCGACTTCCTCGAGGGTGGACCGGAATGCGGCGATCAGAGTGGTGGGGAGCTTCGATATGAAGCCGACGGTGTCGGTGAACACGGCCTCCCCCCAGTCGGGCAGGCGGACCCTCCGGGTGGTGGCATCGAGGGTCGCGAAGAGCTTGTCGTCGGCGTAGACGCGCTTCCCCTCCGCGGAGCCGATGAGCCGGTTGAGCAGCGTCGATTTTCCCGCGTTGGTGTAGCCGATGATGGCGGTCGCGGGCACGGGCACCGCCTGCCGCCGTCCGCGCTGGATCCCGCGCTCGCCTTCGATGCGCGCGATGGCGCGCTTGAGATGCTCGAGCCGCCGCTGGATGTGGCGGCGTTCGTATTCCAGCTTCCGTTCGCCCGGACCCCGGGTGCCGATCCCGCCCACCTGCTGCGAGAACGCGCGCCAGCTCCCCGTGAGTCGGGGGAGCATGTAGGAGAGCTGGGCCAGCTCGACCTGGAGCTCCCCCTCCTTGGTCCGCGCGCGCTGGGCGAAGATGTCGAGGATCAGCCGGGTCCGGTCCACGATCTTGGCGCCGATCTCACCCTCCAGGTGGATCTGCTGCGCGGGGCTGAGGTCCTGGTCGAAGATGACCGTGCGGGCTCCGAGCTCCCGGGCCAGGGCCGCCGCTTCCGCGACCTTGCCGGCGCCGATGAGGGAGCCGGGGTGGAAGCGGTCGAGCCTCTGGGTGAGCGTCCCGGCGATGGCCGCCCCCGCCGTCTCGGCGAGGCGGCGCAGCTCTTCCAGGCTCGCGGCCTCCAGCCGGGGGTCCTTCTTCTTGTCGAATACGCCGACCAATATCACGCGTTCCATGATCTGAGAGCCGCCTCCTCAAGGGCCCGGAGGGGCGCGTCCCCGGGCAGCCACTCCGCCGGCGTCTGACGGCGGAACCAAGTGCGCTGGCGCTTGGCGTAGGCGTTCGTCGCGCGGATCATCCCTGCCAGCGCCGCCGCCGGGGCGAGCTCGCCGCGCGCGCAGGCCAGGGCTTCCGGGTAGCCGAGGCAGCGGAACCCCGGCTCCCCGCCGCGATACCTGCCCGGGACGAGCCCGCGCACCTCGCGCAGCATGTCCGGGAACATCGCCGCGGCCCGTTCGCGGATGCGCTCCTTGAGCGCCGCCGCGTCCCAGGACAGCCCGATCACGCGGGTCCGGTACCGCGGGGGCTTCTCCCGGTTCCAGAAGGACGAGATCGGCTTGCCGGTCAGCTCCAGCACTTCCAGGGCACGGACGAGGCGCTGGGTGTTCCCCGGCGGGATGCGCCGCGCGGCTTCGGGATCGCGCCGTTGGAGCTCCTGGTGAGCGGCGCGGCCGCCCTCGCTTCGTATGCGCGCCGCGATGCGCTCGCGGAGCGCCGCGTCGCCTTTGGGAAGCGGGTCCAGTCCTTCCAGGAGCGCCCGCAGGTAGAGCCCGGTCCCTCCGGCCACGATGACCGGAGCCCCCGCGGCGCTCAGGCGCCCCAGGATGGGATCGGCCATCGCCGCATACCGGCCGGCGTCGGTGGCGTCGGCCGGGTCCAGCACGTCGACGAGATGATAGGGGATCCGCGCCGGCCCGGCCTCGGCCAGGAACCGGCCGCCGACCCAGGCGCCCGGGGGCTTGGCGGTGCCGGCATCGAGGACCCGGTACAGCTGCCCCATGTCCGCGGAGAGCACCTCGGCTCCCGTGCGGGCGGCCAGGGCGAGCGCCAGGCGGGTCTTGCCGCCGGCGGTGGGTCCGACCAGGACGAGGATCAGCCTTTGCGCGGCCAATGCGGGGCTTTCTGCGGCTTAGTGCAGAGGGCGTGGAAGGAGCAGTCCGGGACGCAGGCTTCGGGCAGTCCCAGGGAGAGGCGGGTGTTGCAGTCCACGTCGTCGTGGGCCATCTGGGTGATTCGTTTCTGGTACTTCATCGCGATCTTGGTGAACTCGATGCCGACGACGTAAGTCTCGCCTTTCTTGGACACGCGGACGACGCGGCCCTGCACGGGGACCCGGTCCAACCCTGGGATGGTCAGCGTCATCTTGAAGATCTTCGCGTGAGGCGGGGCCAGGAAGGTGATCAGCTGCATGCCTCCCGCGGAGAGGTTCATCAGGACGGCCGGCTGCGCCTGCAGATGCTTGGGGATGAACTCGCTCTTCGAGTTCTTGTCCTGAGCGTAGCGCAGCACGATCGGCTCCACGATGTCGCTGACGACGGCGACCCGGGGGAATTTCCGGCGATCGTTGGAGCCCTTTCCGTTCGGATGTTTCATGAGGCCTACGATACCAAGAATTGCTCCGCGCCTGCAAGCGGCGGCCAAGGCCCCGATCCTCGGCAAAGCAACTGTGCCCGGGCACAGTTGTCCCCGCGATTGGCGGGAGAATGAAGCCCTCGACAGGGCTTGGCCCGGCGGGAGGAAAGGTGATGGAGTACCTCGCGTTTCCGTCAGAGAAATCGCCCGTTGGGGCAACGGTGAAAAGCTCGAACTCTTCACCCGCGAGGTGAAGACATTGCCCCGGGAATAGTTCGCCTCAGCCGGATCTGCGGAGCCTTCTGGGACAGTCCCGCCGGCCGCGGATCGTCGCGCAACCGGGCGTCGAAGGCTTCGCTCACTTGTTTAACTGTGCCCGGGCACAGTTGCTTAGCTGGGGCAAGGGGCCGCCGTCCTTGAAGGCGCCGTTCGTTTTCCGCTCGCCGGAAAGGGCTGCGTCCTCAGGCTACGGCCCGGCATCGCAGCGCGGTCCGGGTATGACCGACTACCTCGGCTTCCACGATGGAGCCGGGCCTCCCGGGGCCGTCGAGCCGGGCGCGGAAGTGGTACTGGGTGCGGCCGTCCGTCGGAGTCTCCAGCAGGACCTGCACGCGCCGGCCGACGAGTCCGGCGAGGCGCTCCCGGGTGCGCGCTTCGACGAGGCCCAGCAGGCGGGCCAGCCGCTCCTCCTTGACCTCCAAGGGGAGGTCCCCGGCGAGGCCGGCCGCGGGCGTGCCCGCGCGGGCGGAGAACTTGTAGCAGTAGGCGCTGCAGAAGCCCCCCGCCTCCGCGAGTTCCAGCGTGCGGGCGAAATCCGCCTCGCCCTCGCCGGGGAAGCCCACGATGAAGTCGGTGGAGAGCGCGAGTTCGGGCCGCAGCCGCCGCAGGGCCCGGACCTTGTCCAGGTACTCCTCCGCGCCGTGCCCGCGGCCCATCGCGCGAAGGATGCGGTCCGAGCCGGATTGGACCGGGAGATGCAGGTGCGGGGCGACCGTCGGGCACTCCGCCATGGCGGCCATGGTGCCCGGGTCCAGGAAGAGGGGATGCGGGCTCATGAAGCGCAGGCGCGCGACCCCCGGGACGCCCGCGGCCGCGCGCAGGAGTTCCGCGAAGCCGCGCTCCCCGTCGCGCCAGGCGTTGACCGTCTGCCCGAGGAGGGTGATCTCCCGCGCCCCCCCCTCCGCGCGGGCGCGGACCTCGCGGAGGACGTCCGCCAGCGCGCGGCAGCGCTGGGGGCCCCGGACCGACGGCACGATGCAGAAGCCGCAGCGCTGGTCGCAGCCGCGCGTGATGGTGACGGCAGCCAAGGGGCTGCCGTCCCTGAAGGCGCCGGTCGTGCTCCTCTCGCCGGAAGGGGCCCCCATCGAGACCTGGGACCGCGGCGGGAGCGGGGGTACGGGGAGCGGAGCGGGGGGCGGGAATGCGGCGGCGAGCAGGCGGGGGTAGTCCTCGATGGAGCGCGCTCCGACCACCAGGTCCACGTGCGGGAAGCGGGTGCGGAGCCGGGGCCCCAGCCGTTCGGCCGCGCAGCCCGCCACGATCAGCGTCCGCCCGGGGCGCGCCTCCTTCCAGTCCCGCAGGCGGCCGATCAGGGAGGCCGCCCGGTCCTCGGCGTGCTGGCGCACCGTGCAGGTGTTCACGATCACGGCGTCGGCCTCCCCGATATCTTCGGTCAGGGTATAGCCGCGCGCGAGCCAGGGACGGGACAGCTCCTCGGCGTCCGCGGAAGACATCTGGCACCCGAGGGCGATCGTGTGCAGCTTCATCTAGTATAGTTTGCTGCCTGGACCCCGGCTTTCGCCGGGGTGACGAATGTAATTTGAAAAGCCGTCATACCGGCTGTCAAGGCCGTCATACCGGCGAAAGCCGGTATCCAGCGTGTGGAACGGATTCAAAACACCTGTTCTGGCGCCTGGACCCCGGCTTTCGCCGGGGTGACGAATGTAATTGGACTTAGGACTCACGCCTAGCGCTTTCCTCAATCTCGGACCTCCAAATCTCGCGAAATTATCCGGTCTGAGCACTAGGGGACGAGCTGGAAGTAGGTGACGCGCAGCTCCTCATCGGGGCTCAGCTCCCGGCTGTTGGCGGCGGGCAGGGCGTGTCCGAGCTCTTCCAGGGACATCCCGATGCGGCCGGCCAGGTCCGCGTCGAAGTCGCGCCACTTACGGATCTCCTGACGAGTGATGCGGATGACCGCCCGCTGGCGCCCCGCCTTGTCCAGGATCGCCATCCGTTCCCCGACCGCGGCTTCGGGCGGGTCGTAGATGGGGCAGGCGGTCGCGGTCTTGCCGCCGGAAAGGATCAGCCCGATGAGCCGCTCGCCGAGGTCGTTGTCGCCGTACCAGCCGAAGACGCATTCCAGCATGAGCGTGCCGCTATTCTAGCAAACCCGTCCCCCTAAGCAACTGTGCCCGGGCACAGTTGAACGAGTGAGCGAATCTTTCGACGCCCGCTTGCGCGACTATCCGCAGCCGGCGGCACCGGCCCCGAAGGCTCCGCGGCTGCGGCTGCGGCGAACTATTCCCGGGACGATGTCTTCACCTCGCGGGTGAAAAGTTCGAGCAATTCACCGTTCGAGGTACTCTATTTCTTATCCGCCCGCCGGACCAAGCCCTGTCCGAGGATTAGGGGTCCCTCCTCTACTTGATTTGTTAACACGCCTCTGTTATCGTATGAGCGTGAAGATGCCGGGACTCCGTGCCATGCTGCTCGCGGCCGTCCTCGGGGCCGGCGGCCCGCTCGCCGCGTCCGCTCAGGAGGGCGAGGCCCCGCCCGCCGAGGAAGGCTCGGTCTCCGTCTCTCCTGTCGACGGCGAGGGCGCGGGCGAGGCGGAGGCGTCCTCTGAGGCGCCTCCGGCCGAGAGCGAAGCCGCGGCGGTCCCGGCGCAGCCTCCGGCCGGCGTCGTGAAGAGCGCGGCGGCTCCGAAAGGGAAGTCGCGCCGGGGGAAGAGGCGGCGGGTCGTCCGGTCGAAGGTCAAGCCCCGCAAGGCCCCGGCCGCCGGCGAGGCCCTGACGCCCGCCGAAGCGGCGGCGGAATCCCCGGTCGAGGCCGTGCCGGCGCCGCTCACCCAGGAAGAGCGCACGGCCGCCGAGAAGCTCCCGATCCCCCTCATCCCCCTCACGCCGATCAGCCCGCTCTACCCGTAAACTGGGCCTATCCCGGGTCAGGTCCATGGGCCCCGTTCGCTGGGCCCAAAGATTCTTGTCCGAACCGCGGATTTCCCGCACTCTGATAGGGATGCGCCGCTCGATCGCCGTTTTCCTCGCCGCCATCCTGGCATCGGGCTCCTTCCCGGCCCCGGCCCTGGCCCAGGTCACCAGGGCGCCCGTCGGGCCGACCCCGCTGCCTGCCATCCAGGTCCCGCTCTCCCAGCCGGTCTTCGCCGCGTCGCTGCGCGGGGGCTTGGACGGCCTCTCCCTCCAGCCGATGCCGCTCAGCCAAGGCGTCGCGACCGCCGTCTTGGCCCAGTCCATCCCGGGGGTCCTCGGCCCGCTCGCCGGCCCCCGCCGCGCGCGCGCTTTGGGGGCTTCGCGGGCCGCCAAGCCTTTCTCGGCCTCCAAGAGCCTCCCGCTGGCCGCGCGCGCCGGGCTCGCTAGGCTCACCGAGAGCCTTGCCGCGTCGAAACCCGGAGAGTTCTCAGGTCCCCTCCTCGCCGCTTTCGACGCGGGCCGGACCTTCCCGAATCAGACGGAGGCCGTTCCCGCGGCGTCCCTCCCCGCCGGGAAAGGGTTGGACCCGGGCCTGCGGCCGGCCCAGACCGGGTCGCCTGGGCCAGCCCTCGCCCGCATGGAGCCCAACCCGACCATGACCGGGGTCTCCGGGGCCTTCCTCGTGGACACCTCGCGCTCCGGCCGCTCCTTGCCGCTGACCTTGCCGGAAGCCGTAGGCCTGGCTCAAGCCGCCGCTCGCGCGCTGCCATCGGGGACGCTCGACGACGCGAGCGTCACCGAGATCGTCATCGTCGACGATCTCGCGGGGGTCCCCGCCATCGCCGCCACCCCTTCAGGCAAGGCGCTGCGGCTCTCGACCCCGGCGGGGATCGTCGACACCGACCCGGAGGGCGGCTGGCGGCGGATATATCTCCCCGTCTCTTTGCTCCGCGAGGATTGGGCGCTCAAGGCGCCGCTTCCCCAGGGGCTCTTCGCCCGGCCGCCGCCCGAGGCGGAGATCGCCGTGCCTGTTCTTTCCCGCGCGCCCGAGGGTGCGCTCCTGCCTCCCGGAGCCTCGGCCTTCGTGGGCGGGCTCATTTCCATCTCGGCCGAGCCTCCGGAGGGTTTCTTCGCGGCCTCCACGGCGGCCGAGCTCAAGCGCCAGGGCTGGGCCTTGCGCCAGGCGCAGGATGCCGATGTCTGGGTCTACCGCGTCCCCGATGTGCGCCCGCAGAGCTACTTCGATTTCTTTTTCCCCTCCCCGGACCGCCCGGCGGACTCCCCGCGAGCCGGAAAATTCAAGGTCGCCGTCGGCATCGGGCCCGCCCACTCCCCCCAGTCCTCCGGGGGCGCCGAGGCCGACCTCCTGTGGCTCGGCGACGAGCAGCACGGAGCCCTCGAAAGCTTGCTCCGAGAACTGAGCGGCGGACCCTTCACGCTCGAAGATATCTCCCGGCACAAAGGGCTCGCCCTGCGGCTCTCTCCCAGCCGCGCCTTCCTCTCCGGCCTCGACCGGCGCCGGGCTCTCACCCAGGAGGGCTTCGACGCGCTCGAGACCGACCCCGAGGTCTATCGCCGGGTCTTCAGCGAAGACTACGACGCGTATCTCTCCACCCTCTTCACCCGCAGGGAACCCAAGGCGAAGAAGTCCTTCCTGCTGGGCACCTCGCGCGGCTGCTCCCAGGGCTGCGCCATCTGCGCCTCGGGAGGCCTCTCCAAGTTCCAGTTCTTTTCCGGCGAACGCATGCTGCGGGAGCTGGAAAAGATCGCCGCCCAGGCCAAGCCCGGCCCCGGAGAACTCATCGACGTCTATTTCGTGGACTCCAATTTCAACCTGAACGCCAAGCGCCTCGTGGACTTCGCCGACCTCATGGATAAGAGCCCGCTCCAGGGGAAGTTCCGGTTCTTCGTGCGGCACAGCAGCGTCAACGGCTTCCTCAAGGCCGACGCCGGCGGGGTCAAGCGGCCCCGCGTCGAACTCCTCGACGCCTACCGGCGCTTGGGCATCAGCGAGGTCTTCATGGGGATCGACGCCTATGACGACGCGGGGACCTTGACCCTCAAGACCCATCGGGGGGCGCTGGCCAAGAAGGGCGTCGAGACCCGGCCCACCTACACCTTCGCCGAGCTCCGCGGCCTCCTGCGCGCCATGGAGAACGGCAAGCTCACCGCCAAAGGCTTCTACCTCACCAACAACCCCTGGGTGAGCGATCTCGACCGGGTGGACTCCTGGTACAACCTCCTCGAGCTCTGGCTCGAGAACCCGCATTTCTCGATCGACGCCCGCGAGCGGGAGATCCTCCGCCTCAAGCCTTTCGCGGGCAGCCCGATCGCCGACGTCGCCGAGGCCAAGCGGCTCCCGGTGATCGCCAACGGACGCTTCGTCGCCCAGGGTCCCCTGGGCGAGCTCGACGAGATTATGGATTTCTCCGCGCTCGGCCGCCCGCGCGTCCAAGCCGGGGCCGCCCCGGCCCTCGCCCAGTTCCGCGCCTCCCTCGCCCGGGTCCGGCGCCGGGCGGAACTGGCCCTGGCGGGCGCGGACGCGGCGCAGGCGCAGGCCGCCCGGCGGCTCATCGCCAAGCTGCTCGTCCGCGATGCGGCGCTCCTCAGGGCCCTCGAGGGCGAGCCCGGGGCCGCCCGGTTCCGTGACGACATCTCCCGCTTCGCCCGCAGACATCCCGGCCTCGCTCCCTGGAGCGCGGCCGAGCAGCAGGCGGCCTTCGCCGGCGCCGCCCAGTCCCTCATCGACGGCCTGCGCGACGGCGCCCGGCCCGGGGCTCCCCGGCACTCGGCCGGCTACTCGGCCCCAGCGCTCGAGCTCGACCCGAAGGCTCCCCACACGCTCAAGGACGTGCCCGCTTACCTCGCCGACAATCTCGGAGAGGAGCTCCTGGCGGCCGCCGCGGCCGGCGATGCCAACGTGCTGGTGCTCGTGGGTGACGGACGCCAGGCGGCCTCCGCGGCGCAGGCGGCGGGCTGGACGCTGCTCGCTGCCGTCTCTAAGCGCGAGGGCTATCATCGCGTCCATCGCGCCCGAGACCAGGAAGGGCGGCCCGCCTTCGTGGTCAGCCGCGTCAACGGAGCCGACCGGGTCTTCCACGTCGAGACCTTGCTGCGCCTCGCCGGACTGCCCGGCGCGCGCTTGCGGGTCTCGGGCAAGTCGGTCTCCTGGAAGGCCGCGTATCTGCAGGCCTTCCGCGCAGCGGGCCCCGCCCCCGACCTCGTGCTCTACGGCTTCGCCAACACCGCCGTCGACGCCGTGCTCCTGCGCAACCGTGAAGAGAACCAGGAGCGCTTCGCGACCATGGCCGCCAACTACGACCGCCGCAAGCGCGCGCCCGCCGACGGAGAGCACGACATGGCCGGCATGCGTTTCCACATCCTGGAGCTGGCCGACGGCAAGCGGGTATGGATCTTCCCCTGCCTCTACGGCGACCTCTCGCGCGAGCTGCTGGAGGCCTTGGTGGAGCATGGGGCCCGCAGCATCGTTTCGCTGGGCACGGCGGGAGCCATCTCCGGCCGCAAGGTGGGAGACGTCTTGGTCCCCTCGGAGCTCCTGCGGGCCGACGGCCGCCGGGAAAAGCTCGACTGGCTCGCCCCCCTGCCCCTGCCCAAAGGCGGGGCCTATCAGCGCGTGACGACCCCCAACATCGAGACCGAGGTTTGGGCCCGGGACGCCGCGCGGCGCGGAGTGGACCTCATCGAGGTCGAGCTCGAACACGCCCTCGACCTCCTGCGCGACCGCCCCGACGTGCGCCTGGGGGCGGCCCTCGTGGTGTCCGACGTCCTCACCGGCAAGGGCCGCCGGGACATGACCGAGTGGGGCCTGCCTGAGCTGCGCGCCCTCATGCCGACCTTGCGCAAGATCCTCGACGCGGCGCTGGGGGTGCGGGGCGACGCGGCTTGGCGCCTCAAGGCCTACCGCACCGCGCCGCTGGTCTCAGGCTCCGGAGACTAGACGCCCCGGCTTTCCTCTTCGAGCCGGCGCCGGAGCTCGGCCTCGCCCGCGGGCAGCAAG
>MGTY01000057.1 GCA_001799695.1 Elusimicrobia bacterium GWA2_69_24
CGGCGCCTGGTTCTCGTCCCGCGCGAGACCGGCGAGGTAGCGGTCGAGCTCCGCCTTGCTCCGCAGCCGGAACTTCTGGAAATCCGGCTTGCGCTTGTCCAGGAAGGCCTGCATGCCCTCGAGGCTCTCCTCGGTGCCCCAGATATTGGCCAGGAGCTCCACATATGGGCGTTGGCGCGGTTCAGGCGCGCGCGTCACCGCCGCGCCGGCCGAGCACGTGCAACCCTGGCTCAACTCGCTCGCCTACTGCCTCGACGGCGCCGAGGGCTCGATCGTGTTCACGGGCGACACCGCGCGAGGGTCGTCGATCTAGCGCGCGGGGGACCGACATCGAGCGTAGTTGACAGGAACGGCCTTACCGGAAACCGGAAGCCGAGCCCCCCACTCCGCAGAGACAGGCGGAGGCTCGGCTACCGGGCGGCAGCGGCAAGCGCCCGGACGGCACGTTCTCGGCTGAAGCGCTCGGTCGACGCCTTCCCAGGCTCGATGACAAGGGCCGCATCGAGCTGCTCCAGAAGTCTCTGGAGGGTCTGGAGCGATAGCTCCGAACGACCCGCGAGGATCCGACTCAGGTGTCCCGGATCCGTTCCGGTCGCCTTGCAGAAACGGTAGCGGGAACCATAACGCTCGTCGATCAAGTCTGCGAGGGAGTCTCGGTAGTCGGGTGCTGAGATCTTGCCCTGGGCGATGCCCAACCGCGCCTCGAGGTCTTGACAGATTCGGTAGGCAACCGACTCCGCCGAGAGACCGCTCCGCTGGAGCGCCTTCGGCCACCACGCGGCGAATTCCGACCACCTCGGTTCCTTCTTGTATCTCCTCTGAACCGCCGCGAGGAACTCCCGCTCGTTCGCGTCGAGCCGTTCCAGGTCGAGCGCTCGTCCGGTGATCGTCTGAAACAGACGCCTCTTCATTGTTACCTCGCGTCCGGGGCGGCGCCCCGGCGTCGTCTCCCGTACCGGCTACACTTCTAGGAAGCCGTCCTCTGGCCTCACTTCCAGAAACTCGGCGTACCCTCCGACCTCGAGATACATGACTCGCTGGTCGAAGGAGTTGCCGGCCCTGCGGAGAAGGGCCCGAAGTTCGTCCACCCGGTGCGCGGGCACCGCAACGGTATACTTACGGCTCGAGTCCTCGACCGGCTCCTCGCCCTCTTCAGGGCGCCACGCGCCGGGCACCGCGTCCGGCTTCCGGTAGTAGAGAACGGGCTCAGGGCCGCTCAGTGCGCCGAACGTGCCGAGTAACGCGTCCTGTAGCAGGCGCCACACCACGGGAGCATGGGGCCTCCGGTCCGAATCGCGTACCACAGGGATCAGAAAGGTGCAGACTGGTCTCGGGCCTTCTTCCACCGCTCCACGCTCCTCGCCGCATCATCCGCAACCTCCGGCCACGAGGATATCGCTTAGTTGACCATGAGTCAACCACCGAGAATGCGTCCGGCCTCCCGAACGGCGGGGCCGGGTGCGTCAGTACTTCGACGCCACGCAGTGACCGCGGCTCATGCGTGGTGTGCTCGGCCCGGAGGCTCGGACCGGCGATCTCCACGAAGCGAGCTCCATGGGTCAGGCGGTCGAGCGCGACCAACGCCGTGCCGAGTCGAAGAGTTGCGGCCACTCCGACCGGTCGCGATCTCGTGAGGGCAATCGAGGCTTTTTCGTGTCGCTCGTTGATGACGTCGTACAGATCCTCGGGCCCCGGCGGGCGTATCGGCACGAGCTCGAAGTCCTCGAGGACGAGCAGGGCGGGCCCCAAGCACCCGGACCTGCGCCGCGCGGTGATGCTGGCCATCGACCGGCAGGAAATCGTGGCCAAGGCGCTGGAGGGCGCGGGCGTGCCCTGCGCGGTGCTCGACCCCAAGCTGGTCGGCGACTTCGCGCTGCCGCTCGAGACAGTCCAGAAGCTGCCGGGGTGCCGGCAGCCCTAAGGACCAGGACATCGCCGAGGCCAAGCGGCTGGTGGAGAAGCACTACCCGAACGGCGTGGACGTCGAGGCGGCCGTCCGCTCGGTGGGCGACTACGTCGACCGCGCGCAGCTCATGCTGTCGCGGCTCCGCAAGATCGGCATCCGGGGCGACGGCACGCTCCACCCGCGCTCAGGCGCCCTTCACCAGCGGCCTCGGAATCGGGTAGGATACCGCCACCATGGCCACAGACGACATCACCTCCACGCTGCCCCGCCTCCTCTCCACGGTGAAGCACCCGGGCGACTTCTTTGCGGCCGGGGCCGTCGATCTTCCGGTGATCCGCGCGCACGTCGACGGGCTCGGGGGCCTTGGCCTCCCCATCCCGCGGGCTCAGGCAGAGGCGCTGGCACGACTCGCCACCCCCGCGCCCTACGGCCGTGGGCCCGACACGCTGGTCGACCCCGCCGTGCGTCGGTGCGGACAGATACCGGCCTCGGCAGTCCACCTCGATGACTCCCGGTGGCGCGCGACGTTGGACGGGATCGTGGCGGACGCAACCGCCGGGCTCGGCGCGGACGGGAAGGTGGACGCGGAGCTCTACAAGCTGCTCGTCTACGAGCCCGGCGGGTTCTTCCTCGAACATCGCGACACGGAGAAGGTCGGGGGCATGTTCGCCACCCTGATTGTCGTGCTTCCGTCCGAGCACGAGGGCGGTGAGCTGGTCGTGGCGCACCAGGACCGCGAGACGATCCTGGACCTCGCACCCCGGGACCTCGGCAGCGCGCGCTGGGCGGCCTTCTACACCGACTGTCGTCACGAGCTCCGCCCCGTGCGCTCGGGGTTTCGCATCGCGCTGGTGTACAACCTCGTCCGCCGCTCCGGTCGCCCACCGCACGCCCCTGACCACCGGACGGAGGTCGATGCGGTGGCCGGCGCGCTGCGGGCGTGGGGCTCCGAGCCAGGCGGGCCGGTGAAGGTCGTCCTCCCGCTCGCCCATCGGTACACGCCGGCGGAGCTGGCGTTCCGTACCCTCAAGAACGAGGACGCGGCCGTTGCCGGCGTGCTGATCGCGGCAGCCGAACGCGCGGACTGTATCGTGCGGCTCGCGATGGTGTCCATTGCGGAGTCCGGGAGCGCGGCCGCGGTGTGGAGCGGTCGATGGTCTCGCGAGCGAGAGGCGGAAGACTTCGAGGTGATCGAGGTCCACGACCGGGTCCAGGCGGCGGACGGATGGCTCCGCCCGGACGACACGTCCGAGGCGAGGGGATCCATCATCTTTGACGACGATGAGATTGCGCCCCCGGGGGCACTGGATGACGAAGAGCCCGACGAGGAGCATTTCCGCGAGGCGACCGGCAACGAAGGCGGCTCGTTCGAGCGGACCTACCGGCGGGCAGCCCTGGTACTGTGGCCCGCGGCCCGGGAGCTCGACGTCATCCACCAGGGCGGCCCGGAGGCGAGCATCGCCGCGCTGGAACGCTTCCTCGCCGACCCGACGCGGGCCGACCGGGCGGCGGAGATGGCGGCGCTGGTGGTGGAGAGGTGGCCGCGGCCTCGACCGGAGGGCGGCGCTTGGGACCCACTCGCCAAGCTGCGGGGGCCGCTTCTTGCGGCGCTGGCGCGGGTACCGGACCCGGCGCCGCTCTGGCGCTTCCTCCGGGAGGTGATGGCGGCCGGAGGCTTCGATGGCTCGGAGCACGTCGCGCTCCTCGGCGGGCTCGCCCGATTCGACGACAAGGCCGCGCTGGACTTCCTCTGTTCGTTCATCGAGACCAATGCGCCGAGCCTGTTCGCTGCCGTTGCCCGGCTCGTACGCGCGGTCGTGCTGGATCGGCCCGGCATCCGACCCGCGGTGGCGACACTGGTGGAAGCACTCCCCCGCCTCCGGCCGGCGGCGTCTTGGAAGCTCCGGGACGCCCGTGCCGCCCAGGCCGAGGGCCTCACGGACCTCGCGAATACGTTCGACGCCACTGGGGACCCGGCCCTCGCGTCGCGGGCCGCGGCTCTGATACTCGGCGACGAGGGACTGTGGCCCCTCGATGATGTGGTCGTGCCGGCCGTCCTTGCCATCTGGGGGTCGGCAGGCGCCCCGGCTGACGCCTTCGCCGGCCCGCTCCTGGAGGCGTGCCTGCGTCACCTTCGCGCCCGGACCGCCGAGGCGCCGACGCCACCGGCCGATGCCAAGCGCTCCACCGAGAGGCTGACCTGCGCGTGCCGGGACTGCACGGTCCTCTCTACCTTTGTGGCCGACCCGCAGGCGCGGACCTGGACCCTGAGGGCCATCGCGGCGAACCGCGCGCACATCGAATCCGTGATTCGGGCGGCGGGAACAGATCTCGACCTCGTCACGGTCCAGAAAGCCAGCCCCCACTCCCTCGTCTGCACCAAGAACCAGTCAACCTACGAGCGCCGCGCGCGGCAGCATCGCGCCGACCTGGACACCATCGCCCGGCTGGAGCATGCTCGCGCTGGCTAATTGGCGAAGGGCCGCCACGCTCTTCACTCGTTCCAACCAACAGGAGGATGTCGTTGAGCCCGAGACGCGTCGTGAAGACGGCGCATTGGACGAAATCAACCGCGCCGGCCGGGGGCTCTCCCGGAGCCGCCGGGCCAAGATCGAGCGAGCTAGGCGCTTGATGCAGGCCATGGTCCGCGCGCGCGGCACGCGGGTCGCGGCACCCGGGCCCGCGCCGGGCGGGCCAGGCCGATCGGGGACGCGGGCGTGATCGGCTGGCTCGTCCTCGGCGCGGCGCTCGCGCTCGGCGTGCCGGCGGCTGCGTATCTCGCGCAGGACCGCATGCTGTTCCTGCCGCACCTCGCGAACGCGCCGGCGGGAGCGATCCGCCCCCCGCGCCCGGTCGAGGAGATCGCGTTCGCGACCGCCGACGGGCTGCACGTCCGCGGCTGGCTGGCCCGGGGCACGCCGAGCCCCGCTCCGCTGATCGTCTACTACGGCGGCAACGCCGAGAACGTCGCCAGGCAGGCGTTCGAGCCGTGGCCCGAGGGCTGGTCGCTCGCGCTCGTCAACTATCGCGGGTACGGCGCGAGCGAGGGCCGGCCCTCGGAGCGCGCGCTCTATGTCGACGCCGAGCTCGTGTTCGACGCGCTCGCGCGCCGCCCCGACGTGGACCCGGCCCGGATCGTGCTCGCGGCGCGCAGTCTCGGCACCGGCGTCGCGACGTACGTCGCGACGAGGCGCCCGGTCCGCGGCCTCGTCCTGATCTCGCCGTTCGACAGCATGGTCGCGCTCGCCCGGCACCACTACCCGTTCCTGCCGGTGCGCTTGCTCCTCAAGCACCGGTTCGACTCGATCGCGCGCGCGCCCGGGATCAGGGTGCCGCTGCTCGCGATCGTGGGGGAGCGCGACTCGGTCATCCCGCCCGGGCACTCGCGACGCCTTCACGACGTGTGGGGCGGGCCGAAGCACTGGGTCGCCGTCCCGGGCGCCGATCACAACGACCTGGGCCGGCAGCGGGCGTTCTGGGAGCCGGTTCGGGCGTTCCTCGAGGCCGTGCGCGCCGGCTGACCGGCGTCCGTCCACCGGCCACGCGGACGCCGGCGCCGGGGGACTGCCGGTCGGAGCGCCGGGGCGTCGAGGCCGCGCTCGTCGAAGCTGTCCGGGTAGCGGAAACAGACGGGTTGTAGACGGCGGAGATCACGTCCATGCTCACGTCCACCACCACCGGGCCCGGATGGCGGAGGGCCTCCGTCACCACCCGGTGGACATCGCGCCGCCCCTCGAGGCGCATCCCGCGCGCCCCCATGGACTCCGCCATCCTGACGAGGTCGGGGTTCCAGAGATCGCCCGTCTTCTCCGGCCCCGCCATCCTGCTGCGCGCGGACATGGGACGCCCTGCCCGTCCAGGAGGAGACCGGACTCGCGTTCGCCTCCGAGGTGGGAGGGCGTGATGCACGCGTGCGGCCACGACGCCCACGTGGCGATGCTGGTGGGCGCGGCGCGGCTGCTCGCGCGGCGGCGCGAGCAGCTCGCCGGGCGCGTCGTCTTCATGTTCCAGCCCGGCGAGGAGGGCTATCACGGGGCGCGCTTCATGCGCGAGGAAGGCCTCGACGACGGCGGCACGGCGCCGGCCGGCGCCTTCGCCCTGCACGGGGGCGCCCGCTACCCTGCGGGCGTCGTCGGGACGCGGCCGGGGCCCATCCTGGCCTCGGGCGACACCATCCAGGTCGTGGTCCACGGGCGGGGCGGGCACGCCTCGGCGCCGCACGACTGCCTCGACCCGATCCCATCGCGTGCGAGATCGTCCAGGCGCTCCAGACCTTCGTCACCCGGCGGGTCGACGCCTTCGACCCGGCGGTGATCACCATCGCCAAGATCGAGGCCGGCAGCACGCGCAACGTCATTCCCGAGACGGCGCACATGCTGGGCACCATCCGGACCGTCTCCGAGCGCACGCGCGAGCGCGTGCTGGAGGGCGTCGAGCGCCTCGTCAAGGGCCTCGCTGCGGCTCACGGGGCCGAGGCCGAGGTCAAGCTGATCCGCGGCTACCCGGTCACCGTCACAATGACGAGGGCATCACCGCGCTCGCCTCTCACGTCGCCGCCGAGCTGCTCGGCGAGGAGCGGGTGCGCCTGATGCCCACCCCGATGATGGGCAGCGAGGACTTCTCGTACGTGCTCCGCCGGAATCTTCCCATGACGTCCTCCTCTGAAGGGGGATGTGAACTGAATAACCAGACGTCATGAAGTGGAGGAGGATCGCGGACCGAGCGGACGCGACGACGAGCGAAGGAGGGTGGCTACAGGGACGGGACAGCGTCTGAGACGGGGTCCTTCACCTCCAACCGGCTGCGCGGGCGCCCCGAGAGCTTTACCCACCACCACCCCCAAGGGGAGGACGACGAGCTCCGAGGATGTGGTGAGGACCCGTGTCAATTGTGGGATCTCACCACGTCGTGTATCCGGTGCGGGGCCTCGATGCCGGAAGCGCCTCACGCGGTGAGGCGCGGCATGCACAGCGGCGCCTCACCACATCACCGGATCGAAGCCGGGAAATCAGCCACGGGCGGGATCGCGCGCCCGGCCGAGCCGACCTGCCCGACCTGCGGGTGCCCGGTCCACCCGCAGCCGCGGACGTGGGAGGTGGTGTGCGCCTCCTGCGGCGAGAAGCGGTGGCCGCTCTCGGTCCGCGAGCCCGCGTCGTACGTCTGCGGGCGGTGCCGCGTGATATCGCCGGAGAAGAGGACCGCGGCGCGGGCGGCGGGCCAGAAGTCGGCGGAGTCCCGCCGGAAGGGGGCTGCCCGTTGATCTGCGTTCCCTGGCGGCGGGGGTGCCCGCGGGAGCGATCTCGACCATGGCCGGCACCATCGGAGCGGCCCTGAGGGAACGCACGGCAACGGACACGCTCAATTCACCACTCACGACGAAGGAGAGACGATGGCGAAAGCCAAGACGCAGGGGAAACCGAAGGTGCCGCCGAAGAGGGTGCCGTTCGGCGGGTACGTGGTCAACTTCAAGGGGTGCACGGACACGCTAAAGTCGCTGTTCGGCAGCGTCCCGATGCCGCCGTCCGGGATGACGAAGCGGCTCTGGGAGTACGTGAAGCTGCACCGGCTCGCGACGAAGGGGTAACGCGGCACGCCCGTCACGGTGGCGAGCAGCCCGACGACCACGGGCTGCTCGCCGCCGTGGGGTGCGACCGGCATCGGGCCGATCTCCTCGATGACGACGCGCGCGGGGCCGACGACAGCGCGGGGTGGAGCACGGGCCATCGCGCGCCCGCGCGCGCGGGCGGGGGGCCTCAGCCCGAGCGGGGCGTCAGCGTGCCGGCGGGGGGCTGAGGTAGCGTATCCA
>MGTY01000058.1 GCA_001799695.1 Elusimicrobia bacterium GWA2_69_24
GCTCATGACGGACGTCCTGGGCCTCGGGCGCTTCGGCGCCCACGGCGGAGACTGGGGGTGCCTCGTCACCGCCCGCCTCGCCCACGCCTACCCGGACCGTCTCGCCGGCATCCACGTGACGAACGCGTTCATCGGTCTGCGACGGGGCGATCCCGCAGCGCTCGGCGCGGACGAGCGCGCCTATCTCGAGGAGGCGCGGCGCTGGCAGCGGGAGGAGGCCGGCTACCAGTGGATCCAGGGCACCCGACCCCAGACGCTGGCCTACGGGCTCACCGACTCGCCGGTGGGGCTCGCGGCGTGGATCGTCGAGAAGTTTCGCGCCTGGAGCGACTGCGGCGGCGATCTGGAGCGGCGCTTCAGCAAGGACGACTTGCTCACGAACATCATGCTCTACTGGACCACAGGAGCGATCAACGCCTCCTTCTGGCCGTACTACGAGAACCGGCACAACCCGTGGCGGCCGAGCCCCGAGGAGCCCATCACGGTGCCGACGGGCTACGCCGACTTCCCCCGGGAGCTCGTGCGGCCGCCGCGCGGGCTGGTGGAGCGCGCCTTCAACATACGGCGCTGGACCACCATGAAGGCGGGCGGCCACTTCGCGGCGCTGGAAGAGCCCGAGGCGCTGGCCGAGGACATCCGCGCCTTTTTCCATGACCTGCGATAGCTGGCGGGACGTGCGGTAGCCGGCCCCGAGAACGGAGGATCCCATGAAGCTCGGCTTCTCGCTCCCGCTGGCAGGCGCATGGGCCACACCCGACAACCAGGTGCTGGTGGCGCAGCGGGCGGAAGCCCTCGGCTACCACTCGCTCTGGGTCTTCCAGCGTCTCCTCTATGCTCTCGATCCCAAGGGCGACTACCCGCCGCTGCCGGGCCAGCCCTGGCCCCGAGCCTTCGAGCGCGTGATGGATCCCACCGTCACCCTCGCCTACGTGGCCGGCGTCACCACGCGCATCCGTCTCGGGCTGTCCGTCCTGATCATGCCGTATTACTCGCCGATCCTCCTCGCCAAGCAGCTCGCCACGCTCGACGTCGTCTCCCGCGGCCGGCTCGACGTGGGGCTCGGCACCGGCTGGTCCGAGGACGAGTACGACGCCTCCGGCGTCCCGTTCGCCGGCCGCGGGAAGCGGGCCGACGAGTTCCTGCGATGCCTGCTGGCCATCTGGACCGAGGACATCGTGGAGTTCAGCGGCGAGCTCTACCAGGTGCCGAGGTCGAAGGTAGAGCCCAAGCCCGTCCAGAAGCCGCACCCGCCCATCACCATCGGCGGCTACGGCGGGCCCGGCGTGGTGCGCCGCGCGGTCACGCTGGGCGACGGCTTCAGCGGCGGCAACACGCCGCTGGCTCAGGTGGCGCCGCTCGTCCGGCAGATCCGCGCGGCCGCCGATGCCGCGGGACGCGACCCGGCGGGCCTGCACATCGTCTGCCGCGGCTCCTTCGTCCTCCACGACTCCCCGCAGGGCAAGGACAGGCGCCCGCTGTGGGGCACCCTCGACGAGATCCGCGAGGACGTGCAGCGCTACGCCGCGGAAGGGCTCACCGAGCTCTTCCTCGAGGCGAACTTCGACCCGCGGGGGCCGAGCCTCGAGCGCGCGCTCCGCGTGATGGAGGCGCTGGCCCCCGCGGGCACGCGCTGACCCGAAGGAGCCCCGGCGTGCCCATGTACTCGCACTCGCGGCTGTCGGTGTACGAGACCTGCCCGCGTCAGTTCCGCTTCCAGTACGTGGACAAGGTGGCCGTGCCCGAGGTCGAGAGCGTCGAGATGTTCCTCGGCAGCCGGGTCCACGCCGCGCTGGAGGATCTCTACGATCGTGTCAGGCAAGGCAAGGTCCCGGCCCTCGACGACGTGCTCGCCGGTTTTCGCCGGGACTGGGTGAAAGAATGGACGCCCGACATCCAGATCAGCCGCGAGGACATGACCGCCGAGGACTACCTGGCGCTGGGTGGGAGCCAGCTCACCACCTACGACGAGCGCTACCGTCCGTTCGACCAGGAGCGCACCGTGGCCGTGGAGCGGAGGGTGTCGTTCCCTCTCGACGAGACGCGAAAGATCTGGATGCAGGGCTACGTGGACCGGCTCTCCGTGACTCGCGAGGGGCTCTGGCAGATCCACGACTACAAGACCGGCCGCTGGCTGCCGAGCCAGGCGGACCTCGACCGCGACCGGCAGCTCGCGCTCTACCAGATCGGCGTCCAGCGCCAGTTCCCCCGCCAGGCGCGGGACGTGGAGCTGGTCTGGCACTACCTCGCCCACGATCTCGAGATGCGCTCCCGCCGCGAGCCGGAGGCCCTGCGCGAGCTGGAAACCCGCACGCTCGCCCTCATCGACAGGATCCAGGCCGACACGGCCTTCCCCCTTCTCGAGGGACCGCACTGTGCTCGCTGCCCGTACCAGTCCCTTTGCCCCGCATGGAGCCACCTCTTCACGCAGGAGGCGCTCCCGGAAGCCGAGCGGCCGCTGGAGGACGGCGCGGCCCTCGTGGATCGGCTCGCGGCGCTCCGGGCGCGGCGCCGGGAGGTGAAGGCGGAGATCGGCCAGGCGGAGGCGGACCTGATCGCCTACGCGAGGGCGGCGGGCGTCGAGGCGGTGTTCGGCACGACCCACCGCGCCAGCATCGCCATCCTGCGCACGCTCTCGTTGCCGAAGCCGGGCGACCCACGCCGCGCCGAGATGGAGGCAATCCTCCGCGCCGGCGGCCGCTGGGAAGAGGTGGCCGAGCTGAACATCCGGGCAGTCGGGAAGAAGCTGGCCGGCGGTGACTGGCCCGCCGATCTCATCGGGGCCCTCGATCCCTTCCAGGATCGGGAAGAGACGGCGCGCATCTCGCTGCGCAGGCGTCAGGATCCGGAGGACTCGTAGTCCCCGGCGGGCGCGGCGGCGTCGATGAGGCGCACGGCGGCCTCCTCGCCGAAGCGCACGCAGTCGGAGATCCCCACGCCGCGGTAGGCGCCCCCCACCAGCGCGAGCCCGGAGTGATGGCGCAGGCACTGCTCGATGGCCTCCACGCGACTCAGGTGCCCCACCTGGTACTGCGGCATCGCCCTGGGGTAGCGGCTCAGCCGGACGAAGAGCGCCTCCCCTCTCACGTCGAGCAGCTCCGCGAGCTGGGCGCGGGCGATCTCCACGAGCTCGCCGTCCGGGCGGTCGAGCACCGCCTCGTTCATCGCGCCGCCCATGAAGACGCGGAGCAGCTCGTGGCCCGCGGGCGCGCGGCCGGGGTACTTCACGCTCGAGAAGGTGCACGCGATGATGGGGCGGCCCTCGACCTGCGGAACGACGAAGCCGAAGCCGTCCAGCGGGTGGCCGATGTCGGCGCGGCGGTGGGCGAACGTCACGGTGGCCGAGGAAGCATAGGGAATCTCCGTGAGGAGATGCGCGAGGGCGGGGTCCAGATAGCGGAGCATGCGGGCGACCTGATGCGCCTCGGGGGCGAGGATGACGGCATCCGCGCTCAGCGCCGAGCCCGCCGCCGTGACGACGCGCCAGCGCGCGCCGTGGCGCGTCACCTCGATCACGCGCTCCTTGAGGCGGATGGACTCCTGCGGGAGCCGCGCCGCCAGGATCTGGATGCACTCCTCCATCCCGTCGGCGAAGGTCACGAAGAGCGACCAGCGCGCCCCGCTCGACTCACCGCCGGCGGCCGGCGCCCGCCTCGCGGCGCGCCACATCGAGAGGATGATGCTGCGGTCCTTCCGCTCCAGCTCGAGGAAGCGCGGCATGGTCGCCGCCAGCGAGAGCTCGTCGGGATCGGCGGTGTAGATGCCGGCCACCATGGGCTGGGCGACCCGCTCGAGGGCCTCCCGCCCCAGGCGCCGCCTGACGAACGCCCCCAGGCTCTCGTCGGGCTCGCCGCCTCGCGGCAGCAGCAGGTCGAGCCCCATCCTGAGCTTGCCTTGCCACGAGAAGAGGCGGCTCCTGAGGAACGGCCCGAAGCGCGTGGGCGCGAGCAGCTGGAAGCCGTCGGGCAGCGGGTGGAGCCGCCCGCCGAACACGACGAAGCTCCGCCGCATGCGGTCGTTGGTGCCCACGAGCCGTCCCTCGACGCCGAGCCGCCGGCACAGCGCCAGCGCCCACGGCTTCTCCGAGAGGAAGGAATCGGGGCCGCACTCCACGACGAAGCCGTCCTGCCGCTCGGTCTGGATGGTGCCCCCGAGGCGTGGGGCGGCCTCGAGGAGGGTCAGCGTGAGCGGGCGGCCGCGCGCCCGCGCGTACTCCACGGCGCGGTGCGCCGCCGCCAGCCCGGCAATCCCTCCGCCAACCACGATCAGTTTCATGTGCGGGCAAGCTCCGCGGGGCCGCGGTGGACGAGATCGGCGAGCATGGCGATGAAGGACGGATGGTCGGAGACCGTGCCGGCCCGCTGGAACGCCATCCCGGCCTCCTCCGCCACCTGACGGGCCTCCACGTCGAGATCGTAGAGCACCTCGACGTGATCGCACACGAAGCCGAGGGGCACCACGACCACGTCACGCGCGCCGTCCTTCCCGAGGGCGCGGAGGGCCTCGGCGATATCGGGCTCGAGCCAGGAATCGCGCGGGGAGCCGCTCCGGCTCTGGTAGGCCAGAGACCACCGCGCATGCCCTAGCAGCGTGGCCACCCGCCGCGCCGCTCCCTCGAACTGGGCCACGTACGGCGAGCCGGCGGCCATTGTCGCCGGCACGCTGTGGGCGGTGAAGAGCAGATGCGCGCTCCCCCGGCGCTCCGGCGCCACGCGTGCCAGCGCCGCGGCCGCGCGGTCTGCCAGGGCCGCGATGAACAGCGGATGATCGGCCCAACCCGGCGCGTACGCGACCTCGGGCGCATCGGCGCCCACCTTGTCGCGCGCGGCGGCCACGTCCGCCATGTAGCGTCCCCACGAGGCCTCCGTCTGGAAGGCGGACAGGATGATGCCGAGAGCCCGCCGGCACCCCCCGTCGCGCATCTCGGCCAGCGTCTCATGGAGGAAGGGGTGCCAGTTGCGCATCCCGACGAACACGGGCTCACCGCGCCCCGCGCGCGCCAGCGCCGCGCACAGCGCCTCGGCCTGGCGCCGCGTCGCCTCGTTGAGCGGCGAGCGCCCTCCGATCACCTCGTAGTGGCGTGCCACCGTCTCGAGGCGCTCGGACGGGATGCGCCGTCCCGCCGTGACGATCTGGAGGAACGGCCGGATGTCCTCGGGCTTCTCCGGCCCGCCGAACGCGACGAGCAGGACGGAGTCGAAGTCGGTCACCGGGGACGCCTCGCGGTGGAAGCTGTCGGAAGGCGGACAGGCCTCTTCACCCAGGGGCTCATCGGCCCGACATCTCGTGGACCATGTCCACCAGCGCCCGCACATGATCCACCGGCGTCTCCTGGTGCACGCCGTGGCCCAGGTTGAAGATGTGGCCGGGTCGCCCCGCGGCGCCGTCGAGGATCTCCTTCACCGCGCGGCGGATCTCGCCAACCGACGTGAGAAGAATGGCGGGATCGAGATTGCCCTGCACCGCGACGTCGTGGCCGAGCCGCTCCCACGTGGGGCCCAGCTCCACGCGCCAGTCTAGCCCGAGGACATCGCCCCCGGCCTCCTTCATGAGCGGCAGGAGCCCGGCCGTCCCCGTGCCGAAGTGGATGACAGGCACGCCCGGCGTGATCGCCCGGATCACCGCCCGGCTGTGGGGCAGCACGAACTCGCGGTAGTCCGAGGGCGAGAGCGTCCCGATCCACGAGTCGAAGAGCTGAACGGCCTGGGCGCCGGCGGCGACCTGGCCATTGAGGTAGTCGGCTGTGACGGCCGCGAGCCGGCCCATGAGGGCGTGCCAGGCGGAGCGCTCCTGCCGCATGAAGCGCTTGGTGTGGAGGAACTCGCGCGAGGCGCCCCCCTCGATGAGGTACGAGGCGAGCGTGAAGGGCGCGCCCGCGAAGCCGATGAGCGGCAGCCGATCGCCGAGCGTGCGCCGCGCGAGCCGCACGGTCTCGAACACGAAGGGCACCGCCTGCTGGACCCCCACGGGCTTGAGCCGCTCCACGTCCTCCGCGGTGCGCACGGGGCGGTGGATGCGCGGCCCGTCCCCGCGCGTGTACTCGAGCCCCACACCGAGCGGCTCCAGCACGAGCAGGATGTCGGCGAAGAGGATGGCCGCGTCCACCCCGAGGCGCTTCACGGGCTGCAGCGTGACCTCGGCGGCGGCCTCCGGCGTCTTGCACAGATCGAGGAAGCCGTGCTTCGCGCGCATGGCGCGGTACTCGGGCATGTAGCGTCCCGCCTGGCGCATGAGCCACACCGGGGTGTACGGCGTGGGCTCGCGGCGGCAGGCCTGGAGGAACGGGAGCGGGCGGGGCGCCGGCATCGCGCCAGAAGCGTATCGTCCACCCCTGGCGGAGTCAAGGAAGCGGCGGTATCATCGCCCCCGGTGAACATCGGCTGACACCGCGCGAGTGAGCGACCTCCAGCCCAGGTGAGGAGCGACAATGCCATTTCTCTCCGGCAAGCAGGCGTTCCTGGAGATTCTCGTCCAGGAAGGCGTCGAGTGCATGTTCGGCAACCCGGGCACGACCGAGCTGCCGCTCATGGACGGCCTCGCGCGCGAGTCGCGCATCCGCTACATCCTGGCGCTCCAGGAGTCCGTGGCCGTCGCCATGGCAGACGGCTACGCCCAGGCCGGCGGTCGCCTCGCGGTGGTCAACGTGCACACCTCCCCGGGGCTCGGCAACGCCATGGGGATGCTGTACGACGCGCTCAAGGCGGGCTCGCCGCTTCTCCTCACCGCGGGGCAGCACGACCAGGCCATGAACCTCACGGAGCCCATCCTCTGGTCCGATCTGCCCCCCGTGGCCCGCCCCTACGTGAAGTGGTCCCACGAGATCACGCGCCTCGAGGACCTCCCCCGCGCCGTGCGCCGCGCCGCGAAGACCGCGTTCGCCCCCCCCTCGGGCCCCGTGTTCCTCTCCATCCCGGTTGATGTGCTGAACGCGGAGCGCGAGATCGACCTCCTCGCGCCCACACGGATCGCTCCGCGCATCCGCGGCGATGCCGCCGCGGTGGAGGCCGCCGCCGATCTCCTGGTGAGCGCACAGCGCCCGATCCTCATCTCCGGCGACGCCGTGGCCCATGGGGACGCACTGCTCGAGATGGTGGAGGTGGCCGAGCTGCTGGGCGCACCGGTCTACACGGAGTGCGTGCCCTCGACCTGCTCCTTCCCCTTCACGCACCCGCTCTACCGCGGGGCCTTCCCGCGGCTCGGCGTCCCCATCCGCAACCTCCTCATGCCCCACGACCTGATCTTCTCCGTGGGCGGGGATCTCTTCATGCTCTCCCTGCCGCCCGACGTCGAGCCCATGCCCGAGGGGCTGCCGGTGATCCATCTCGACACCGATCCCTGGGAGATCGGCAAGAACTACCCGGCCCGCGTCGCCATCCTCGGCGAGCCGAAGGCCACGCTCCCGGATCTGGCCGAGGCGCTCCGCCGGCGGCTTTCGCCCGCCGCCCGGAAGGAAGCACAGACCCGGATCGAGGAGCAGCGCCGGGCGCAGCGCGCCGAGATCGACAGGTTCCGCGCGCGCGCGCAGGCCGAGGCCGGCCGCACGCCGATCACGCCGCTGGCGCTGATGGCGGCCGTGGCCGACGCCCTGCCGGAGAACGCCATCGTCGTGGACGAAGCCATCTCCTCCAGCATCGGCCTGCGGAGCCTGCTGCGCTGCAGCGACCCGAAGTCCTTCTTCGGCCTCCGCGGCGGCGGCATCGGCTGGGGGCTCCCGGCCGCGCTCGGGATCAGGCTGGCCCAGCCGGCACGCCCCGTGGTGGCGCTCGTCGGCGACGGCAGCGCCCTGTACACGATCCAGTCGCTCTGGACCGCCGCCCACGACGGGATCGCGGTCGTCTTCGTGATCTGCAACAATGCCTCGTACCGCATCCTCAAGCAGCGGACCCTGGCCCTCAAGGGCTTCGCGGCGCAGGACGACCGCTACATCGCCATGGATCTCGTGAACCCGGCCATCGACTTCGTGGGGCTGGCCCGATCCCTCGGCGTGCCCGGCGAGGCGGTGGAGAAGACCCCCGACATCGGCACGGCGCTGGCGCGCGGGCTCGCCCTCGGCGGACCGTATCTCATCGACGTCCGCATCGACGGGAGCTTCAAGGGCTGACCGTGGGAGTCCCGGCATGAGCGGCAGGCTCGCGGACAAGGTCGCCATCGTCACGGGGGCGGGCTCGCGGGGCCCCGGGCTCGGCAACGGCAAGGCCGCGGCGATCCTCTTCGCCCGCGAGGGCGCGCGCGTCCTCTGCGTGGACCTGGACGCGGCGCGCGCCGCGGAGACGGTGGGCCTCATCTTCGCGGAAGGCGGCGAGGCGGTCGCCGTCGCGGCCGACGTGACCCGCGCCGCGGACTGCCGCCGCATGGTGGCGGCCGCCCTCGAGCGCTACGGGGCGCTGGACATCCTCCACAACAATGTCGGCATCGAGTCGCGGAAGGACCTCCTCGAGACCTCCGAGGAGGAGTGGGACCGCGTGATGGCCGTGGACCTCAAGTCCATGCTGCTGGCCACCCAGGCCGCGGTCCCGCCCATGATCGAGCGCGGGCGCGGCGCCGTGGTCTGCGTGTCGTCGGTGGCCGCCCTCCGCGGCCACGGACGCACGGCCTACGCCGCGGCCAAGGCCGGCGTCATCGGCTTCGTCCGGAGCACGGCGGCCCAGCTCGGGCCCAAGGGCATCCGCGTCAACGCCATCGCGCCCGGCCAGGTCTGGACGCCGATGGTGGAAAGCCTCGGCCCCGAGATGCGGGAGCGGCGCCGCCGGGCAAGCCCGCTCGGCACCGAGGGCTCCGGGTGGGATGTGGGGTGGGCCGCGGTCTATCTCGCCAGCGACGAGGCGCGCTGGGTCACGGGCCAGACGCTCGTGGTGGACGGAGGGCTCACGGTGACGACGCGATGAGCGCGCTCGGCATCTCCCGGTTGGCAGCGGAGGGAACACGATGCCCATGACCTTCGGCGTTCACGTGGGACACCTCGGTGGCCCCCTCGACGAGCTGCGTCGCCTCTGGCGCTGGGCCGATGCCTCGGGCTTCGACTGGTTCTCGGCCTCCGACCACTTCCAGGAGTCCCCGCCCCAGGGCGGCGACGGCGACTGCTTCGAGGCCGTGAGCACCATGTCGGCCGTGGCCCTGGACACGACGCGCGTCCGCGTCGGCTGCCTCGTGTTCTGCGTCAACTACCGCAACCCCGGCCTGCTCGCCAAGGCCCTCTGCACCATCGATCATCTCTCGGGCGGACGCGTGGAGTGCGGCCTCGGCGCCGGCTGGCACGCGGCCGAGTACCGGGGCTACGGCATCCCCTTCGATCCCATCGGGATGCGCGAGGACCAGCTCGAGGAGGCGGTGCAGATCCTCCGCCTGCTCTTTGACCAAGCGGTGTCCAATTTCAGCGGCGAGCACTTCCGCCTCGAGAACGCCCGCTGCAACCCCAAGCCCCTCCAGAAGCGGGTCCGGATCTGGATCGGCGGCCAGGGCGAGAAGCGCACGCTCCGGGCCGCGGCACGCTTCGCCGATGGGTGGAATGCGCCCTATCTCGACCCGGCGGCGTGGACGCAGAAGAACGCTGTCCTCGACGACTGGTGCGAGAAGGAGAAGCGCGACCCGTCCGCCATCATGCGCAGCGTCAACGTGGGCTTCTACCTGGGCGCCGACCACGCGGGCGCGGCCCGCGCCGAGGCGGTCTTCCGCGAGCACTGGCCGGCCGAGGAGAACCGGCGGGGCTTCCTCCGGGGGACGCCC
>MGTY01000059.1 GCA_001799695.1 Elusimicrobia bacterium GWA2_69_24
CAGGAACCCGGCTTGAACCCGATTCTGGTTCGGGGCTGGTCCGGCGGCGCCATGAGTCCCCTGATGGCATCGAATAGACTCCGGATGCTCTCGTCGTGCGATTCGATCTTCCGTTCAAGCTCCGCGAGCTTGGCGGCCAATTCCGCGTTCTGAGAGACCATCCCCCGCAAACGGACGAAGGCCCGCATGATCTGGATGTTGACACGCACCGCCCGTCTGCTGCGAAGCGCGCTCGAGAGCATCGCGACGCCCTGTTCGGTGAAGACTCGTGGGAGGTACTTGGAGTGGCGCCCTTTCTCTAAGATTCCAATTTGGAATCTTAGAGGCCGATACTCTTCCCTTCTCAGCTGGAGCATGAAGTCCCGAGGGAATCTCCCAATGTTCCGGCGGACCGCCTTATTGAGGTTCGAGGTCGTCACGCCATACAACGCCGCTAGGTCGCTGTCAAGCATGACCCTTTGGCCACGGATCAGGAATATCCGCTTGCCGACATCCGATAGGACGATCAGGGCTCTTGTCATACCCATATATACGCACGAACCCCCGTCCTGGTTCCCTAAAATTGAGAACGCGCTTCAAAGAGTTTTGAAGCGCGTTGCGAGATGGCGGAGGGAGAGGGATTCGAACCCCCGAGAGGCTTTTGACCCCTACCCGATTTCAAGTCGGGCGCATTCGACCACTCTGCCATCCCTCCGTCTGACGCACCCGACCGCTGCGCGGTCGGGTTGAAACCTCGCTCCGAATGGAACTGCTCCGCTCGGTGCGTCCCAAGGGGGCGGAGCCCCCTTCGGCGCCGTCGGCTCGCTATCGCTCGCCAGGACGGCTGAACCCCCATACGGTGTCGCGGACCATGCCGCGACGACTATTAGACCCCATTATACTTACCTGGGCCCTTTTGCCCAATGATTTCCAGCCTTCCGGCTCAGGCGGGGGACGGCTCCGACCGCTACACTATGGACGATGCGCATCGTGCTCTGCGCGCTCGCCCTGTGCGGCGCGCTGAACGGTTTCGTCTGCGCCCAGGAATCCGTCCGCCCCGAGGTGACGGCGCTCCTGGCGCGCATGCCCCCGTTTCTGCGGACGCTCAAGCTCCCGCCCGTCATCTGGCACGACCTGCCGGCGGGCACGGCGCGGGGTGGGGAGAAGAGCGACTTGGGGCTGGAGCTCTGGGTGCCCAAGGGTGCGGACATGGCGGACATCTTCTGCCACGAGCTGGCGCACATACAGCAGGACCGGCACCCGGCCATGGCGCGGCGCTTCCTGGAGTTCCGGCACGACCAGCCCGCGACCCAGGAGAAGATCGGGCAAATCTGGCTGGCCGTGATGCGCGCCAACAACGGCGAACTCGAGCCCCCCTATCGGCTGGACGGAGCGGCCTGGGCCGCGATCAACGAGCTCAAGTTCCCGCGGCGCCGGGCCGACGACCTGCACGCTTTGACCAAGTCCATCGAGTACTGGGCGGTGTCCGTGGAGCTCGCCTTCCTCGCCTGGAAGGACGGCGACATGAAGCGGCTGGGCGCCCACCTTTCCGAAGAGGAAGCCGCCTTCCTGGCCCCCCTGTTCCCCTGATGCGGACGCGCGAGCGGCAGAAAGTCCTCGCACGCGGCTTCTTCCGCAGCCTGGCCGCGGCCGCGGTCTTCGCCGGCCTGGTCTATGCCCCGGATTGGGAGGGACTCTTGGAGTCCTTCTGGTCCTTCCGGGTGGAGGAGAAGGCACTGGCGGTCTGGTCCGGACAGACGAAGGACGTTTCCTGCCGCCAATGCCGTGCCGACCCCGTGCTGTGCCTGGACAAGTTCGTCCGCTGGCGCATCCAGCACATGCCTAACGGCAGCTGGTGCGCCGACTCGGACGGCGATGAACAGCTCCTGTGGATGAACGAGGCGCAGCTGCCGGTCTCGGGGTCCCGGTCGGCCTCCTTCGAGGCCGTGGCCCGGGTGAAGGCCGTGCGCCCGGACCGCATCGAGCTACTCTACATCGGCAGCCCCCAGGCCGCCTACAGCGGCACGACCTGGCGGAGAAAATTCTGATTGCGGAGAGGGCGCCGCTTTTCGTCCAATTACCCGACATGAAGAAGCTCCGGGTCTCCAAAGCCCAGTACTACCTGAACATCGCCAAGGAGGTGGCCAAGCGCAGCACCTGCCTGCGCCGCCACTATGGGGCGGTCATCGTCAACAACGACCAGATCGTCTCCACCGGCTACGCGGGCGCGCCGCGCAAGACCTCCAACTGCGCGGAGATCGGCACCTGCATCCGCATCCAGCTCGGCGCGCGGCGCGGCGAGCACTACGAATGGTGCCGGGCCGTGCACGCGGAGCAGAACGCCATCATTCACGCATCGCGCTTTGACATGCTCGGCTCCACCCTGTACCTGGTGGGGACCTCGCCGACCACCGGCGCGGTCATCAAGGGCGCCGAGCCCTGCAAGATCTGCAAGCGCATGATCATCAACGCGGGCGTCGCTGCCGTCGTCACGCAGACCGAGCCGGGCAAGTTCCGCACGGACTCAGTCGAAGAATGGACCCGCAGCAACATGGGCGACTTCAAGCGCGTGCGGGGGAAGCTCATCCCCGTCATGCCCCGGGGCTATTGATCCCGGGATGTCCAGAGCTCCTTCCAAGACCGTACTCGGCAGCGAGATCGTGGATTTCGCGCCGAGGCAAGGCGCGAAGAGCGAGCATACTGACTCGAAGTATGCGAGCGATGAGCAACGCAGCCGCAGGCCGAAAGCCGCGATCGCAGCCCGAAAGACGGTCTTGGAATGAGCTCGAGGATCAACCCGTACCGGCCGCGCCATCTGAAGAGCCAGTTCACGCTCGGGCATTACCGGGCCGCGGAGGTCGCGAGCGTGGCCGCCTTCACGGCGCTCGTGCTGGCCGTGTTCGCCGCGGCGGCGGGAGAGGCCCTGGGGCTGCCCACCCTCGCGGGCGCGCCGCTCTGGGCGCGCTGGCTCCTGCGCCTGGCGGGGCTCGCCGGACTCGCCTGTGTGGCCTACGGGGTGTTCGTGGAACCCTTCCGCCTGCGTGTGCGCACGGTCGAGCTGCGCAGCCCCAAGATCGGCCGGGAGCCCCTGCGCCTCCTCCACCTCTCGGACATCCACATCCGGCGCTGGAGCGCCATCGAGAGCGCGGTCCTGCGCGCCGTTAAAGTTGCGGCGCCGGACCTCATCCTGGTGTCGGGGGACATCACCGCCTTCCCCGCCTCGCTCCGCGACGCGCGCCGCTTCATGGCCGAGCTGAGCGAGACGGCCCCGACCTTCTGCTCCCGGGGCAACAGCGAGTTCCGCACACCCCGCTGCCTCAAACTGACCGAAGGCACCCGCGCCGCCTGGCTGTTCAACGAGGGGGTGCCGCTCTCCCTGCGAGGGACGAAACTCTTTGTGGCGGGGGTGGACGCGGGGGACGAGGACGCCGTGCGCGCCGTGGGGCGACGCGCGTCGCCCGAGGCCTACGCCGTCTGCCTCTATCACTACCCCGACCTCCTGCCCCAGCTCAAGTCTTTGCCCTACGACCTCATGCTCTGCGGCCACACCCACGCCGGACAGGTGCGCCTGCCGTGGATCGGGGCCGTGATCGGCGCCTCGCGGGCCGGGGTGCGCTACGCCTACGGGCTGTTCCGCTCCGGCGGGAAGGCGGCCTACGTCTCGGCCGGGATCGGCTGCCGCAGCTACGGCCTGCCCCGGATGCGCTTCCTCTGCCCGCCCGAGATCGCGCTCATCATCCTCAAGGCCGCCCCCGCCGCGGCGGGCGCCCGGCCCAGTCACGGAGAGAGCGCCGCTCCCGCGTGAAGCCACGGAGGTCGCCATGATCGTCACCGTCGTCACCGTCTTCGTGAAGCCGGACCGCGTTGAAGACTTCATCACGGCCACACGCAAGAACGCCGAGGCTTCCCTGCAGGAACCCGGGAACCTGCGCTTCGACTTCCTGCAGGCCGCAGCCGACCCCTGCCGCTTCGCCCTCTACGAGGCCTACGCCGACAAGTCGGACGTGGCCGCGCATAAAGAGACCGCCCACTACCTCGCCTGGCGCGACGCGGTGACCGATTGGATGGCCCGGCCCCGGGAAGGCGTGGCCCACGCGGTGCTCTGCCCGCGGGACCCGGAGCGCTGGTGAGCGCCCCGGCGCCCAGTTTCACCTTCGCGCGCGCGCCGCGCGTCGTCTTCGGGGCCGGCCGCCTGCGCGAACTGCCCAAGCTCGCCGGAAGCTTCGGCCGGAAAGCGCTGCTCGTCACCGGCGCCCGTTCCTTCGCCCGGGGCGAGCGCTGGGACGCCCTGACGGACGCCCTGGAGGACGCGGGGATCTCGGTCGCCCACGAATCGGTGGAGGGGGAGCCCTCCCCCGAGTTCGTGGACCGCGCGGCCGCGGAGCACCGGGACCGCGGGTGCGCCGTGGTCGTGGGCATCGGCGGCGGCAGCGCCATCGACGCGGCCAAGGCCGTCTCCGCCATGCTGGGGGAGCCCGGCTCCGTGGTCGAATATCTCGAGGGAGTAGGGACCCGCACCCACTCCGGCGGCAAGCTCCCCGTGATCGCAGTCCCCACCACGGCCGGCGCCGGCAGCGAGGCCACCAAGAACGCGGTGCTCAGCCAGGTCGGCCCGAAAGGGTTCAAGAAAAGCCTCCGCCACGACCGCTTCATCCCCGACATCGCGCTGGTGGACCCGGAACTGACCCTCTCCTGCCCGCCGGGCGTGAGCGCGGCCTGCGGCGTGGACGCCTTCACCCAGCTCCTGGAGTCCTTCGTCTCCACGCAGGCCAACCCTCTGACGGACGCCCTGGCCTGGAGCGGCCTGGAAGCCGTCCGGGACAGCCTGGTCCCCGCCTGCACGGAAGGCACGGACCTCGCGGCCCGGACCGGCATGGCCTACGCCTCACTCATGTCCGGGATGACCTTAGCCAACGCGGGGCTCGGGGTCATCCACGGCTTGGCCGGGCCCATCGGCGGCTTCTTCCCGGCGCCCCACGGCGCCCTCTGCGGCACCTTGGCCGCCCCGGCCATCGAGCACACGGCGCGCGCCCTGCGCGCGGGGCAGGGGCCGGACTGCCCGGGCCTGCGGAAATACGCCGCGGTGGGCGCCCTCCTCTGCGGCACGGACCAGCGCGACACGCAAGCCTGCTGTCAGGCGCTCGTCGACCGAGTGCGGCAATGGTGCGCCGCGCTAAACCTGCCCCGGCTCCGGGACTACGGCGTCAGCGAAGGCTCGCTCGACCGCATCCTCGACGCGGCGGAGAACAAGAGCAACCCCGTCGCCCTCGATCGGGAGACGCTGCGCGCCATCCTGCGCGACCGGCTCTAGTGCAGCGAGTCATGAGTCCAATTACATCCGTCACCCCGGAGAAAGCCGGGGTCCAGCGGTCTGCCGTCACCCCGGCGAAGGCCGGGGTCCAGTGGTTTGTCGTC
>MGTY01000060.1 GCA_001799695.1 Elusimicrobia bacterium GWA2_69_24
CGCCGGAACCTGGGGCTCTCCGCGACCGAGCCCGTCGTCCCCTCCACGGCGGCCGCGAGCGCGGCGGTATCACCCTTGAGCGCGGCCGACCGCAAGGACATCGAGGGGCTCTACCAGAAGGCGGTGGAGCATTACGCCCGCGGGGAATTCCTCCAGGCGACCGCCCTGTTCAACCGCATCCTGCAGATCGACCCGCAGAACGCCCAGGCCCGGAAAGCCCTGGAGCGCCTCAAGTCCAAGCGGTGAGCATCCGGCTCAAGCTGGCCCTCATCCTGACCCTGGGGATCGCCGGCGCGGCGGCGGCGGCCGGGGCGGTTTTCCTCCATCTGGAGCGGGAATCCCTGCGCCAGGCCGAGGAGGAGAAGGTCCGCCTGGTGCTCGACAGCGTCCGCCGCATGGCGGAGGAAGCGGCCCTGGGCAAGGACCCCCTCATGCTGCTCGACTATCTGGCCTTCCTCAAGAAGGACCGGCCGGAGATCCAGCACTGCCGCGTCGAGCTCGGGGGCAGGTGGCAGGACGTGGGCGCCGTCCCCGCGGAGCCGGCGGGAGGGATGGTCGCCCGGGCCGTCCCCATCCCCGGGGGCTCCGCCGAGGTCCGGTTCTCCTCGGAAGTCCTGAGCCGCCGCGAGGCCGCGGCCCTGGCGGCCACGGTCCGGCTGGTCGCGCGCGCGACCGCGCTCGTGTTCGCGGCCGGGCTCCTGGTCTCCGCGGGGCTCGCCTGGACCCTCACCCGCCGCATCGTGCTCATCGAGGGCGCGCTGACGGCCATCGGGGAGGGCCGGCTCGGGGAGACCGCCCCGGCGGAGGGCTCAGACGAGATCGGCCGCCTGGCGCGCGGCGTCAACGCCATGTCCGCCCGACTCAAGGAGCTCGACGAGCTCAAGAAGACCTTCGTCGCCTCCGTCACCCACGAACTGCGCTCCCCGCTGGGGGCGATCCAGAGCCGGGTATCCGAGATGGCGTCGGACGCCGCGTTCGGGCCGGAGCAGCGCCGCGGCCTGGAAGCCATCCGCGCGAGCGCCTCCCGCCTGGAGCACTTCGTCACCAACCTCCTGGAGGCGGCCAAGATCGAGCGCGGCAAGCTGGAATTCACGCCCAAGCCCTGCCGCCTCGGCCCTCTGGTCGAAGACGCGGCCCTCTTCTTCGCGGCCCGCGCCAAGGAATCCGGGATCGCCCTGGAGGCGAAGGTGGCGCCAGGCCTGCCGGAGCTCCGCCTCGACCCGGACCTCCTCACCCAGGTGCTCTCCAACCTGATCTCCAACGCCCTCAAGTTCACCCCCGCCGGAGGCGCCGTCACCGTCTCCGCGCGCACGCGGGACGACGGAAAGGCCCTGCTCTGCTCCGTGGCGGACTCGGGCGTCGGCATCCCCGCGGACGCCATGGCCCGGCTCTTCACCCCCTTCGAGCGCATCCGCAACCCCCTCAAGGCCACCGGCACGGGGCTGGGGCTCGCCATCTCCAAGTCCATCGTCGAGCTGCACGGCGGGTCCCTGCGCGCCGAGTCCGAGCCCGGAAAAGGCAGCACCTTCTCCTTCTCCCTTCCCCTACCGACCTAGACGCTGCTTTACATCGCCGGCTTCGTCGTCCCCGCGAAAGCCGGGACCCAGGAGTTGCCGTTAAACCGTTAGGTCAAGCCCGGGGTGACGACTCACGGACTGGCATTATGGCACAGCCTCTCGCCGGATGACGAAAGCAAAGGGACTTGTGACGCACTACACCGTTAGCGCTTCCGACACTCCTTTACATTTGAAAAGCCGTCAGACCGGCGCCAGCCGGTATCCAGACGACAAACCACTGGACCCCGGCCTGACGCTGTCCCCCAGACGGCCGGACCGGGTCGGCACTGACCCCTGGGCGGCCGGATTTCGGACCGGCGCATGCGCATACAGCGCCGGGAGTATTAAGGGCGGCCGCAGGGCCGCCCGGTCCGGACGTCCGGGGGTCAGTGCCGGCTAGGCTTTGAGGACGTAACCGATTCTGACGACGGTTTCGAGCAGCGCCCCTGCCGGCCCCAGCTTGCGGCGCAGCGTCTCGACGTGCTTGTCCACGGTGCGGGTGTTCATGGAGGGGTCGCCCTTCCACACGGCGTCCAGGAGCGCGGTCCGGGTGAGCACCCGGTTGCGCTGTTCCAGGAAGTACACGAGCAGGTCGAATTCGAGGCGCGTGAGCTTGAGGAGCTTTCCCTTGAGGGTGCACTCCCGGCGCTCGGGGAGGACGACCAGGTCGCCCAGGCGCAGGGAGCGCTCCGGCTCCGGCGCGGGCCCCTCTTCGCGCCGCAGCAGGGACCCCAGACGCGCGATCAGGAGCTCCGCGTCCACCGGCTTCACGAAGTATTCGTCGGCTCCCGCATGGAAGCCGCTCACCACGTGGCCGCTCTCGACCTGCCGTCCCGAGACCGCGACCAGGATCATCCCCCGGGTCTCCGGGTTCGCGCGCAGGACCCGGATCACCTCGCGGCCGTCCATCCCCGGGAGCTGCACGTCGATGAGCGCGGCGTCGGGCTGGGACCGCAGAAGGGCGTCCAGGAATCGGCCCGGGGTCGCGTAGAGGGCCACGGCGTAGCCCTCCGCCTCCAGCAGCTGTCTGAGATAGTCCGAGAATTCGGGATCGTCCTCGACGACCGCGATGCGGCGGCCGGCCGGAAGATTCCCGTGCGCCGTCATTTCGCGGAGGCCAGGGCCGAGCGGACCCTCTGGAGCAGGTCCGCGATCTCGAAGGGCTTGAGGATGTAGTCCGTCCCGCCGGAGCGGAGACCCTCCGCCACGGGACTGACCGCGGAGCGGACCGTGCAGAAGAGTATGGGGGTGTCCGGGCGCGGACCCTGGGAGCGGATCCGCCGGCAGACCTCGAAGCCGTCGATATCGGGGAGCTGTCCGTCCAGGATCACGAGGTCCGGAGCGTCGGCCGCGTAGCGCCGCAGGCCCTCCTCCCCGTTCGGGGCGGAGGTGACCGAGTAGCCGGCCTTCTCGAGCACGCGCCCGATGAGCTCGCGGTAGTCCGCGTCGTCTTCCACGATCAGGATCTTCCCGGGCATGTTCCTCGCGGGTACTGTATTCCTCTTGCCCCGCCCAGGTCAAGGCGCCGGATTCTCCCCGATCCTCGGCTAAGCAGCTGTGCCCGGGCACAGTTGTCCCCGCGATTGGCGGGAGCATGAAGCCCTTGACGAGGTTCAGGGGGTCCCCCTAATCCTCGACAGGGCTTGGCCCGGCGGGCGGATAAGGAATAGAGCACCTCGCGTCTCCTTCAGAGAAATCGCCCAAGAGGGCAACGGTGAAAAGCGCTAACTTTTCACCCGCGAGGTGAAGACATGATAGCGCAGCTTGGGCATGGCTGGAAAGTGGAAAAGTCGGCTGAAAGGATCACCTCGTTCGCCGGCTTGCCGCTGCTGACGGAGCTGGCCCACCAAAGCAAGCTGATCAAGGATCTCGACGCCGTGCCTGGATCATGGGAGCGGCATGGGCGCTATGCGACATCCGATTACGTTCTGAGCCTGGCGCTGCCAAAGGGCTGGGAGAAGTTCGAAATCAAGAATCCAGACCTACTGACATAGCCGGATTGCTCCGACGAGAGGGCCAGTGAACATGGCTTTGAAGTGTCCGCGAAAACCTGTCCCCTTTTTTGGCAAATTGACACCCTCTCACGTCAGAGAAATTGCCCTCGTGTTCAGCCACGGTGTCCGCGAAAACCTGTCCCCTTTTGAGTCCATCTTGAAGCGAGTACGATTGCGAGATGGATCCCTCCTGGGCACAGCCCGAGTTGGGCTTGGCCATCAGACCGAGCCCCGAAACAATCCCAATCAATGGCACGTGCACGTTGAAGAAAGACGGCCCCGCACGCGTTTTGTACGTCGCAGGTTTGGCCGTGCATCATTGGATGGACGGAGACCTGATGACGGAAGCTTATGCCATGGCCATGCTCGTGCGCTGCGGATATGCGGACCAAATCGAGGTGGCGCGTGCTTTCGGGCGCTCGCGACGGACGTTGCTGCGCCACCGTCAGCGCTTCGAGTCTGGAGGGATGGGGCAGTTGGGGAGGACCGGCGGTCGGCCACGGGGACCACAAGCGATCCCAGCTCCCTGGGTGAAGGCCGCAAGGGTGCTCCAGCGCGCAGGGCTGGGCGTTCGGGACATCGCTTATCGGCTCGGTGTCGGCAAGACAGCCGTCGGCAAATGGTTGGCGCGCTTGGGCAAGCCTGCCCATTCGGAGGCTCTCGCAGAGCCAGTCGATCAGTCGGAGGGAAGTGGACCGCCCGCCGTAACTCGGGCTCATCCATCACCCGATGGTGGCGGCCCAGGGGCGAGTCCAAGCCTAGATTTGGATCCGGAGCACCGGCTGATCGATCGGCTTCTGGCGCGACTAGGCAAGATCGACGACGCCGATCCGATATTCACCCCGGGCCGCCGCATTCCGCGCGCCGGGGTCCTACTGGCGGTTCCGGCGCTGATCGAGAGCGGCGTCTTCTCGGTTGCCGAGGAGGTCTACGGCCACATCGGTCCGGCCTTCTACGGCCTGCGGACCACGATGCTGGCCCTGTTGCTGCTGGCGCTTTTGCGCATCAAGCGTCCGGAGGCTCTCAAGGAGCACGCCCCGCCGGACCTCGGCCGCCTGCTTGGGCTGGATCGGGCACCGGAGGTAAAGACCTTACGCCGCAAGCTCACGCGGCTGGCGGAGCACGGGAAGGCCGAAGTCTTCGGCAGGAATTTGGCGAAGCTGCGGGTGACCCAGCGGGGCAAGGCGTTGGGCTTCCTCTATATGGACGGCCACGTCCGGGTCTACCACGGCCGACGGAGACTGTCGAAGGCGCACGTCACCCGGATGCGGCTGTCTTTGCCGGCCACCACGGACTACTGGGTCAACGACCAGAGCGGGGACCCCTTGTTCGTAGTGACGGCGGAGCTCAACGCGGGCTTGGTGAAGATGCTGCCCGTGTTGCTCGCTGGAATTCGCAGGCTGGTGGGCAAGCGGCGGCGGGTCACGGTCGTGTTCGACCGCGGGGGATGGAGCCCGAAGCTCTTTGCCAGGATCATCAAAGCCAGGTTCGACATCCTGACCTACCGAAAGGGGCATTGGGTCAAGGTGCCGTCGAGTCGGTTCGTGCGTTGCGTCAAGAGGATCGATGGACGCCGGGTGGCCTACGACCTCAACGACCGCAACATCCGCCTGCTCAAGGGGAAACTGCGCCTGAGACAGATCACGCGGCTGGGCAAGGATGGGCACCAGACCCCGATCGTGACGAGCCGACTGGATTTACCGGCGGTCGTGCTGGCCTACCGGATGTTCGAGCGATGGAGGCAGGAGAACTTCTTCAAGTACCTCCGGGAAGAATTCGCGCTGGACGCGCTCGTGGACTACGGAGTGGAACCTGCAAAGGAAGGCCAGGCTGTGCCCAACCCCGA
>MGTY01000061.1 GCA_001799695.1 Elusimicrobia bacterium GWA2_69_24
CCGGTGGAAGCATTTACCCCGCTTGGCGCGCCGCTCGATTTCGCCGACATACTTCCCAATCGTGTCTTCTGGCCGATCCGCGAGGGGGGTTCTGCGGATTTCCGCGGTGATAAGGTATTCTACCTCCTGCAAGGTGAGCATATTGCGCTGCGTTCCGTCTTCCGCTCCGCCGCCGGCCTGGATGGACGTTGTCTTCCCAGGATCTCGCATCCAAGTCTTCGCGCTATCAATGCTGATAACCTTTATGACCTCGTTGCGCCGAAAGGATATCCACCGCCCACGCTTGACGACGCGGATGGCGTCAATAAGATAGAACATCTGCGGCTCCCAATAGACTGCTTCGAGGATGCCGCGGGCAGCGGAAGGCGTCATGACCGGATAGCTTACGCGCTCGACTTTCATCTCGGGCCGGGTGAAGCAGGCGAAGTCACCCCATACGCGCAATGTGATGCGGTTGTTTGGATTCATTGCAGAAAATCCTCCAGGGGACGGCTATCAATTACCAGGCCGAGATCGCGATGATAAAGGCCATCGTCCAACACATAAAGTTCCATGTTGGGCAACAGCGGCCTTATATTCCGGCGTGTGAGCAATGTCTGGAGCTTGTGAGCGTGAACATTGACCATGAAGCGTTGCAGGCGACGCAGGTCATCGCGAGTAAACCGCGGATGACTGGCCGAGGCGATTCGTTCACGAATTTCCTTCACGATGTCGGCACCCGCTCCATAGCAGGAGATCACGGGCTGGCCGTCATTTTGAATGACCCTGGCTTTTGTGGCCACGGCTCGGAAGTGAAGTTTTAATCGCTCATCCTGAATGTCGCCGCCGACCTCTATGGCTTGCCACAGGGAGTTGAAGTAATCGCCGAACAGATGGGCATCGGTCGCAAGCCGTTCTGCCGCAGCTTCGTTCCCCCCGAGAGCAGCCAAAGTTATGGCCGATTGGTCAGCGGCGGCCCGATAGACGCCTGGCGGCAGCTTGTGTTCAACAGGACGAAACACATGCATTTCCCCCGCCACCGGCAGCAATCCTTCCCGATTGCATCGGCCTGCAACCTGCACGATGGAATCCAACGGGCCCAGAGCGCGCCACACCACGGGGAAATCCACATCCACACCGGCTTCAATTAGTTGGGTGGCAATGACCCGGCAAGGCTGCCTGTTTTTGGGATCAAGACGGGACCGGATTTCCTTAAGACTGTCGAGCCGATGTTGCGGGCACATGGCGGCAGATAAATGGAAGGGCCGCTCTTCGCTGGAGAGCCTGGCCGTCAGTTGCTCCCACAACTGATTAGCATGACGCACCAAGTTGACGACGCATAGCGCTTGTTTGCTCTCCGCCAGCCTCTCGGACAATTGCGGCCAGTCAAGCGTCTCCTCCTTCTGGGGAAGATGGTAGTTGACCCGGCGGAGTTGCCGAAACAGCTTCGGCGGTTCCGGGACGATTTCGTGTAGTTCATCAGCAGCGAACCCGTCCGGCAACGAAGAAGAACGTCGAAACGCCGGCTGCGTGGCGGAGCTGAATACGAAGCTAACGCCGTAGTTGCGCGCCAATTCGCGAAACATGCTGAACGCCGGTTGAAGCATATGCGCCGGCATCGTCTGCACTTCGTCGAAAACCACGATAGAGCGCGCAACACGATGCAGTTTACGGCAACGAGCGGGACGGGCGGCAAACAACGATTCCAGGAACTGCACGGAAGTCGTGACAATGACGGGCGCATCCCAGTTCTCGGCGACCAAGTCAAGGCGGGACTTCTCCTCCTCGTCCGCGTCTGCGGAGGGCTCAGCCGCCGAATGATTCTCCAGCACCACGTTGTCGCCGAAGATGCGGCGGTACTCGGCAGCGTTCTGCTCGATGATGGACAGGTACGGAATCACAACGATGACCCGGCGCAGGCCGTGGTGTTTCGCATGAGACAAGGCAAACGCCATCGAGGACAGCGTCTTGCCGCCGCCCGTCGGCACGGTCAGAGAGAAGAACCCCTGTGACAGCGCGCCCTTCGCCACGCACGCATCGAAAACATCATTGCGGAGTTTGCCCAACGGACTGCCGGGATTGGTCGCGCTCTTCCGATCGCGCTCAGCCCGCACCAGCGACAGCAGACGCTCCGCTTCAAGCATCCTGTCCGCAGGCGGGTTTTGCGGCCAACAAGCCGTATCCGACCGATCCGCGTCCACGACGCATGAAAACAACAGGCGCACGTAACACTCGGCGGACAACTCGCTCACAGCAGCCCAGGATGGCGGTTTTGGCGGCTCGGGCAAAGGCCCCAGTTCTGCTTCAAACCGGTGGACGATTTCGGGAAGCACTCGCTCAAATTGCCGCGTTGGGTCGGCCACCATCTGCTGGAGATCACAGAGGTCGCGAAGCCCCGCATGATGCCCCGCCACGCCGAAAGCGCTGGCCAAGAGGTCCCGATCCGTGGCCCACGCCGCTCCGTAAACGGAATGCTGTGTGTCAGCGCTGGATTGCCTTTGTCGACGCAGGTACGATTGGAATTCGTCTCGGTATTTCCCTAGATCGTGCAGCAAGCCGGCGATGCGGGCTTCGCTTTCAAGACCGAGGGGCCGGGCGAACCCGGCGGCCAAATCCGAGACGCGGCGCAGGTGGTCGGACAACGGCTGCCACTCACTCTCAGGGCGCAGGTTCCCTTCGGCGTCTTCCTTCGTGTGAGCGAAGTAAGGGGACCCGTCAGGCATTCCGCTTTATAACTCTTTCCACTGGCGCATGGATAGGGCGGCTCTCCCCGGCGGGTCTGTCGCCGCCAGCACGGTTCTTTTTCGAGAGTTGGTACGCAGCCCTGGAAGACGTGCTATCCGATGGGGTTGCGGCAGTGATCGCGGCCGGCCGCATGGAGCGATTGTGCGGCATGTAGGGAGGGGGATATCGCGGGCATCTGGCCTGCGGGATTCATCATTACAGCCCCCCGGGCGCCGGACAGACCTCGGCCGACTACTGTGCCCGGGCACAGTCCAGCGGCGCTACGCCTGCCGCCGGAGCGAGGTGCGCATCTGCACAGCGAAGAAGTCCCAGTGGCCCGGCCAGGGCTCGGTGCTCAGCGCTTCGAGCACGCCGCGCTTGAGCCAGTCCGAGGTTTCCGGATGCACCTGGGCGAAGCGCCGGGCCAACGGCTCCAGGGGGAACGCGGGCCAGGCCTCGCCGGTCTCGAAGAAGAGGCGCAGGCTCATGACCCGGCTATATAGGTAGACCCAGCGATGGAGGTCGGAGGTCCTGCGGACCCCTTCCAGCACCCGCCAGTTGAGCGCCAGGTGCGCCCAGGACTCCATGACCATGGCCTGCGCGAAAGCGACCGGAGGCCCGCCGCGCAGTTCGGAGGGAAGCCCCCAGCCGGAAAGAAGGTGCTGGGCCAACAGCGGCGCTTTCCCGGAACGGATGGAGAAATTTGCCGGGGCGGGGAGCGACAAAGCGGCGCAGGGGTCCTGGGAGAACGCGCCGTACAGGAGCAGTCTCGCCCCGCTGGCCCCCAGGGGCAATAGCGCGCCGGACAGGGAGCGATGGCGCCGCTTGAGGCCGCGCAGGGTGGTCCAGAACTCGGGCTCCGCCCGCTCCAGGGTCTCGGCGCTGCAGCCCAGCAGGAACTGGAAGACGCTGTCGTGCAGGGCAAAGGTGAAGCCGGGGCCCAGCTCGCCTTCGATCTCGCGGCACAGCTCCGCGAAGCGCTCGCCCTCCCGCGCGTCCGCCTCGGCCTGCAGGGGCGCGGCGGCGCGGAGCTTGGGCGCTCCCGCCGCGGTCTTGTCCAGACGCTCGAGGACGGTCCCGGCCCCGGCCTCGACCTTCCGGGCCGCCAGGGCCGCGGCCGCGGCCAGGCCCCGGGGGGTGGGGTCCGCGGCCAGGACCTCCAGGCAGTCCTGCTCCTCGTCCGACAGGGCGCCCTCCATCGCGCGGCGGGTCAGGGGGTCCCAGGGACCTTCCGGGCCGTGCGTCCCCCCCAAGAGCCGCCCGTAGCGCAGGATGTCGAGGAAGAGCTTGCGCCCGTGATAGACGGTGCGGTTGCGGTCCGCCCCATGGTCGAAGAAGCACTGCAGGAGCCGCGCGTAGGCGTGCGCCGCCTCGGTCCAGGCGTCCGCGCCGCGCTTGGCGGAGAGCCAGGGGTCCTTTCCGGGGTCGGGCTGCAGCGCCGGCAGGCTGCCGGCCCCGAGGAGAGGCCGGGCTTCCCGGCTCAGGGCCGCGGCCCGCAGAGGTCCGTGGCGCAGATAGTATTCCAGTTCGGGGCGGGTGGCCATCTGCACCTCGCCCAGTACCGGGAAGAGCCGTCGCAGCCTTCCGTACCCCTCCTGCCACATCCGGTGAAACTCCCGCTCCGTTTCCAGCGTGCCCGGAGCGATCTCGGCCAGGAGGTCGATGTCGCTGCCGCCGGGGGACCAGTCCCCCCCGGCCATGCCGCGATGCAGCCAGACCTCGCGCACCCCGGGGCCGACGGAGCCCGCCCAGCGCGTCACCGAACGCACGGCCGACGCGTAGTAGAAACGGAGCGCCGGGCGCAGCCACGGCAGGCGCGCCAGGGAGAGCGCGGTGTCGGCCGCCCAGCGCTTCCATGAGAGGTCGCGCGCGCCCGCGGCCAGGCGTAGGAAGGCCTCGGCCGCGCCGGCGAGGAAACCGAACCCGTAGGAGAGATGTCCCGCCGGAAGCAGGAAGAAGACCCACGCCGCCGCGAAGGGGTCCCCCTCCCGGCGGAAGGCGGCGAGCCCCTCGCCCGCGGCCAGGGCGAGGTACGGGACCGCCCAGAGCAGGATCCAGGTCCCCGGGCTTCGGATGGAGAGCAGCAGGGCCAGGGCCAGAAGCGGCGGGCCGGCGAACTCGGCGCGGAAGGAGGCGGGCAGTACGGCCGTCTGCTTCGCCCGGCCCATGCCCGAGCGGAAGGCCTGGCGGCAGAAACCGGACCAATCGGAGCGCCGCCGGTGGTAGACCCACAGCTCCGGCAGGTAGAGCAGCGGCTGCCCCCGCTGCGCGAGGCGGGCGAGCAGGAGCGTCTCCTCGCCGTAGTCGAGCCCCTCGTCGAAGGCGCGGTCCTCGCGCAAGGCCTTGCTGTACACCGCCAGGTTGCAGCCGATGAGGGAGCGCTCGTCCACCTCGCGGCGCCCCGCGAGCCCTTCGTAGCGGGAGCGCATGGTGCCGGCGCCGAAGCGGGAGCGGAGCACGCGGTCCACGCAGCGCTCGAAGAGGCCGCTGTCCGGGGGAGCCAGGTTGGGGCCGCCGACCGCGGCGGCCTCGGGATGCTGTTCGATGACCGCGCGCAGGGCCGCGAGGGCCCCCGGCGGCAGGCGCACGTCGTCATCGAGGAACCAGCACCAGTCCCCGTCCGCTGCCGCCACCCCGGAGTTGCGGGCGGCGCTGCGCGAGGCGGAGGCGGTGGAGACGATCCGGACGAGAGGCTGGCGGGCCGCCCAGCGCGCGGCCGCGGCCCGCGTGGCGGCGTCCGCCTCGTGCACCACGAGGATGACTTCGCGCAATCCCGCCGCGCCCCCGGAGAAGAGGCTTTCCAGGCAGGCGTCGAGCAGCTCCGTGCGGCGATAGGTCGGGATGACGACGCTCAGCGTGAACCTCACGGCGCCCACCCGATGTCGCCCAGGTCCTGCGCCAGCCGTCCGGCCATGACCCCGTAGCCCCTCTCGTTGAGGTGGCTCACGAACACGTCCGGCTCGTCCTTGGAGAAGTACTGCTCGGGCTTGGGCAGGCCCCCGAACAGCGCGGAATTGTCCACCACGTGGAAGGGATGCTCCGCCCCGAGCCGGCCGAATACGCGCAGCAGCATCCCGTTCACCTCGTGCCGCGGGCTGGGGTAGGTCATGAAAACGGTGTTCACGCCCCGGCTCTCGGCCAGTTCCAGGATGCGGGAAAGGTCGTAGCTCAGGAGGTCTTCCATCCAGTCCCGGGCCGGCGGGGCATTCCGCTCCCGCATCCCGAGCATGCCCCGGGCGCGGTCATGCCGGGGGTCCAGACGCAGGGTCTCGCGCATCTCGGCTTCGAACCCGGCGAAGTCGCGATCGAGATGATGCACCCAGCCCAGGCGGAAATGCGCCTCCACGTTGCCGGGGTCGGATGCGACCGCCTTCCCGTAGGCCGCCCGCGCCCCGTCCAGGTCCTTGAGGCGATGCCGGAATATCCCGATCGCCAGCCAATCCCGCGAACTCAGGCCCCCGCGGCGGGAGCGGTCCAGCAGGCGCTCCAGGTTCCGCCGCGCCGCGGGCTCGGCCATGGCGTCCAGGAACAGCCAATGGTCGTAGGGCAGCTTCTCGGGCGGGAAGAAGCGCGCCCAGGCGGACGACAGTATCCTCCAGGTCCGCCAGCGGCCCGAAAGGTCGCGCCAGCGCAGCCGCCAGCGCTCCCGCGCGGGCATCCGCGACAGGTCGGCGACCCTCCAATAGTTGCTCTCGGTCAGGTTGTTGTCGTTCCAGCCCGTCATCACCACCAGGATCTCGGGCGCCTCTTCGACGAGGAGCGCGGGCAGGCGCTTGAGCACCTGCGACGAGTTGTTGCTGGGCACCCCGGCGTTGAGCACCACCCAACGCCGGTCGCCCGGCTCCTTGTTCAACAGGTCCTGGAGCTGCTCCGGATAACCTCCGCCCCGGGGCGCCCCCATGCCAAAGGTGAAGGAGTCCCCCACGCAGAGGATGCGCGGCCCGGCAGCCGTCGCCCGCCCGCCCCGCTGCCGGCGCGCGTACCCCCAGCCCATCAATCCGAGCCCGGTCTCGGCCAGCGCCAGCGCCGCGAGGACCCCGCCGAGCAGGAGCGCGGCTCTTTTCATTTCAGATGCTTCTTGTAATCCCGGGTATGCACGAACAGCTCGAACCAGATCAGGACGCTGAGGATGCACCACAGGGCGCGGCCGTTGTCGCGCCGGCGCGCCAGGTGGTCCTCCCAGAGCTCCCGCACCGGCCCGAACTCCAGGAGCCCGGTCCGCTCGACCCTTTCGCGCGTGAAATAGGATTCGGCCAGTTCCCGGAACTCGCGGAAGAACCAGACCGAATGCGGAGTCTCCAGCCCCATGTTCTGCCGGCGGCAGATCTCCCGAGGCAGGAGGTCCTTCATGGCCTGCCGCTGGATGTAGCGCCCGGTGAACAGCCCCTTGACCCGGAGCTCGGGCGGGATGCGGGTCACGTAATCCATCAGGAGGCGGTCGGCGTAGGGGAAACGCGCCTCCACCGAATGGGCCATGAGCACGCGGTCGTTCTTGACCATCACGTCCCCGATGAAGAAGTACTTCCAGTCCACCAAGGAGAGGCGGTTGAGCTCCTCCTCCCAGTCCACGCTCCCGTACAGCTTTGTGAAGAAGGCGTCCGTCCGGGGGAAGTCCGCGCTGCCGGGGACCAGCTTCCGGCACTCCGCGTCGGGAAGCACGTGCCGCCAGTGGAAGTGCGACTCGGGCACGCCCAGTTCGGCGCCCTCGGTGAAGCGGCGCGCCAGGAAATCGAGGGGGAGCTTGGTGAAGCCGGCGGGCAGGGCCTGGGCCGCGCCGCGGGCCAAAGCGCGCAGGGCCGCCGGGAAGCGCCGGTAGAAAGCCCGGACCTTGTAGGCCCGGTGCGTCTCGTAGGCGTTGAAGACCTCGTCGCCCCCCTCCCCGGAAAGCAGCACCGAGACGTGGGGCTTGGCCGCCTTGGCCAGCAGGTACAGGGGGATGGCCGAGCCGTCGCCCATGGGCTCGTCCATGAAAGCCATGTGCGGCAGCAGGCTGCCGCGCACCTGCGCGGGCCCGGCGATGACCTCGTGGTGCACCGGCCGGAAGCGCTCCACCATGAGCCGCTGGTAGCGGGTCTCGTCGAAGCTGGGCTCGGTCATCCGGATGGAGAAGGTGTGCAGTTCCCTCCCGGCGCCCGCCTCCGCGGCCAGGGCCAGAATCGTGCTCGTGTCCACGCCGCCCGAGAGCGTGAGCCCCAGCGGAGCGTCGGAGATGAGGTTGCGCCGCACGGAGTCCCGGAGCAGCTCCCGCACCGTCTTCGCCGCCTCGGCCTCGGTGATGGAGTAATCCGGGGCGTAGCGCAGGTCGTAATAGGCCCGCTCGGAATGTTTCCCGGCTGCGAGGTCCACCTCGATGAGCCGCCCGCCCTGCAGCTCCCGCACCTCCGCGAAGGGGGTGTGCACGTCGGGGATGTAGGCGAGCTGGAGGAAATGGAAGATCGCCTCCCGGTCCACCGTGCCCTGGAAGGAGGGGACCTCCAGCATGGACTTGATCTCCGAGGAGAAGTAGAGGCGCTCCGGCTTCTCCATGTAGAACAGGGGCCGCACCCCGTAAAAATCCCGGACCAAAAAGGCCTTCCCCGCGCGCTGGTCATAGAGGCAAAGGGCGAACACCCCGCTGAGCTCGGCCAAAAAGGCGATGCCCAGCTCCTCGTAGAGGTGGAGCAGCACCTCGGAGTCCGATTCCGAGCGGAAGCGGTGCTTCTCGGCCAGCCGGAAGCGCGCCTTGAGCTCCCGGAAGTTGGTGACCTCGCCGTTGTAGCAGAGCCGGACCGTCCCGTCCTCATTGGTCATGGGCAGGGCGCCCTGCTCGGACAGGTCGATGATCTTGAGCCGGGTGTTGCCCAGGGCGCAGCGCTCGTCGCGGAAGAGACCCCGGCTGTCCGGTCCCCGGTGCCGGAGCACGCCCGTCATGGCCTCCGCGGCCGCCGCATCCTCATCGCGCAAGGGCGCTCCCAGGGAGAGGACGCCGGCTATGCCGCACATGGCACGGCGCCGCTCACGACGCGGGCCTCCCCAGGTCCCCCAGCCAGCTGCGCACGACCGCCCAGCCCGCGCGCAGCAATTCGAAGCCCTGACGCAGGCCCCGCGCCCGCCCCAGCGCCTTCAGGACGTAGGACGGGCGGAAATAGAACCGGGTCACCGCGATGCGCAGGAGGCGGTTCAAGTCCTCGGTCCCCAGCCACTCGGAGAAGCTGACGCCGGAACGGCTGCGGTCGAATATGCGGAAACCGGCTTCGATCTTGCGGTCGGCGACGACTTCCCGGCGCAGCCGCGTGCCGTGGTCCGGGGAGGGCACGGCGAAGGAGGCGTAGTCGATGCCGGACTGCACCGCGAAATCGATGGTCTTGAGGCCGGTCTCGAAGTGCTCCCCGGGCAGGCCCAGGATGAAGTAGCCGGCGACCTCGATGCCGTGCCGGCGGCACAAGGCGATCGCGCCGCGGAACTGTTCCACGGTGAGCGGCTTCTCGTGCCGGCGCAGGGTCTCCGTGTCCACCGTCTCGAAGCCGAAGGCGATGCAGCGGCAGCCCGCTTCCTTCATGGCCGCGGCCAGCTCGTCGGTGAGGGTGTCGGCCCGGCAGTTGCAGGCCCACGAGAAATCGAAGTCCGCGGCCAGGGCGCGGCACAGGCGCAGGGCGTCCGCGGGCCGCGACTCGAAGAGCGGGTCCCGGAAATAGAGCTCGCGCACCCCCAGGTCCCGGATGACCCGCAGCTCCTCGATGACGTTCTCGACGGGACGATGCCGGTGGCCGAGGACGGCGTTGGCCTGGATGCAGTAGGTGCAGCCGAAGGGGCAGGCGTAATTGGTGAGGATGCTGGTGACGGGATAATCCCGTACGAAGGGCAGCCGGTAGCTCCGGAGCGGGAACAGGTCGTGGCGCGGCGGCGGGTAGGAGAGGGTCCGGCCGCCGCCGACGCCGCCCGCGGCCCAGCCCTCGACGATCCCGCCGTTGAACCGGTGCCGGATGCCCGCGAAAGGCCGGCCGGACTTCCCCTCCGCCTCCAGCCAGGCATTGATCTCGGGCGTCGTGAAGTCGGCGATCAGGGCGTCCAGCCAGGGATGGTCCCGCAGGAACCAGGGGTCCGGGTCCACGCAGAGGTCCCCGCACACCGCGATGAGACAGCCCAGCCGGCCCTTCACCTGCGCCAGGAAATCCTCGTCCTCCGGCCAGGAGGCGGACCCGGTCATGGAGATGACCGCGAAGGGCTGGGCGGCCGCGACCCGGGCCAAAGCCGCCCGGGGGCTGAGCCGCTCGGCGACCGCGTCCACCACCGCCAGCTCGAAGCGGTCCTTGAGGTTCCCGCTCAGCACCAGGAGGTCTATCGGCGGCCAGAGGTAGTTCCCCTTGGAGGTGATGCTGCAGTAGAGGTCCCGGAGCTGGACGCGCCGGGCGGGCGGATTCAAGAGCAGGACGGTTTTCATCTCGGTGCCTGTCACTCAACTAACTTTGAAGAGCCAATACACCGGATGCCCTTCCCGGTTCAGGAAAAGGCGCTCCAGCGTCACCTTCCGCCCCGCCGCGCGCGCCAGGGCCTGGAACCCGCGATAGCCGGGCTCTTCCTCGCGCGCGCCCGTATAGATCCAATGCATCGCGCCGCCCTTAGACGAGGCGGCCCGCCAGGCTTCGCGGACTTCTTCCTCCGTGCCGCTCCGGCACAGGGCCGGCCTCACGGCGTCGTCGGTCAGGAAGACGACGTTCTCCCGCGCGGCGAACCCGAATATCACGGGAGAGGATATCTTATGTTTTTTGAGGTAGTCGGCGAGTTCCTGGATCGAGGTGGACCAGCGCCGGTAGCCGCCGTTGGCCCGCATCTGGCCGTCGAAGTCCCGCTGCAGCCCCGCATGGAATACCACAGCGGCCAGGACCAGCGCTCCGGCCAGCGTTCGCCCCCCCCTTCCCAGGTCCGCAAGCTGTACGGCCCCGAGCGCGAGGATGATCTGGGGGAGCGGCAGCAGGACCAGGAGGTGCTCGGTGTCGAGGTTGCTGACGGTGAAGGGAGTCTGCAGGAAGACCAGGGCGTAGAACGCGCAGAGGAAGAGCAGCCGGGCGCGCTCTGGCGCCGGCAGCCGGCCCCTCACCGCGCGGAACAGGACGAAAGCGGCGGCGCCGAGCGTCAGGACGGCGATCCACGGTCCCAGGGACTGCAGGGCCGCGGGCTCGCTTACTCCCCACTCCCCCCGGACCGGGAGCTTCCCGGCCAGGATCTCACCCAACTGTCCGCAGCGGGTCCACAGGTTCGCCCAATAGCGCGCGTTGTCGACCCCGCCTTTGTCCGCCCGGGTCGGAGAGAGCAGGCTGTCCCAGAGCAGGCGCAGGGTCCAGCCGCCCCGGTCGATGTTGTAGACGATCAGCGGCAGGAGCCCGGCCGAGAAGGCGGCGGCGGCCCAGGCCAGGTCCCGCCCCCGGGCCAGCTTCATGCCGAGCCGGCGCCGCAGCAGGAACCCCGCCCCGCCCAGTGCCGTCAGATACCACAGGAAGGTGATCTTCATGGACAGGCCGAGCCCGAGCGGAAAGGCCGCCAAAACCAGCGTCCGGGTCCGGGGGGCGGCGCCGTACCGGGTCAGGGCCCAGAGCCCCGCCCACAGGAAGAACAGCGCGGCGACCTCGTTGCGATGCAGGGAGATCCGGCTGTAGTCGACGAAGAACAGATTCGTCGCGATCAGCAGCACGGCGACACCCGCGGTCGGGCGCCCGAACCAGGACCGGACGGACTCGTAGATGCAGACCAGCGTGCCGGCGGACAGGAGGACCATGGCCAGGCGCAGCGCGAAGAGGCTATGGCCGAACAGCCCGAGGAACGGGGCCAAGAAATAGGGCAATACGGCTCCGTCGTAGGATTCCAGCATCACGGGGAAAAGCCGCCCGAAGAAGGACAGGAACTGGTTGATGACGATGCGCGAACCCGCCGCGCTCTCGGGAGCGAGGACGTAGCCCGCGGCCAGGCCGTGCAGACCCTCGTCGTTGTGCATCCCCGGCAGGAGCAGGTCCGCCAGGGCCAGGATCAGGAACACGAGCAGGGCGGCCAGGAGCTCCCAACGCTCTCCCCCCAGACGCCGCCAGCGTCCCCGCATCAGCTCGGACCCGCCAGGGCCTTCTCCACAGCCACCCCCAGCATGGGATCGCGTCCCGCCGCGCGCCTCAGCGCGCCGGACGCGCGGCCGGGGCCGATGCTCCCCAGGGCCCGGACCGCCTCCAGGCGGACGAAATGCTCGGGATCCCGCAGGGCTCGGAGCAGGTCCGGACCGAGCACTTCCCGGGCGCCGGGAGCCGCCGGCGCCAGGTGCGCCGCGACCATGCGGACCATGGGGTGCCGATGCCGGAGCGACTCCCGCAGGAAAGGCAACGCCCGTCCGAAGCCGGGCCCTCCCACCCGCAGCAGCGCCCAGAGCGCGCAGAGCTCCGAGGTGTGGGGCGGAGCGCCGAGCATCACCGACAGCGCGGGTCCCGCGGCGCGCGCCGCGGGTCCCAGCGCGCCGAGCGCCAGGATCGCCTCCCGGCGCGCCTCAAGCGACGGGTCGTAGAGGGCCCGGACCAGGCGCGGCACGGAAGCCCCCGGCGCCGGAACGGGCTCCGACTCCGGAGAGGCGGGGGTCCATCTGGCCGCGAACTCGCGGAGCACCACGTCCGTCCTCCCCGTGAGCAGGAGAACCGACGCCGCGCTCAGGCCCCCGGCCCCTCCCTCGGCGAGCGGACGGCGCAGATGCGCCTCGGCCTGCCGCACGGAGGGAACCTTCCCGACGCGCAGGAGTATCCGGGCCGCGCGCAGGCGCGCGCGGGGCGAGCCTTCCTCGTCCAGAAGCCGGGACAGGGGACCGATCGCCGCGGTCCCCAGTCCCACGAAGCGCTCTTCGAGGCGGGGCCAGAGTGAGTCGTCCTCCTCCCGCACGAGCTGGAGCAGCGCCAGGACCGCATCCGGGGAGCGGGGGGCCATGGCGAAGAGCAGCTCGGAAGCCCGGGTCCGCAGCCATTCCGACTGCATCCCCTGCAGGTAGAAGCTCAGGGAGGCCACGCTGCGCTCCCGGACGGGCGCCGCCGCGTAGAGTTCATAGACCTTCCGGCCTTCCCGGTTCCAGAAAGTCTCCAAGAGGCGCACCGGCCGGCGCTCCGCCGCGGCCCGGCGGCGAAAGGCGTCCAGACAGAGCGCCTCCTCGCTCGCTCCGGTCGAAAGCCAGTACGCGGGACCGTCCTCCATCGCCGAACGCCACCAGATGTCCTGCACCACGTCCTCGTGGTCCCCCAGACAGAGCAGCGGCTGGATGCGGTGCCGGCTCAGGAAGATCAGGTTTTCGCGCAGCGCGAAGCCGAAGATAACGGGCTTGAGTATGCCGCGGCGCTCCAGGCTTTCCGTGAGGTCCCCGACCGCGGTGGACCAGCGGCCCTCGGCCCCGGTCCGGCGCATCTGCGTCCCGGCGTAGGCGTTCATCCCCAGATGGTAGACGAGCACCGGGAGCAGGCAAAGCGCGTACGCCCCCGCCAGGAGCACCCGCTCCTTGCGGAGCCGCTCCGCCAGGGAGTCCATGAAGAGCGCCAGGACGATCTGGGGGAAGGGGAACAGGACCATGAGATGCCCGGGATCCAGGGAGCTGACCGTGAACGGCGTCTGCAAAAACACCACGGCGTAGAACAGGTAGAGGAAGAGGATGCGGCGGCTACGGTCCCGGTCCATGCGGCGGTCGAACAGCGCGGCCAGCAGGACGGCGAGCAGGGCCGCGCAGCCCAGCCCCAGCCCCCACAACGAGGCCCACTGGTCCTCGAACGCGCTCGGGGCCGGGATGCCCCAGGCCTCCCGGGTAGGCAGGTCGCCGCGCAGCAGTCCCGCGGCGTGGACGGCCCGCTCCCGCAGGTTCTTGAAGTAGCGGAGATTGTCCACTCCCCCCTTCCAGGTCGGACCGTGCAGGGACTCCAGGATCAGGCGCGGCGTGACCAGGGGCCGGGCCAGGTTGAATTGGAGGAGCGGCGCAATCCCCGCGGCCATGAGCAGCGCCGCCGCGGCCCAGGCCTTCCACCCGAGCCCGAGCAGGCCCAGCCGGCGCCGGAACGCGGCGCAGGCGGCCGCGTAGGCGACGACGAACCAGGCGAAGGTGATCTTCACCGTGATCCCGACGCCCAGGAGGAAAGCCGCGCCGCGGTGCAGGCTGATCCGGCGGCGGAGCTCGAACTTGGCCAGAAGCAGGAGCGCCCCCAGCGCGAACGGGAGCAGGAGCAGTTCCTCCCGATGATAGGAGACCCGGCTGTACTGAACGAAGAGGACGTTGGTCGCGGTCAGGAGCGTCGCCAGGAGGGCCACCCGGCGGTTGAACCAGGTCCGGCAGAGCTCGAAGAGGAGCAGCAGGCTCGCGGCCGACCACAGCACCGACGCGGTGCGTATGGCCGCCACGCTCATGCCGAGCAGCAGCATGACCAACGCCATCACATAAGCCTGCAGGGCACCGACGTAGAGCTCCGAGACGATGGGCAGGGCCCGGCCGAAGAGGGTCGTATAGTGGTAGAGCCGGGAGGCGGGACCGATCGCGTCCGCCGGCTGCAGGACGAGGCTGGCGACCATTCCGTCGAGCGCCTCGTCGTTGTGGAGCCCCGGGAGGTCCAGGTGGGGCAGGGCCAGGGTCAGGAATATCCCCACCAGACAGACGGCGAGGATCCAATCCCCCGCGCGCCGCGGCGCGGTCACTAGAAGAACCCCCGCCAGGCGATGCGCAGGACCTTGAGGACGTTTCCGGGCCGCACGCGGCCGATGTGCCTCAGGATCTGGGCCGGCCGCAGGTAGAACTCGCGCTGGGCGCGCCGCTGGAGCCCCTTGAGTCCTTCCGCGGTCTGTTCCGCGGTGACCCAGATGGGGTCGTTGTCGGTGAAGGAGATGTAGCCGGAGTAGCGCCGCCACACCGAGACGTCGAGGCTCCCGTCCGGACGGATGCCGGTGTCGATCTCCCCCCGGGCGCGCAGAGTCTCGAAGAGGGCGGAGCCGGGATAAGGGGTGCAGATGGAGAACTGCGCCATGTCGAGGTCCAGGCTCTTGGCGAAGCGGATGGTCTCCAGGGAATCGGCGGGAGTCTCGCCGGGGAGTCCCAGCATGAAGAGCCCCGCCACGCGGAGGTCCGAGAGCTCCCGGACCCGGCGCACCGCGTCGCGCACCATCTCGAGGCGGATGCCCTTGCGCACCCCGTCGAGGAGGCGCTGGACCCCGGACTCGATGCCGAAGGAGAGGTCGTAGCAGCCGGCCGCGGCCATGGCCCGGATGAGCTCGGGGGTCGCGCAGTTGACCCGCGCGTCGCAGCCCCAGCGCAATCGGAGCCCGCGCCGGCGGATCTCGGCGCAGATGGCCAGCATGCGCCCGGCGTCCTGCATGCACAAGGAGTCCACCAGCATGACGTAGCGGGCGCCGAAATCCTGCTCCAATGCTTCCAGCTCGTCGACCACGCGCTCAGGCGACGAGAATCGCGGGGTCTGGTTTACGACGCAGAAGGAGCACTTGTACGGGCACCCGCGCGAGGTGCCGACGGTCATGGTCCCGCTGGCCCCCGCGCCGGTGTAGAGCTGATTGCTCAGCGTGTCCACGCGGTAGAGGCTCCGGTCCACCAGATCGCGCGCCGGAGGCTGCAAGGCCGATAGGTCGGGCGCCAGATAGAAATCCGGGGGATTGCGGACCAGGCTCCCGTCCTTCAGGTAGGACACCGCCGGGATGTCCCCCGCCGCGCAGCGTCCCGCGCGGAGGTCCGCGATCCGGCGCATGGGTTCCTCGCCCTCCCCGTGCACCACGAAGTCGCAGCAGCCGGACCGGAGGTACTGCTCGGCGTAGACCGAGGCGTGGATGTTGCCGAAGACCACGGTCGTCTCCGGCAGGTTCTGCTTGAGCCAGCGCCCGAGGTGGTACACCATGGCCCCGCTGCAGGTGAGGACCGAGAACCCGGCGATGTCGGGCCGGAGCCGGGCGATCCGGGCCTGGAGCCCCTCCGCGTCCAGGCCTTCGGCGTGGGCGTCCACGACCGAGACCTCGCAGCCGGGTCCGCGGACGGCGCTCGCGATGTAGAGCAGGCCCAGGGGCTCGTATTTCTGCACGAGCTCCTTGCCGACGCCGAGCATGGCCTCCATCTCGTCCGGAGGCTGGACCAGCAGCACGCGCATGACGACAAAATGTAGCAAAAGGGACCCGCATCCGTGTTGAGACGGATTTGAGCGTCCCGTGAGCGTCCGTTGACGCAGCCGGATGTACGATGAGTAACGGGGGTACGGGGATACGCAGGGATCGTGCGGGTGCCGTCCGGTCGTGGGGCCCGGGTGGAAGGCAATGTCCGGCCGCGGTCGCGGTCTTCCAAGGACCGGTCGACCGCGGGCGGCGGACCGCCCCAAGGCCCGCAGGGACCGTAACGCGGGCCCGGGCGCTTCGCCCGGCATCCGATCATCCGGCCGGTGTCAGGGCCGGGGGAGGCTGGAGCATCGAGGACGCCAAAGTCGCGGATGTGATGCAGGGAGCTGATGCTCAGACGGCTGTCCTGCGGCCGATGGAACTGGACCGGCGCTGAGGCGCGGTCGACCTGAAGGGGTTGCCATCACGGCCGCGGGCAGCCGCTCTCTTTTCGGATATGTTATGCTTCCCGGGATGGCCAGGAAGAGCCCGTCCAAACCCGCCCCCCGGAAGCGCTTCCGACCGCTGCGGATCCTCATCATCGACGACGACCGCGCCATAGCCGAGGTCTGCGAGGAATTCCTCCTGGGAAACGGCTTCAAGGTGCTGCTCGCCCACGACGGAAAGATCGGACTGGCCTCCGCGCGGCGGGGGCTGCCGGACCTGATCCTCCTCAATCAGGAGATGCCCCGCATGACGGGATTGGAGGTCCTGCGGGAGCTGCGCGAGGACCCCAAGACCCGAGCCATCAAGGTCATCATGAACAGCGTGGATGCCGCGTATCAGACCGAGGCCTGGGCGGCCGGGGCCGAGGACTTCTTCCAGCTGCCGGTCACGATGGAAGTCCTGCTGTACAAAGTCCACAAGGCCCTGGGCCGCCCCTCCTGAACAACTCCCGTCCCGGCCCCCGTGCTCGTCCCGGGGATTAAGTTATTTAAGTTGTCGCCCGCGCCTGGACTTCTCCAGAAACGGTGCGGGCACGAACCGTATGTGCTCCGTCGCAAGCCGTTCACCGTAGGCCGCCAGGACAGCCCGCCGCGCGGCATCCACCCGGCCAGCCGGCAGATTTTCATCATAGACCACGCGCACATCCATATCGACAGGTCGACTGGTCGCAGTCGCCGACGACGCGCTCACGGTCTTGGTCTGTTGGGCCTCTTGCGCCTGCGAACTGATGTCCTTTGCATTCGCGGGATCGGCATCCTTGGTGCCTGCGGCGCTGTTCACGCCTCGCGGCTTCGTTTTCTTAAATACGTCGCCGTCTGTCGGACATAGATCGATCTCATCGACAAAGTCGAGGTCTGAGATCGTGCCGCTGGATCGCTGCATCGGAACGAATCTGCGCTTGGATTTGCTGGCTGCGCCGGAGCCGCCCCTGTAGTCGGTCGCTTCGTTCGACGCGACATGCAGCCTCATGGAGACGAACACGGCGCTCCGGCCCTCGCCGAGGATCGGGTCCATGAGCCGAGCCTGGATGCGATCCGAATAATCGGACTCCATGCGGTGCACCGTCCAGGGCAGGTCCGGGTCTTGGGTTTCCAGAGCCGAGAGGCTCGCCTCCGGACAGAACGACAGCGCCGCGCCGACCACGGCCAGGATCATCCGCTTCATGGTCGATAGGATGCCTCGCGCGGACCCTTCCGTCAATTCACAGCCCCGTTACCGCAGGCAACACGGCTGTTACCGACCGCCCCTCGGTCCCGGGGTTTAAGATTTCAAGTTATCGCGCAAAGCGCAGATCAACGATATCGGCGAGACCGGCGGCGGCAAGACCTGGATCGCCGAACGCATCGCCACGCTCACGGGCAACGACCTCTGGATGGTCTCCATGAACGAGTACACGCGCAACAAGGACCTCATCGCGCACGAGACCTTCGGCGAGGAAGGCCAGGGCCGCACCGGCCTCACCGCGTCCACCGTCCTGCGCTGGATGATTGCGGGCGGGATCCTCCTCCTCGACGAGATGCACAAGCCCCTGGAGGGCATCGCCATCCTCAACAACATCCTCCAAAACGGTGAGTACCGCCTCCCGGACGGCCGGGTCATCAAGTACGACAAGTCCAAGAGCTGGGTCATCGGCACCATGAACCCGGTCAAGCCCCCCTACAAGGGCGAGCCTCCCTCCGGCGAGCTCTCCAGCCGCTTCGGCATGACCCTCGAGGTGAAGTACCTGCCGCCCGACGAGGAAGCCGCGCTTTTGCGCATCTTCTACGGCGCAGTGGACCCGAAGCTCGTAGAGACGCTGGTGGCCATCGCCAACGAGCTGCGCAAGGCCTACCCCGAGACCCTGCCGCTCCCGATAGCGCCGCGGACCCTGCTCCATATCGTGGAACACGTCCAGCGCTTCCCCAAAGACAGCGTGGCCGACATCTTCGGCAAGACCTACAACCCGGCGTCGATCGTGGAGGACCCCGCCAGCACCGCCCTCATCCAGGATGTCCTGGGGCGGCACGGCCTGGTGGAGACCGAAGAGGAAACGCTGAAGCGGCTACGCCCTTAGGCCCTGTCAAGTAATAACATGATCAATTTGGCCAGGCGATTTTGAGTTCTGGCTAGGCGCGAGAAGCGAGCATACCGATAGGTATGTATGCGCCGAGCAACGACGCCAGAACTCAAAAGCGCCCGGCCCATTCCAGCAAGTTTCGCTGCCGTCGGCAGCGAAACTATTGGTGGAGGGAGGTCCGATCCTGGACGATTTCGTCGTTGCTCCTCACTCACATGCCTACAGGCATGCTCGTTCGTCGCGCCTAGAAATCGTCTCATGCTCGGACCTCCAAATCGATCATGTTATTACTTGACAGGGCCTTAGGCCCCAGGCCGTCACCTCGCCCCGGTTGTGGTAGAGCTGGCGGATGCCGGTGACGGTGAGCCCGGGCTCGAGAAGCCGCGTGATCTTGGGCAGGAGCTGGGCTGGATCTTCGCTTCCCAGCTTGATCGTCATCAGGAAGGAACCGCGGGGCTGCAGGCTAACGGTCAGACGCTTGAGGACCTTAGCCGATCGGAAAGCCTCCCAGTTCATGTCGTCGGTGATGAGATCGAAGCTGCCTTGGGGACGGAACTGGTTGGCGTCGCAGCGGACGTGGGTGACCTGGTCGAGGTTGGAGACCGCGCGATCGAGCTCGGCCGGGTCCACGGCGGTGACGGAGCAGCCCTTACCCTGCAGGACCCGCGTCCAGCCCCCCGGGGCGGCGCCCAGGTCCAGCGCCCGCTGACCGTCCCGGACGGATAGGAAACCCAGCTTCATGGCTTCGAGCAGCTTGCTCTCCGCCCGGCTCACGCTGTTGGGATCCTTGAAGAACCTGACGACGCCGCCGGACCAGGGGTTGAGATTCTCGGAGGGCGCGGAGAGCCCGCAGTACACCGTGCCGGGGTTCCGGACGATGAAGACCGAGACGATGCGATCGGGGTCCTGCACCGCCGGTTCGGCGCCGGCCGCGGATATGAGCGGGTCGAGCCGCTCTTTCACCGCATAATCCGAAAAGCGCTTCTCTCCCGGCGTCTGCCGGACCTGCACCGCCACCCGAAGTCCTCGGATGGACTCGTCGAACAAATCGGCGCAGGACCGGGAAATCTCCGCCGGGGCGGAGTCGCCGGAGGGAAGGGTCGTCTCGGTCTCGACCGGCTGGACATGCCTGGCGAACACAGGCGGGTGAGCGCGCAGGGCCCCCAGAAAGCCCGGCCGGTCGAACGAGGACTCGAACAGGAAAACGCCGTCCGGGAAGCGCTGGACGACCTGGCCGTGGGGATCGGCGCCGAGCAATTCCCGCTCCGCCGTCCCGGCGAACTTCTCCTGCGCCGTCGCGATGAACCTCATCGGGGGATCCACTCCTGGGAAGCATGAGTCCGGATTCGCGGCATGCGACTATCATATATCATGGACCGGCGGGAGAGCGGGGATTCGCGAGGATGTCCCGGCCCGGCGCGGATGACTTAGCCGGCCCCGGTTCGCTATACTGGCGCTCCATGGGGGCCCTGATCTCCTTCGCGTGCTCCGCGCACGACGTCCTCCTCGCCGCTTTATCCTGGACCGTCTGGGCGGCGGCCGCGATGCTGCTCCTGTCGTCCGCGGCGCGCGCCCGCGTCTCGGCCTGGGCCGCGGAGCTCGACGGGTCCGCCGGGAGGCGGGCCGACCTGGCCGCCCTGACGGCGGCGGGCGCCGTGACGCTGTGGTTCCTGTTCCAGAAGGCCATGCAGTACCGCGGGTTCCAGTTGCCCCTCGATTCGACGATCATCGTCAACACCGCCGCCAATCTCCTCTCCGGCCGGGGGCTCGCCTGCGTCGTCGACGGTTCGCCCAACGTCCTATCGGTCCATTTCGCGTTCTTCGTCCCCGTTTTCCTCTCCCCGGTGCTCATCTGCGCGAAGAGCCCCCTGTCCCTGCTCCTGATCCAATCGGCGGCGGTGTCATCGACGGGGCTCGCCGCGTTCCTCCTGACCCGGCGCAAGACCGGTTCGGCGTTCGCCGGACTCGTCGCCATGGGCTTGACCTACTCACACGTCTCGTTCCATCAGCTGTCGGCGGCCAGCCTGGAGAACTCGGTCTTCGGGCCGGCGCTCTTCCTTTGGGGGCTGTTGCTCTGGGACGGCGGCCGCCGCTGGGGCGGCGGCGCCCTGTGGGCCCTGGCCCTGACCACCCGGGAGCAATTCCCCTTCACCCTGGCGGGCCTGGGCCTCTATCACGCGCTGACCTCTTCCCGCCCCGGCCGCCGGCGCCTCGCCGAAGGGGCGGCGATCGTGTTCGGGTCAGCGGTGTTGTGGTACCTCGAGATGCGCCTGGTCGGCTCGTACGCCGACGCCCTCAACGCGCACTATTGGAAGCTCTATTCGCACTTCGGCGCCAGCAAGGAGGACGTGCTTCGCACCGTGCTCACGCGTCCGGACCGGCTGCTGCTCCACGCCGCCTGGCCGCCGGCCCGTCTCCTGCCGCTGGGACTCCTGCTCGCGGGGACGGCATTCCTGCCCCTGGCCGGACCCGCCGGCCTGGCGGCCCTTCTCGCGGCGTCGGCGCATCACCTCCTGCAGAGGCAGTATCAGTTCGACCTGCAGAATTCGGCCTACACCTTCGGCCCGCTGCTCTTCGCGTCGGCGTGCGGCCTGGGCGCACTGGCGCGCCAAGGCCGCCTGCGCGGGCGGGGCCGGGTCTGGCTGGCGGCGGCCGCGCTGACGGCGGGAGGCTGGAGCCTGCGCGGGGCGACGCGCGTTTTACACGCCGAACTGGGAGTCCCCTACGTGAACGCGGCACCCGCCCTGGCGGACCTGGTCCCGGACGACGCCAGCGTCTGGGCGGACGAATACATCGGCTGCCGCCTGTCGGCGCGGCCTCAGCTCAAACTGCTCTTCGAGGCGACGCTCCCGTCGCGCTTCGACGTGATGCTCTTCCGGCCCGAATACGTCCTGATCGACAAGGGAACGCTCCTCTTCCTGCCGCCGCCCGACCGTACGAGGATCGTCGGGTTCCTGGCGCGGGAAGGCTATGCGAAGGCCGGCGAGGCGGGGTCGTTGGTCCTGCTCAAGGACCCGCAGGCCCCGCGGACCGGGCCGTCACCCGCCCTGACCCTGCCCGGCGAGCCCGCCGACGCCCCGCGGGTGACCCCCTACCTCGCGCGCATCATGGATTCGGAGCCGGGGCGCAGGGGTCTGGAGTCCTACCCCCCCGATCTGCGCTACCAGCCGGAATCCGCCGAGCAGGAGCTCCGGTTCGCCCAGGTGCTGGCCGCGCGCGAACTCCCGGCCCTGGCCGTCCCGCACGCCCGGAGGGCGACGAGCCTGCGGCCGCGGCTCGCCGTGGGGCACAGCATCCTCGCCGTTTCCCTGGCGGCGGCGGGCGACGCGGACGGGGCCTCGGCGGAATATCGCGCGGCGTTGGCCATCCAACCAGACTCCGTCCCGACGCTCGCGAACTTCGGCAACCATCTGCTCCGGAGCGGGAAGGCCCAGGAGGCGCTGGAGTGCTTCGACCGCGCCGTGGCCCTGGACCCGGCGCTCCCCGCCCTGCAAGCCGACCGCGGCGTGGTGCTCCTGCATCTCGGACTCAAGGACCGGGCTAGAGGGGCTTTCGAGACCGCCCTCATGTTCGACCCGGGCAACGCGGTGGCGCGGCAGAACCTGCCGCTGACCGCCGGGGCCCCCGCTCCTCCCCCGCGCTGAGTCCTCGCCAGCGGCGGCCTAACGGACGCCGAGCAGAGGAGCTTCCGCGTCGCCCGTGAACGCCGGGGTCTGCGTCCGGCCGAAGAGCTTGCGCGCCTGGGCGGGCAGGCGCTCGGCGATCGAGTCCCGCACCCGGCCGTTGCTGAGCGTTCCCCCCTTCCCCAACCCCTCCTGCACCGCCTTGAGGAAGTAGTAGGTGTACAGCGAATGCCCCTGCGCCGAGAACCAGGAGGAGATCTCCTGGTCGGCGGAGGAGGTGAAGACGTTGAGCCCCTGGTGCGGGTCCATGGCGACGGCCGAGATGTAGAGCGGGCTGGCCTGGGACACGAGCATGCCCTTGTGGCTCGCCCCGGAGAAGCAGGAGTCGATGACCGCCGTGACGCTGCGCGCCTTGAGCTTGGCGAGGTTCTCGTAGAACACGGCCAGCGGATAGCCGTTGAGCTTGACGTAGTTGGGATGGGCGTCCGCGGGCACGAAATAGGCCGCATGGGTCTCCAGGTCCGGGGCGCCGTGCCCCGAGTAGTAGACGAGGACGTCGCTCTTGCCCGCCTTCACGAAATCGCTGAGCTGGCCCTTGGGGTCTGCCTGGCTGCCGAAGACCCGGACCAGGTCGCCTTGCGTGGGGTTCTCGAGGTATATCAGGTTCTCCTCCGGCACGCCGAACGCCTTGAGCAGGTACTCCCGCACGACCCGGGCGTCGTCGAGTGCGTAGGCGACCGCCGGGACGTCCTTGTTCTTATAGTCCTTGATCCCGATGACCACCGCTACGGCGTCCGGGTCCTTGCGGCCCCGCTCGGGGATGTTCACGTCCACGTCCGAGACCGAGCGCACGATACGCGGGACCCCGGCCGCCTTCTCCGGGGTGAAGACGATGGGCTTGGAGGAGGGCTGGGCATAGACGTCCAGCTCGCGCGCGTCCTCGCGAGCCAGCCAGCCGCCGCCTTCGAGAAAGTACCAGCCGTCCTTCTCCCCCAGGGCCGCGACCACGGTCCGGGGGGCGAGCGTCGAGAGCGCGGCGGCGTCCGCGGCCGGCGTCTTGCGCGCCGAACTCCGCCGCCGGACTTCCAGCTGGGCGTAGCGGGGCTGATAATCGATGGCCGCTTCCTCGATGTCGATGGGGACTTCCGTGGTCTTGCCGCTGGAATCCGAGGCGGCCAGGATCATGGGCGAGCCCGGCCCCACGCTTAGGGCTCGCAATGAATTAAGTGGTGCATTTCGCCGGAGGCGATTTTGGAGCGAGCCGAAGCGATGCGAGACGCGCAGGCCTTAAGGCCTGTAAGTCGAGCAGCGCGAAGGCGTAGCCCCTGCGGCGATAGCGCCGCAGGGACCTGCGGCAGGGAGTAACTCCTTTCCGCAGGCCCGAAAGCGCCCCGGCCCTTCGGGGAGGCCCCTGCCGCTATTGACCGGCAGGGACCGTGCAAGAAGATGTTCTCCGGACGCACGGCCCGCCATTGGCCGTTTTCGTCGTTGCTCGTCGCTTACATAGCTCACGCTATGCGCGCTCCTCGCGCCTAGAATTCGGCTCAATTTCGTGCCTCCGAAATGCGCCACTTAATTCATTGCGAGCCCTTACGCGGGCCTCGAAGGGATAGGCGTCCTCGTAGTTGCCTGCCTCCGCCGCGAAGGCCGCGCGCGGGACCGCCGTGCCCGCGACCACGACCGAGGCTACCTTGACGTCGTCGTAGACCACGCCCTTGAGCCTGAGGACCGGCTCCTCGAAGTTCGATTCCATCAAGCGCACCATGGGCTTCATCACGTCGGGCTTGGCGACCGAGACCGCCCCCTGGGGGAGATAGCCCTTGAGCCCGCCGGCCAGCCGTACGTAGAGATGCCCGGTCGCCTGCCCGAGCACCTCGACTGCCGTGCCGGCCGGGAGCCTGGTGAGGGCCTTGCCCGTGGCGCTGGTCAAGGCCGCGTCGGCCTCGCGCACGAACCGGTGCGGGCTGGCGGGGTTGCGGCAGACATCGATGCGGTCGGAGGCGTTCAGCGCCAGGAAGCGGCCGTCCGGGGAGAACGCGATGACCTCGCCGTCCGGAGCCGCGATATCCGGCACCACGGGCTCGCCGTCCTGCGTGGAGAAGAAGCGGAGCACCCAGCGGCGGTCCGCAAGCCGGTGCTTCTTCACGCCGGCCTTCCCATCGTTCGTCAACCGGAAGCGCCCTTTGAGGGAGGAGCCGTAGGGGTGATCCCAGGCCTCCCGGTCCTCCCTGCTGAGCGAGAGGGTCCGGAGGGGCTCAGCGAGATCCGGGGAATAGACCCGGAGGTTCCCGTCCTCCATCATGGCCAGGACCGTGCCCCCGTCTCCGGATATATGCGCGGAATCGATGCGTCCGTCGCCCAGGGTGCGCTCGAGCCGCCCGGTCGCCACCGACCAGACCCTCACGCAGCCGTCCCCGAAGGACGCGACAACGCTACCGGAGTCTGGGGAGAAGGCGATGGCGCCCAACCCCGGGTAAGCCGGCATGCGCTTGAGGACGTAGTCCTTCGTCTGGTCCGATTTCTCGCTCGTCGAAGGCATGACCCGCAGCCGCGCCTCGGTCCCCGGTTCGCCCATGAGGCTCCGGTAGACGTCGCCATAGGAGCGGCGATACAGGGACGTCCCGTCCACGAAGACCAGGCGGCTCCAGTCTTTCAGCCCCGCTTTCTTGGCGGGGCCTTCCAGCACCTGCCTGACGGTGGGGTAGTCGTTGCCCGCATCCACCTGGAAATGGATGCCGAGCGATCCGACCGCGAACGAGATGGAGCGGATCGACTTCCCGTCGGGGACCGAGAAGACCTCGATGCGGCCGTACTCGTCGGCGACCGCCAACAGCCTCGCATCCGGAGAGAAGGCCGACCGGACCGGCCAGAACGGGACCGGGAAGCGGCCCAAGGGCGTGAGGTCCGTTCCTGACCAGAGCTGGACCGAACCCTTGCCGGCGACGGAGCGGTCGACCGCGGCCAGGAGCGTCCCATCGGGCGACCACGCCGCGACCGCCCAATCGCCCTTGAGCCCCTGGTCCAGCGCGGCGCACCCTTTCCCGTCGAGCCGGCACAGCTCCGCCTTGGCGGCCCCCGAACTCCTGGTATGCAGCAGCCTGGTCCCGTCCGGGCAGAAAGCGACGACCGGCAGGTAATTGAGAGGCCCCGCGAGGCTGAGCACCTTCTCCGCGGCCCCCTGGCCGAAGCACCGGCCGCAGGGGAGGGCGACCAGGAGGGATATCGTGATGAGGCCGGCTTTCATGAGGGGCGCCGTGACATCATACCAATTGGCCGCGGCGCGAGGCCGGGACCGGCTCAGGCAGCCAGCGGATAACGCGCGGCGAAGCGCGTGCCCTGGATCTCATCGCTCGTGAACCCGATCGCCCCTTTCAGGTAGCGTTCCGTCAGGAGCTTCATGCTGTAGGTGCCGAGCCCCCGCCCCGCGCCCTTGGTGGAGAAGGAGCGCTGGAAAAGCTGGAGCTGGACCTCGCGCGGCATGACCCCCGGGTTGCGGACCCAGAACTCGATCCCGGCGCCCTCCCTGCGGCAGCCGGCCGTCACGGCCTGCCCGGGCGCGACGGCCTCCAGGGCGTTCCTGAGCATGTTCCCGACGACGCGGCGCAAAAGCGTGGGGTCGGTTCGGAAGCTGACCGCGGCGGAAGCCGGGTCCAGCGCCAGGATCTTCCCCTTTGCCGCATCGCGCAGACGGCAGGCGTCGACAAGTTCGCCCAGAAGCTTTAAGGAGTCCTCAGGGGAGAACTGAGGCTCGAGCTCGTCCGTTTCCGCCTCGGACAGGGTGCGCTGGGTCTGGATCTCATCGATGATGCGGCATTCCTGGACGTCGTCTCTGCCCTGTTGGCAGTTGCGGATGGCGTTGGCCGCGCCGCAGGTCGTGCAGAACTCCGAGGTGCCGCAGCCTCC
>MGTY01000062.1 GCA_001799695.1 Elusimicrobia bacterium GWA2_69_24
GGCCGTCGTCGCGAACAGGGCTTCGAGGGGCTGGTCGCCGAGGCGATCCCGGGCCTGGACAATGGCGCCGCCGGTGACGTGCGGGCGGCGGCGCGGGGGATCGACGCCGGGCAGGACCAGATCGAGGTGGCGGACGACCTCCTCGATGGAGCGGTCCCGGAGTAACCCCATGCCGATGACGAGCCACACGACGTACTCGGCGGGCAGCTTGCGGCGCCGCACGCTGGCCGCCCCGGTGGCCTGCAGCGCCGCGTCGATCCACTGCGGATCGAGGGTTTGCGCGAAGAGCGCGAAGCTCGCTTCCGCCCGCCCGGGTCCGACCTCCAGCAATGCCTCGGCCAGATCCATTCCCGTCCCCTCCCGTCGCGTGTACAACAATGGTGGTTCACGAGGCGGACCTGCGGCGCCGGCGGCGGGGGCGCCCGCGGGCGGCAGTCCCCGCGGACTCGCCGAGGGCGCTCCGGCGCCGACGCAGCAGCTCGCGGTTGATCTTCGAGACGGCTTCGATCGCCCGCCACCACGCCTGGTAGTTGGCCACCCAGCGGCGCGCGGTGGCCACCAGCGCGGGCGGCAGCGAGATTTGCACGGTGCGGCCGCCGGCGAAGCTCACGCCGAGGTAGGTGGCGCGGTGCAGGACCCCGCGGACGCAGCGACAGGTGGGCTTCCCGCACCGCATTCGGCGCGTGAACACGCTTCCCCGCACGAGTTCCCCGAACGGCGGGAGCCGGCCCCGGACCCGGGCGCGGCGGGCGAGAAGCCGCTCGATCGCTTGCATTCTCACAGATGCAAGCTACTCCACCGGGTAGCGGCGTTGTCAAGCTTTTGAGGAACCGGGGGGCCGGTCGCCAGTCCCTTGCACCTCTGGAGGTGCAAGGGACTGGGGGCTAAGGCCTTGCCAACATTAACGAATGCGGTTAACTAAGTGGCATTGGCCTTAGAGCGGAGTTATGGCCCGGGCCTGCCGGCTCCCGCTACACCACCCGGGCGACCGTCACCACCCCCACGGTGGCTGCGCCGGCATCCCTCAGGAGGGCCGCGCATTCGCCTGCGGTGGCCCCGGTGGTCATGATGTCGTCGACCAGCAGCACATGGCGCCCGACGACGACGCCGGGCCGCCGGAGCGTGAAGGCCCCTCGCACATTGGCGCGCCGATCCTCCGCGCCCAGATCGGTCTGAGGCAAGGTGGCCGCGGCACGGGCGAGCACGTCGGCGCGCACCGGAACGCCCCAGACGGTCCCCACCCGCCGGGCCAGCAACCGCGACTGGTTGAAGCCGCGCTCACGCTCCCGCCGGCGATGGAGCGGGACCGGCAGGAGCAGGTCGACCCCCTGGACAGGAATCACGGCCGCCGTCTCGGCCAGCAGGTCACCCAGCGGCGCAGCAAGCGCCCGCCGCCCGCCGAACTTGAACGCGAGGATGGCCTGGCGGACCACATCCCCGTAGCGTGCCGCCGCCCGCGCATACGAGTAGGAGGGAGGGTGCGCCCGGCAGGCGCCGCAGAGGTGGACAGCAGGCATTCCACCCATGCGCCCCGGCCCATCGGTGAAGGCCCCGAAGGGCCTCCCGCACACCCGGCACACCGGTGGCGGGATACGCTCCAGGTGCTCCCAGCAGGCCCCGCAGAGCGGGTCGCGGCGGCCGGCGTCGAGCCGGACCCGGCACACGGGGCAGAATGGGGGGAAGAGCAGGTCGACGGCGGTGATGATCCAGCCGCGCCAGCCCGCGCGCGTGCCGGAGGGAGTCGCTACGGCCTGAGGGTGTTCCACCGGCGGCACGAGGGGCACCGGTCCACCCACCGGACGCTCGTGGTGCCGCAGGCTCCGCAACGATGCGGCCACTCGAAGCTCGCCGTCGAGCGGAGCGCCCGCCGGTACTCCTCGAAGGCCTCCGGCACCTGCCCGCGCCGCTCGAAGACCGCTCCCAGGTAGGCATGGATGGCGGGCAGGTCAGGGGCCCGCACCTCGATCTTCTGGAGCTGGTCGGCCGCCTCATCGAGCATGGACAGCTCGAAGTACACGCGCGCGAGACCCAGCGCCACCGCAAGATTGTCGGGGACCCGCGCCGCCGCCTGCTGGTACAGGGCAATCATCTTCGTGGGGCGGCCGTCGGCGCGGTAGCGCTGCTCGACCCGGGCGAGCAGCGGCAGAGCGGGCTGACGCTCAAGCCCGCGCTCCCATACGCGAAGGGCCTGGGCCGAGTCCCCCGCGCCGAGGTGCGCGTCGCCCAGCGCCAGGAGCGCCGGGAGGAAATCGGGCTGGACCCGAAGAGCCTCGCGGAATGCCACCACGGCGGCCGGCACGTCCCCCTCGGCCAGCCGGGACTGTCCCTGCTCGTAGTGGATGCCCGCCAATCGCGTCTGCTCCTCTGGCCGCTCCTCGCCCGCCACGTGACGGAGCAGCCGCTCCTGGGCGGGAAGGGCGTCGGCCCAGCGGCCGAGCTCGACGCTGAGATCACGAAGAGCGCGGAGCGCCGTCAGGTGGTCGGGGTCGCGTGCGAGCACGTCGCGGTGGATCTCCAGGGCGTCGTCGGGCCGGCCAGCCCGGCGATACGCCTCCGCAGCGGCCAGGAGGGTCTCGGGTCGCTCATCCGCCCTGAGGGCCTGCAGCTGATGCGCAAGCGCGCCCTGCTCGTCCCCGCGCCGCCGTGCGAGCTCGGCCAGCCGCGCGTGGACCTCGGCGTAGCCGGGCTCCCTGCGCAAGAGCTCCTCGTAGGCGGCCTGCGCCTCGACCCACCTCCCCGCGAGCTGGGCATCGAGGCCCTCATGATAGCGCTCGCTGAGCGTGGCGTCCCGCCGGGCATCCCGGGCGGTCTCGTGGTCCCGGTAGGCGCGACTCAGGTCGCGCACGACGCCGAGGATGATGGCCAGCGCCGCCCCCAGGAGGAACGCCCCGAGGACGAGCGCCATGAGGGGGACGTCGTAGCCCCACTCGGGCCCGAGAGTGAGATGGACCCGGGGGGTGTTGAGCGAGGTCCAATACGCGACGAGAACTCCGAACAGCAGGAGGAGGACGAGACCGAGGCGGATCGGCACGGAAGCGACGCCTTGCTGCGCGTCCTAGCCTGCCGCAGTCCGTTCTTCTTCCTCGACCGCCCGCTGACAGGTGATGCAGTAGCGGGCAAAGGGCAGGGCCTCGAGCCGCTTCTCGGCGACGACTTCCCCGCACCGCTCGCAGGACCCGAACCCGCCCTCGTCGAGCTTCTGAAGAGCCGAGACCACCTCTTTCAGCAGTCGCCGGTCGCCGTTGCCCAGCTCGAACAGGAACTCGCGGTTGTACGCGCTCGAGGCCTGGTCCCCCAGGTCCTTGGTGGAGTCGTCGTCGGGACCCCTGGCGTAGAGCACGGTCTTCCCGACCCCCTCGACGAGCTGGCGATGCTTCTCCTCCAGCTTCTTCCGGAAATGGGCCAGACGTTCCTTCCTCATCTCCGCCTCCTTGAAAACCCTGGCAATACCGCGAGCGGTCCCGCGATAGTGGCGCAGGCTACCATGGCGCCCAAAGGAACGCAACCCGGGCGAAGCCGCCCCGGGCTCAGGAGCCTTCGACGGAGAGCACGGGGGCGTCGCCCCACAGGCGCTCGAGCGCGTAGAACTCGCGTGTCGCATCGGCGAAGACGTGCACGACCACGTCGCCGTAGTCCAGGAGGAGCCAGCCGCTTTTCGCGGTGCCCTCCCGGTGGCGCGCCCGCACTCCGTCCGCCTTGAGTACCACCTGGATGGCGTCGGCGATGGTGTCGATCTGCGTGCTCGCCTGCGCGCTGCAGACCAGGAAAAAGTCGGCGACGCCGGAGATGCCCTGGAGGTCGAGGACCACGACACCCGCGGCCTTCTTCTCGAGGGCGGCGCGAGCGGCGAGACGGACGGTGTACTCGGACGAGGTGGAAGCCATCAACCCTCCTGGCGGTACAGTCGGTGGTCACGGATGTAGGCGGCCACGGAGGCCGGCATGCGGAAGGCGAGACTCCGGCCCTCGCAGGCGCGGCGCCTCAGGTCCGAGGCCGAGATGGGCAGGGAGGCCGCCTCCACGAGCACCGGCGCCTCGGGACACCCCGGCGCCGCTTCCGGACGGACGAATCCCTCGAGCCCCAGCTCGCGCAGCACTTTCTGCGAGGCCGGGGCGTCGGGATCGAACGCCTTCCCACTCCGCGGCACCACCACCAGCCGGGCGAGCGCCGCCACGGTCCGCGGATCCTTCCAGGTGAGCAAGTCGAGGAACGTCTCCGACCCGATGACGAGACAGAGATCGCCGCGAGGGCTGAGCGCCTGGAGCGTATCCACCGTGTAGGACGGGCCGCGCCGTCGAAACTCCACGTCGGAGACCTCGAACTGCGGGTGCTCGCGCACCGCGAGCTCGGTCATGGCGAAGCGATCGGCGGCCGGGGCCAGCTCCCCGGCGGGCTTATGCGGGGGCACGGAGGCCGGGACGAAGAGCACCCGGTCCAGCTCGAGGAACTCGCAGATCTCGTCGGCGATGAGCAGGTGGCCGAAGTGGATGGGGTTGAAGGTGCCCCCGAACACCCCGACGCGAGGCAACGCCCGGCTACTCCCGGATCTGCCCGTCGCCGAGCACGACGAACTTCGTGGTGGTGAGCTCGCGAACGCCCACCGGGCCCCGCGCGTGGAGCCTGGACGTGGAGATGCCCATCTCCGCTCCCATGCCGAACTGAGATCCGTCCACAAGCCGAGTCGAGGCGTTCACGAGCACGGCCGCCGCGTCCACCTCGTGGGTGAAGCGGCGCGCGCGGCGGAGGTCGGAGGTCACGATGGCTTCCGCGAGCCCCGAGCCGTGACGGCGGATATGCGCCATGGCCTCATCGAGGCTGTCGACCACCTTCACGGCGACGATGGAGTCGAGGTACTCCGTGTCCCAGTCGGACTCCTCGGCCACTCGGGCCGCCGGCACGAAGGCTCGCGTGCGCTCGTCGCCGCGTATCTCCACGCCCGCCTCCCCGAGCCGCGCCGCCACCACCGGCAGGTAGCGGGGGGCGATCGCCGCGTGCACGAGCAGCGTCTCCATGGCGTTGCAGACGCTCACGCGGTGGGCCTTGGCGTTGACGGCGATCGCCACGGCCATGCCGAGATCGGCGCCCTCGTCCACGAACACATGGCACAGACCCTTGTCGTGCTTGAGCACGGGCACCGTCGCGCGCTCGGTCACGAGCCGGACGAGCTCCTCCCCGCCCCGGGGGATGATGAGGTCCAGGTCCCGGTCGAGCGTCAGGAGGGCCATGACGGCCGCGCGGTCCGGCGTGTCCACGTACTGGATCACGTCGGCCGGCAGGCCCGCCTTCTCCACGGACTTGGCGAGGAGCTGAGCGATCATCGTGTTGGACTCGATCGCCTCGCTGCCGCCGCGCAGCACCACGGCGTTGCCCGACTTGAGGCAGAGCGCCGCCGCGTCGGCAGTCACGTTCGGGCGGGACTCGTAGATGAAGCCGATCACGCCCAGCGGCACCCGCACGCGCGAGATCTCCAGGCCATTGGGCCGGTGCCACGTCTCCACCACTTCGCCCACGGGGTCGGGAAGCGCGGCGACCTGGCGGACACCGGTGGCCATCTCCTCGATGCGGCCGTCCGTCAGCGTGAGGCGGTCCACGAAGGCCCGCGTGAGGCCCTTGGAGCGGGCGCGGGCAAGGTCGGCCCGGTTGGCCTCGAGGATCGTAGCAGCCTTCTCTTCCAGCCCCCGGGCCATCTGGCTCAGGACCTCGTTCTTGGTCCGGGTTGGAGCCAGCGCGAGCACCCGCGACGCCTCCTTGGCGGCGCGCGCCTTGGCTTGCACCTCTGCCGCGATGTCCATGCTGTGTCCTCCCGCGCGCCCGCTCAGAGCACCACCAGGTTGTCCCGGTGGATCACCTCACCGACGCCCTTGTAGCCCAGCGTCTTCTCGATCTCCGCGGTCTTGACCCCGCGGAGCTTCCGCAGCTCCGTGGCATCGTAGTTCACGAGCCCTCGCGCGAACTCCCCTGAGCCGACTTCGCCGAGACTGACGACATCACCGGCCTGGAACTCGCCGGTCACGCCGACCAGCCCCGAGGGCAGGAGGCTCTTGCCCCTCTCAGTTAAGGCCTTCTTCGCTCCCGCGTCAACCGTCAGACACCCCTGCGGCGGCACGGCGAAGGCGATCCACCGTTTCCGCGCCGCCAGCCGGTCACCGCGCGGCTGGAAGTAGGTGCCGAGCGCTTCGCCACCGAGGAGCCGCCCGAGGACTCCGGGCTCCCGCCCACTGGCGATGACCATCGCGATGCCCGAGGCAACCGCCTTCTGGGCGGCCTCGAGCTTCGTGCTCATGCCGCCCACGGAGACGCCCGCTGTCCCGTCGTAGACGAGGCGCTGGATGTCCTCCGTGATCGCCTCCACGGTCTCCACCCGCCGCGCCGTGGGATCGCGCCGCGGATCCGCCGTGTAGAGCCCATCCACGTCCGTGAGAAGCACCAGGAGATCGGCGTCGATCAGGTGGGCCACCAGGGCGGCGAGATTGTCATTGTCGCCCAGCTTGATCTCGTCCACGGCGACCGTGTCGTTCTCGTTCACGATGGGCACGACCCCGAAGCTGAGGAGCGTCAAGAGCGTGTTCCGCGCGTTGAGGTAGCGCGAGCGGTCGCTGATGTCCTGGCCCGTCAGGAGCACCTGGCCCACGTGCAGGCCGTGCTTCTTGAACGCGTGCTCGTAGTGCCACATGAGCGCGGACTGCCCGACGGCCGCCGCCGCCTGCTTCTCGGGGATACTGCGCGGGCGCGCCGGGAGCCCGAGCCGGGCCATGCCCGTCACGATGGCGCCGGAGGTGACCAGGGCGACCTCGCGGCGGCCCGCCACCACGCTGGCGATGTCAGCGGCCAGCGCCGCGATCCGACGGCCGTCGGGGCCCTGTCCGGGAACGGTGATGAGCCCGCTGCCGACCTTGACCACCAGCCGCCGCGTACGGGTCAGGGTGCGGCGGGCACCCACTCGGCGCTCCTGAGCCGTGCCGCCAGGTCGCGAACCAGGGCCTCGAGGCCGAGCCCCGTCACGGACGAGATGGCGTGAAACACGATGCCGCGCTCCTTGCAGAACCGCTCGAGGACCTGTCGGCGGTCCTCGGCCCCGGGGAGCTCGGCCTTGCTGCCGGCGACCACCTGCGGCCGCGTCGCCAGCGCCTCGGAGTAGGCGCGAAGCTCGTGCTGGATGGCGTGGTAATCGTCGACGGGATCCCGCCCGTTGGAGGGGTCGAGGTCGATCAGGTGGATCAGGAGCCGCGTGCGCTCCGTGTGCCGGAGGAAGCGGATGCCGAGCCCCTTGCCTTCCGCGGCCCCGGGGATGAGTCCGGGGAGGTCGGCAATCACGAAGGCCGCGCCCTCGCCCACGCGGACGATGCCGAGGTTGGGCTGGAGCGTCGTGAAGGGATAGTCGGCGATCTTCGGTGTGGCGGCAGACAGCCGGGACACGAGCGTGGACTTGCCGGCGTTCGGGAATCCGATCACGCCCACATCGGCCAGGAGCTTGAGCTCCATGTGGATCCAGCGCTCGTCGCCGGCGCGTCCGAGATCGGCCCGGCGCGGCGCCCGGTTGGTCGAGGTGACGAAGCGGGCGTTTCCGCGGCCGCCGCGCGCCCCGCGCGCGACGATCAGACGCTGCCCGGGCGCGGTCAGGTCGCCGAGCCGCTCGCCGGTGTCCCGGTCGGACACGACGGTGCCGAGCGGAACGCGCAGCACGATGTCCTCTCCGCTCTTCCCGTGGCGGTTCGCGCCCTTGCCGTGCAGGCCGCGCTGGGCGTAGTAGTGGCGCTGGTAGTGGAAGTCCAGGAGAGTGGTGATGGAGGGGTCGGCGTCGAGGACCACGCTGCCCCCGTCGCCCCCGTCACCCCCGTCAGGGCCGCCCCGGGGAACGAACTTCTCGCGGCGAAAGCTCACGCACCCGGCGCCTCCGTCGCCGCCCTTGACGAATACGTCGACTTCGTCAACGAACATGGCGTGCCCCGGAGGCCCCGGGGTGGATCAGGCGGGCTGCTGGGCGATGCTGACGAACTTGTCGTCGCCCCTGCGCCCGAAGCGAACGTAGCCGTCGGTCTTCGCGAACAGGGTGTGATCCACGCCGAGGCCGACGTTCTCGCCTGGCTTGAAGCGCGTGCCGCGCTGCCGGACCAGAATGCTGCCGGCCGTCACGAACTGACCGCCGAAGCGTTTCACCCCCAGCATCTGGGGGTTCGAGTCGCGACCGTTCCGGGAGCTGCCGACACCCTTCTTGTGCGCCATGAGGCTAGACCTCGATCTTCGTGATGCGGACGGCCGTCAGGATCTGCCGGTGCCCGCGTTTCCGCCGGTAGTTCTTCCGCCGCTTGAACTTGACCACGAGCACCTTGGCGCCCTTCTTCTCCTCCACCACTTCCCCTGTGACCTTCGCCGACTTGAGCGCCTTGGGCTCCAGGGTAACCTGGCCGTCCTGGGTGACGAGCAGGACGTCCCTGAACTCCACCGCCGTCCCCTTCGTCTGGCCGAGCCGCTCTACCTTGATGACCTGGCCCGGGGCCACCCGGTACTGCTTCCCGCCTGTCGCGATAACCGCTTCCATTGAGTCTTTTCCCTTTATCTTTCCTGGGGCTCCGAACCGGGCCGCGAAGGCTCATGAGACCACACGCCCCGTCCGGAAGTCAAGGGTGACGCGGCCCCCCTAATCCCGCGGCAGGGTTTTTGCAGCGGTCGCCGAAGCGCCCGTGAATCACCTTGGAGTACCCC
>MGTY01000063.1 GCA_001799695.1 Elusimicrobia bacterium GWA2_69_24
CCCGGGGACGGACTTCAATCCGAGAAGGCGGCCGGGGCCTGCTTGCAGAAGGAGGCGGCCTTGCGCCGGCAGGAGGACTTGCAGGTCATCTGATTGGGCGGCCGGCCCGTCTCGGGAAAGCGGTCGCAGCTCCGCTCGCAGACCTCCTGGTTCTGGGAGAGGCAATCCTCTTGGCGGACCGGGACGGACGGCTCGGCCTTGGCCTCGGGCGTACCTGCGGCGGGCTTGAGCACCTTGCCCTTCTTGCGCAGCTCGTCGCGCGCCTTGGTGGTGAACTTCCCCATGGGCAGATACCGGCCGTCGCTGGTGAGCCCGCACTCCCCGCAGCTCAGCCTGCAGTACTCCTCGTCGCCCATTTCGGGGTTCTGGCAGGGGTTGGGCTTGCTGGCGCTCCGCTCTTCCGCGATCTTCTCGATCCGGGCGATGGCGCTCGCATGTTTATCCGAGGCGAGCTCGCAGCGGCGCGAGTCGAACCGGTCGCCGATGGGGTCGCAGACCGGGTCGGCGACGATCTTGGCCTGCACCGCCTTCTCGAACTGCAGCCGCCGCGCGAGGTTCTCCTCGTCCAGACAGCTGAAATCCTCTTCCCCGGTGTCGCGGGTGCGGCCGCAGGACTTGGGCGGGGGATCTGCGGCCGGCGCCGCTACCGCCGGGGACGCGGCCGCCCCCCGCTTCCGGGAGCGGCGTTTGGGTCCGGTCGGGGCGGGGGCGGAGGCGACGGCGGGAACGGCCAGCGGGAGCGCGGTCCCGGTCTCGGCGGCCGCCGTGGAACCGGCCTGGGGCGCCGAAGCCTCGCATTCCTTGAGGCAGTTCGCGCAGACTTCCGGGTACTTCGCTTTGTTGCGGGAACTGCAGACCTTGCGGCAGGGCCGGCAGACCGCCTCGGCGGCTTCGCACACGGCCCCGATCGAGACCAGCAAGCAGAGCGCCAGGAGCACCCTCATGAAGGAAAGGATGCCCGCATCGTGTTTCATTGTCAAGGCAGGTCCAGGAGCTTGAGCCCGGTGTCCGGATCGGGCTTGCGGACCAGCGGCCAGGGGTAGGACTGGAAGGCCGCCTCCAGGGTCAAAGACACCCGGGCGCTGAAGAGATGCCCCGCCCGGGCCGCGCCGTCCGGACCCGAAAGAACGACATGCAGGTGCGGCATGGGCCTGCCCTCGGACTCGCTGAGACTGCCGGTGAGGCTGACCACCTCGTACTCGCCGCGGAGTTCGTGGCGCAGATAGGCCTTCCTGGCCAGGTCATAATAACCGATGACCGGGTCCGCCACCGCGCCGATGCCGGTCAGCGACCCGGAGACGACGCCGGTCTCGCCGGCGAAGCGCAGTAGGGCCTCCAGGACGTCCTCCCCCCGCTCCAGCTTGAGGAAATAACGCGAATCGTCTTTCTTGAACCTCATATCGACAACGAGTATACCAAAGCTCCCGAGCCGAGCTCTCCTGCGGCGGGGATATACTATAATCCGTTGTCTTGAAGAGCCTGTCCGCCGAACATCTGTCTGAAGACGCGCTGGGCGGCCTGGCGGCGATGCTCGTGGCCCTGCCGCAGGCGATCGCTTTCGGCGTGGCGATCTACTCCCCCCTGGGAGCGGAAGGCGCGGCCGCGGGGGCCATCGCCGGCCTCATCGGAGCCGCGGCCATCGGCTTCACGGCCGCGATGTTCGGAGGCACGAACCGGCTCATCAGCGCGCCCTGCGCGCCGGCGGCGGCCGTCATGGCCACCCTCGGGATGGAACTCGCGGCCGGAGCCGCGCCGGGGGACCCGAACCGCATCGTGCTCCTCCTTACCCTTACGGCCCTGGCCGCCGGCGGGCTCCAGCTCGCCTTCGGGGCGCTGGGCGGGGGCCGTCTCATCAAGTACATCCCGTACCCGGTAGTCACGGGCTATCTGAGCGGGGTGGGGGTCCTTATCTTCCTGACCCAGCTCCCCAAACTCTTCGGCTGGCCGCAGGGGACGCCTCTGCTCGACGGCTTGCGCGACCCCGCGCTGCTGCGCGTCCCGTCGATCGTCGTGGGCCTCGCCGCGGTCCTGGCCATGGTATCCGCCCCCAAGCTCACGCGCAAGGTCCCGGCCCCCATCTTCGGGCTCCTCGGGGGGCTCTGCGCCTACGCGGCGCTGGCCGCCGCGTTCCCGGAGCTGCGCTCGCTCGACGGCAACGAACTGGTGGTGGGACCCCTGGGCGGCGGGGGCGGAGGGACGGGGCTGGAGCTCTCCCGGTGGAGCGCGTTCCCCCGCGTGGGCTGGGCGGACCTCCGCGCCGTCGTGGTGCCGGCGCTGACCTTGTCCGTGCTCCTGTCCATGGACACGCTCAAGACCTGCGTGGTCCTCGACGCCCTGACGCGCTCCCGGCACGATTCCAACCAGGAGCTCATCGGCCAGGGCCTCGCCAACACGGCCTCCGCCCTGCTCGGGGGCGTCCCCGGGGCCGGGACCATGGGCGCGACCCTGGTCAACCTGCAGAGCGGCGGCAAGACCCGGCTCTCCGGGGTTCTGGAGGGCGGGTTCGCTCTCGCGGCCTTCTTCCTGCTGGGGCGGGTCATCGCCTGGGTCCCCATCGCCGCCCTGGCCGGGATCCTCATCGTGGTGGCCTGGCGCATGGTGGACCGCAACAGCTTCCGTCTGCTCCGCAACCGCTCCACGACCTTCGACTTCGCCGTGATGGCGAGCGTCGTCGGAGTGGCCATCGCCACCGACCTCATGATCGCGGCCGGCGTGGGCCTGGCTTTGTCCATCCTCCTCTTCATCCGGGACCAGATCCGCGGCTCGGTCATCCGCCGCAAGGTCCTGGGCAGCCAGCTGTTCTCCAAGCAGCGGCGCCTGCCCGAAGCCGCGAAGGTCCTGGAGCGGGACGGCGGCAAGACCGTGGCCTGCGAACTGCAGGGCAGCCTCTTCTTCGGCACCACGGACCAGCTCTTCTCCGAGCTGGAGTCCGACCTCAAGACCCGGCGCTTCGTGATCCTCGACCTGCGGCGGGTGCAGTCCGTGGACTTCACGGCCGCGCACATGCTCGAGCAGATCGAGGCCATGCTCGCGGCCCAGGGCGGCAAGCTCCTCCTCAGCAGCCTGCCCTCCACTTTGCCCAGCGGGCAGGACCTGAAAGCTTACTTCGACGAAATCGGCCTGGTCGCCCCCCAGAAAGGCGCCCGCGTCTTCGACACGATGGACGACGCCCTGGCCTGGGCCGAGGAGCGCATCCTGGAGGAAGCCGACTGCCCCGCCTGCTCCGAAGAGACGCCTCTCGCACAGGAGGAGATCGACCTCTTCCGGGAGCTCGAGCCCGACCTGCGCCAGGTCCTCGCCGACTGCCTGACGGAGCGTCCCCTCAAGTCCGGGGAGACGGCATTCCGGCGCGGGGACAAGGGCGACGAGCTCTTCGTCATCCGCCGCGGATCCGTGCGCATCGTCCTCCCCCTGGAAGGGGGCCGCGCGCACCATCTCGCTACCTTCGGGCGCGGCGATTTCTTCGGGGAGATCGCCTTCATCGACCGGGGGGAACGCTCCGCCGACGCGGTGGCCGGCTCCGACACCGACCTCTTCATCCTGCCCCGGACCCGCTTCAACGAAACCGTGAAGGACTTCCCCACCCTCGGAATACGCATCTTCGCCCGCATCGCCCTGGTGCAGGGGGTCCGCCTGCGCAAAGCCGACCACGAGATCCAGATCCTGCAGGAATCCTAGAGCCGGAATCGTTTTTTGACTATAATGTGAAGCGCCTTTGCGGCCGGCGTTCCCGGGCCGCCACCTCACATGGAAGGACGGTCCGCATGTTCCAGGTTCTGAGCAACGATACGCTCGCCGCGCAGGTACATCGCCTGGTCGTGGAGGCCCCGCGCGTGGCGCGGGCCCGGCTGCCGGGCCAGTTCGTCATCGTCCGGCTCCGGGAAGGCGCCGAGCGCATCCCCCTCACCATCGCGGACGCGGACGCCCAACGCGGCACCATCACCCTCATCATCCAGGCCGTGGGCGAGAGCACGCGGGACATCGTGGCCGTCCCGGCCGGCGGCTCCATCCAGAACGTGGCCGGCCCCCTGGGAAAAGCCACCCACATCCAGTCCTGGGGCCGGGTGGCCTGCGTGGGCGGCGGGGTCGGGACCGCCGTGCTCTACCCCCTGGCCAGGGCCCTGGCCGACGCCGGCAACGAGGTGACCACGCTCATCGGCGGACGCAGCGCCTCCTTCGTCATCCTGCGCGACGAGCTCGCCGCCTTCTCCAAGGAAGTCCTGGTGACCACCGAGGACGGCTCCCTGGGCACGAAGGGCTTCGTCACCGCGGTTCTCGACGCCCTCATCGCCGACCCGGCCCGGCGGCCCGCCGCGGTCTTCGCGGTAGGACCGCTCCCGATGATGGCGGCCGTGGCCGAACGGACCAAGCCCCACGGGATCCAGACCATCGTCTCCCTCAACCCCATCATGGTGGATGGGACGGGCATGTGCGGCGGCTGCCGGGTCACCGTCGGAGGCAAGAGCCGGTTCGCCTGCGTGGACGGCCCGGAGTTCGACGGCCATCAGGTCGACTACCAGGAGCTCATGGCGCGACTGAAGACCTACGGCGAGCACTCCTGCCGCCTCGAGGCCGCGATCCGTGAACAGGAGAAGGAGGCCGCGCGATGACTCCCGGCAAGCCCACGCTGACGCCCAAGGAACGGATGGCCATCTCCCGGGTCAAGATGCGCGAGCAGGACGCCGGAGCCCGGGCCCGGAACTTCAAGGAAGTGAACCAGGGGCTCGACGAATACGCCGCCATGGAGGAAGCCAAGCGCTGCCTCGACTGCAAGAAGCGCCCCTGCGTGGCCGGCTGTCCCGTGGGTGTGCGCATCCCTGAGTTCATCGTCAAGATCGCCGAAGGCGACCTGGCCGGCGCCGCGGCGATCATGCGCGAGGACAACGCCCTCCCCGCCACGACCGGCCGCGTCTGCCCCCAGGAGAAGCAGTGCGAGGAGCTCTGCATCCGGGCCCTGAAGGGCGAACCCGTGGCGGTGGGCTGGCTGGAGCGCTTCATCGCCGACTGGGCCGCCGCGCACTCGGCCCCCCCCGCCCCTCCCGCCGTCAGGACCGGCCGCAAGGTCTGCGTCGTGGGCAGCGGCCCCGGCGGCCTGACCGCCGCGGGCGAGCTGGCCCGCCTGGGACATGACGTCACGATCTTCGAAGCCCTGCACGCCCCCGGGGGCGTCCTGCGCTACGGAATACCCGAGTTCCGCCTGCCCAAGGCCATCGTGGACGCCGAGATCGCCAACCTTGAGGCGCTGGGCGTCAAGATCGAGTGCGACGTCGTGGTGGGCAAGACCGTCACCGTGCCCGAGCTCCTCAAGGAGTTCGAGGCCTGCTTCGTCGCCAACGGCGCGGGGCTCCCCGTGTTCATGAAGGTCCCCGGGGAGAACCTCAAGGGCGTCTACTCGGCCAACGAGTACCTGACCCGGGTGAACCTCATGGGCGCCTACCGCCCCGACGCGCTCACCCCCATCGCCAAGGGCCCGGTCGCCGTGGTGTTCGGCGGCGGCAACACGGCCATGGACGGGGTGCGTACGGCCAAACGCCTGGGCAGCTCCCGGGCCATACTCGCCTATCGCCGCAGCCGGGCCGAGATGCCCGCGCGCGTCGAGGAGGTCGCGCACTCCGAGCAGGAAGGGGTGGAGCTGATGTTCCTGGTCGCCCCCCTCGAGCTCCTGGGCGACGAACGCGGCTGGGTCCGGGCCGTCCGCCTGGAGCGCATGGAGCTGGGGGAACCGGACGCTTCCGGCCGGCGCCGGCCCGTGCCGGTCAAGGGAAGCGAATTCGAGCTCCCCTGCGACATCGCGATCGTGGCCGTGGGCACGAGCGCCAACCCGCTCTTGACCGCCACCTGCCCAGATCTCAAGCTCAACAAATGGGGCAACATCGAGATCGACGCGGACGGGATGACCAGCATCCCGGGAGTGTTCGCGGGAGGCGACATCGTGCGCGGCGGGGCCACGGTGATCCTGGCCATGGGCGACGGCAAGAACGCGGCCGGAGCCATCGACCGCTACCTCAAGACGGCCCCGCCCCGCGATGAGCCTGGGAGACCTTAAGGACGCGCGGCTGATCTACGCCAAAGGCTTCCTCTTCCTGACCGGGGCCCTCCTGGCCTCGGGGCTCATCCTCCTCGAGCACCCGTCCTGGCGCCTGGCCGCCCTGCTGGGCCTCGCCGTCTGGTGCGCGTGCCGCTTCTACTACTTCGCCTTCTACGTCATCGAGCATTACGTCGACGGCGAGCACCGCTTCTCCGGCCTGTGGGATTTCGCGCGGTATCTGACGCGGAGATCCTGACCCGCCTCATCTCCCCAGCGCCGCCCTGAGCCGCGGGATGGGACAGGTGAGGGTCAGATAGGCGATGATGACGTAGGCGCACGCCGTGAAGACGTAGCTGCGCCAGGGCCCTCCGTAGACCCCGTTCAAGACCAGTCCCAAGGTGAGGGCGGCCAGAGGCAGGACCCGGGTCAGCGCGAAGCGCAGGTCGATGAGGCGCGCCACGTGGATGACCAGCAGCGGCAGGGAGGAGACCGCGGCCAAGGCCATGGCCGCCCGGGTCTCCAGGTCGCCGTGGTAGCCGAGGACGGCGAAGTTCACGAAGAACAGGCAATAGGTCGAAGCCAGCAGCAGGAAGGACCACAGGTCGAAGTGGTCCAGACGGCCCGGCGCTATCCTCTCGTTCATGTACCAGAAGCCGGCGCCGAACAGCAGCACCGCCAGGCCGACGAACTTGAAGAGGAGGGAGACCCTCCCCATGGGACCCGGGGCCTGGGGGATGTCCACGATGATGTCCCGGTCCGAGACCAGGTTCCGCGAGTTCCAGGAGACGCGTTGCCCTTGGACCGCGGTGGGACGCAGGGCGTATTCCGGGATCGCTTCGGCGGACAGCCCTTCGAGGTCCAGCGTCACGTCGAGGGCCCGGGTCCGGCGCGAGGGCGGCAGGCGCTGGATGAACCGGTCTCGGCCGTAGGCCGTGAACGACACCTCCGCCTCCCGCGCCGCCCCCGGCGACAGCGTCCCGACCCAGTGGATGCCGCTCTTGTCGTACACCACCCCGACGGCCTCCTCCCGGCGCCGGTCCGCCAGGAAATAGAGGAAGACGTCCCGGGCTTCGGTCGTTCCCTCAGGGAAGGGGAAATAGAGGCGCACGGGCTCGGCCGCGCCGCCCTGAGGCGGCAGGACGAAACGGCCCTGGAACGCGGCCTCGAAGCGCGGATAGACCTCCATCCCATAGCGGTCGTGCCTGGCGCTCAGGCGCATCTGTATCCGCGCCGAGTCGAAGTCGGGCTCGCGGCCGCCCGGCTGCGCCTGCGCCGCAGGCCGCCCTCCCTCGACCCGCGCCGCCGCCGCGGCGCGTTCCGACTCGGCCAGCGCCGCGGCCTCGCGGGCCGCGCGGTTCGCTCCCTGGATGAGCCTGGCCGCCGTCGGGATCGCGACGGCCGCCAACACCCCCATGATCGCCACGACCACCATGAGCTCGATCAAGGTGAACCCCCGCCCGGAACCCGCGCCCTTTGGAATCTTCATGGCCTATCCCCCTCTCCGCCTCCGACCTCGATAGTCTAGGGCGCTCCAGGCGCGGACGCCACCAAACGCTGGGTTAATTCTCGGGAAGGAGGGGCAGGCGCAGCAGGGCCGTAGCGCCCCGGCCGGGGCCGGGGCTTTCGAGGGAGAATCCGCCCCCGTGCTTCTGGACTATCCAGCGGACGATGCCCAGGCCGAGGCCGAACCCTCGCGCATCCGGCTGGGACTCCGGGTCCGCATCGGACAGGTCCGCGCGGCCGGCTCCCTCCATCCCGCGGCCCGTGTCCCGGATGAAGACGCAGGCCATGCCGCCGGAGCGCGCCTGGCGGACCGAGAGCATCCCCCCGGAAGGCATGGCCTGGATCGCATTCATGAAAAGGTTGGTGAAGGCCTGGACCAGATGGCGCTCGCTGCCCAGGACGCGCGTCGTCGGGTCCAGGTCCGGCTCAAGGCGGATGTCGCGCTCCTCCAAGCGGCCGCGCATGGCCGCCAGGACCTTCTCGATCGGCGCGCTCAAAGACAGAGGCTCCAGCGCTATGTCGACGGGCCGGGTGAATTCCAGGAAGTTGTCCAGTATCTGCGAGGCGCGCTCCGCCTCTCCCGCGATCACGACCAGCTCCGCCTCCACGTCCTCTCCCCGGCGCAGCATGCCGCGCAGGTTCTCCACGCTCAACAGGATGGTCCCTAGGGGAGTCTTCACCTCGTGCAGGATGCCCCGGAGGGCCCGCCCCACGAGGGAAAGGCGCTCCAGCCATGCGATGCGGAGCTCGTAGGGCTCGGCGATACTGCGTTCGATCTGCTGCGCGTAGGCGGCCATGAAGACGCTGAAAAGAGCGATGCCGGCCAGCAGAGCCAGCTTCATCAGGCGGCCGGGGTCCGCCGCGGCGGCCGCGCCCGGCTGAGAGGCTCCCGTGTACACGGCGCAGACCACCCCCGCCAGGAGGATGCTGAAGACGGGTTCGCGCAGCAAGGTCGAGCTCAGGATGACCAGGAAGAACGCGATGAAGAGCCCCATGGAATCCCCGGGAAGGGCGTAAGCGGCGGAGGCGGCGAAGCCGACGTCGAGGAGGAACGACCACCGGGCGGCCGCCCGGGTCCAGCCGACGCGCCGCTCCAGCCCGTAGAGCGCCAGGGCGCATGCCGCATACGCAGGGAAGACGCCCCGGATCCAATCCCAGGCCTTCCCGGCCTCGGGAGCGTACATGGCGGCGAGCAGGAGGTTCCCGAGCAGGATGGCGCGGAAGAAGAGCAGGTACCTCGTCGAACCGGAGCCGCCGGCGGATCCAGCGCTGATTCCAGCCACGGTCCTTTATATAATTAACACGGTCATGCCGTCGAACATCCTGATCATCGAAGACGACCCCGCCTTCCGCAAGCAGCTGGCCAAGCTCCTGGAATCCCGGGGTTTCGCGGTGCGGGCCGCCGCCACCGGCAAGAGCGGCATGTCCGAGGCCTTTCGCACGCCGCCCGACCTGGTGGTCCTGGACCTCGTCCTGCCGGGGATCGGCGGCACGCAGGTCTGCCGGGCGCTCAAGGACCAGGTCGGTACCGCCGGAGTGCCGATACTGATCCTCACCGGGGAGGATCAGGAAGGCCAGGAGGTCGCCTGCCTCGACATGGGGGCCGACGACTATCTCATCAAGCCGGTCCAGCCCGAGCGCCTGCTGGCGCATTGCCGCGCCCTATTGCGGCGTTCCCAGCCGTCCCCCGAGGCCGCCCGGCTGGAAGCGCGGGTCGGCGCCATGACGCTCGATTACGCGGGCAAGCTCGTCCAGCTCGCGGGCCGCCGGATCAGCCACCTGACCCCGAAGGAGTTCGGCATCCTTTATGACCTGGCCGTCCACAGTCCCCACCCCCGGGACCGGACCTCGCTCTATAAAGACGTCTGGGGGATGGATCCCCCCTCGGAAGGGAGCCTCAAGACCGTGGAGGTCCACGTGCGGCGAATCCGCCTCAAGATGGCCTGGAGTCCGGAGCAATGGCTCATCACCGTCGAGAGCCGGGGCTACAGCCTCATCCCGCCATCCTGAACGCCGGCCCGGCTGTAGCCGAGGCCGGAGCGGTCCGACACGCGGATCCAGGGCTTGAGGGTCAGGCGTCCCGGGGCAGCGCCCGACAGGTGCCGGGCCACGGCCTCGTGGAGGGCGTAGGTCCGCTCCGCGCCGCAGGCCTCGCCGGCCCCCGCCTGCAGGCTCTGGAACAGATCGCCCAGCCAGCGGACCAGCTTCATTTCCCACGGCGAGAAGGGCCCGGGCCGGAGCCTGGCCACCTGGAGGCCGTAGGATCCCGCCGAAGAGACGTAGCGCTGCTCCGGGCGGCTGCGCTCCACCCAGACGCCGTACTCCGCGGCGCCGGCGACCAGGCGGACCTGGTTCTCCGGCGAGTTGTGGGCGTCCAGCATCGCCCGCAAGGCGGGCAGGCCGACGAAGCAGAGCCGCGTGGCCAGACGGTCCTTGAGCGAGTCTTTCGCGCAGAGCAGCCGTCCCTGGGCGCGCCGGAGGAGGCCGTCGCGGCGGAGGCGCCGCAGGGGGGCCGCGAAACGGGACTCGAAGGAGCGGCCGAACACCTCCCGGAATCTCGCCAAGGACAGTCCCCATTCGCTGAGCAGGTGATGGGACAGCCAGCGGAACATCTCGTTATCCAGGTCCACCTTCCGGGCGTCGTAGATCCTGGCCTCGGGGTCGAAGGCTCCCCGCACTGGCCCGCAGGCGTAGGACATCCGGCCGCAAACGTGCGACCGGGCCATGGAGCCGAGCGCGAACAAGGAGCTCCCCCCTAAAGGCGTGTCGGAGTAGTACCTCTTCTCGACCGGGAGGGAGCGCTTCATGAAGGCGTAGCGGAGGTCCAGCAGCGGCGATTCGTTGACCCGATAGCCCCGGCGCTCCGCGGCGCGGATCATCCGCTCCGGGACGGCGGCGAAGCTGCGCCGGAGGTCCGCCTGTTCGTAGAACAGGCCGACGCTGCGCCCGTAGCGCGCCATGTGGGGGCCGAATGGCTTGAGCAGGTAGACGCTGATCTCCTCGGGCCCCAGGTCCGCCGCCCGCTCGAAGGAGCGCAGGAAGGAGGCCGGGGTCTCCCCCTCCAGCCCCAGGATGAGGTCCACGTTCTGGCCGCGAGGGAAGCCCGCCCGGGCCACGGCCCGCACGGCCCGCTCCACCTGGCCGGCCGTCTGATCCGTCCGCCCCGCCCGGCGCAGGACCCCGGGGGTCAGAGACTGCACGCCCAGGATCACGCGGTTGAAGCCGTGCTCCCGCAGGACCTCCAGCTTGCGTTCGGAGAAGCTGCTGGGGTGGAACTCGAAGCTCTTCTCCCCCGCCGGATCGAATCGGAACGCGCCGAAAAGGCCCCGGAAAAGCCGGTCCAACTGCGCGGCGGAAAGGACGCTGGGCGTGCCGCCGCCCAACAGCAGGTTCCCGAAGCGGACCTTCGCGAACGCCGGGCGGAAGAAACCGATCGCCTCGTCCAACCAGCACAGGTACTCCTCCACCCGGGACCGGGCGCCCAGCCGCTCGGGAGAGAGGTTGCAAAACCGGCAGAGCCGGCCGCAGAACGGGACGCCGACGTAGAGGTCGAACAGCTCGGCGCGGCCCTCCCGACGCAGTTCCCGGACCAAGGCGGACCATTCGTTGCGCACGGCGCGCGCGCTCAAGGGCTCCGCCGTCTCGTCCCGGAGCCCGAAGAACCCGGAAAGGTTATGGTCGAAGAACAGGTCCACGAAGCGGGCATATTCCTTCATGGCCGCCTCCGGACGCGCGCCGCGCTGAGCGCGTTCGCCATCCGCTGCGCGAGCGACAGGGCCCCCTCGAAGCCCAAGAACGGGGTCTCGGTCAGGAAATGCGTGTGCCAGGAGGGGAAGCCGAGCTCGACCGCCGCGGTCCCTTCGCGCAGGGCCTCGTCGGTGACCGCGAAGGTGCCGCCGACGACGAGTTCCCCCGGCTCGCGCAGGGCCGCCTCCAGGGAGGCGCGGCGCGGCTCGAAGGTCAGTTCCGGCGCCGCGCGGCGCAAGGCCGCCTCTCCGGCCGCGTGACCCCGCGACCCGGCCGCCGCCGCGAAACGCGGGCGCAGGCCCAGCTCGCGGCAGAAGCCGAGCATGCCCGCGGCCAGGTGCGGGTCCAGGAAGAGCGAGAGCTCGCGGTTCAGGAAGGCGTAGGGCAGTACCCACTCCAGCGCGGCGAAGACGCGCGCCCGCTCCCCGCGCACGAGGGTGTCGGCCAGGGCCGGACGCCCCGCGGCCCGCGCGACGCAGCGCAGAAAAGCCTCGGTCCCGTCCAGCCCGAAAGGCAGGTCCGCGCGCACGAGGCGGGCCCCGGTCCGCTCGGCCAGCACGCGGGCCGCCTCCCGGCCATAAGGAAGGGATATCACCAGGTCGGCCTGCGCGGCTCGCGACAGCTCCGCAAGACCGCCCTCTCCCGGCCAGAAGCCCACCCGTGGCATGCCGAGCGCCGCCAGCAGGCGGCGGAGCTCGCTGCGGTTGCCGCGATGGTCCCCCTCGTTGCGGTCCGCCAGCAGCCCGACCACCGCGGCGCTGCCGGCCGCCCGGCCGCCGCGTCCCCGTTCCTTCAGGGGCAGCGCCCCGGCCAGGGCCGCGAGGGCGGCCGCGTACCCGTCCAGCCAATCCCCCGACAAGGATTCCGAGGGCAGGACCATGACCGGTTTCCCGCCGGCTCCCGCCGCCGGCTTCAAGAGGCGCTCGTAGGGGAAGCCCGTGACCGCGCAGACCGGCATGGCACTCGCCAGGACCCCCCCGCAGCCCGGGACCGAGCGGATCAGGTCGAGGAGCGCTTCGAGCCTCCCGCTCTGATCCGCCGCGACGTCGTTGAGCGTGACGTTGGAGAAAACGATCCGGTGCGCCCCCGCCGCGTCCAGCAAGGTCGAGTTCCAGTCGTGCTTGCCGTGGATGAACTCCGCCTTGTGGAGGATGCAGTCGGGACCGTCCACCAGCAGGAACAGGTCCTCCACCGCGTTGACGAGCAGGTAGACCCCCAGGAGATAGGGCAGGTTCAGTCTCCGGGAGAACTCGTCAGGGAGCGTTCTTTTCATAGAAATCCAGGCTCGTCACCCCGTCCATCCTCCGGAGGCTGCGCACCGCCCCCGCGAGGCCCATCTCGAAGATCGACAGCGAGAAGGGCGTCTTGCCGGCGCGCGTGATGCGCCGGTCGAAGAACACGTTGGAGAAGACGGCGCGGCACGGCTCCCCGCGCAGGATCCGGCCGAGTTCCCGGGGCGACGAGAACCAGCGGACGCCCCGGCGCGGCGGCCGCGCCTTTCCGGGGGCGCGGTACAGGGCGAACCGGACTCCCACCCCCATCTCCCGCAGCACCGGAAGCAGGGGCACTCCGAAGGTGCGGCGGGGATCCGAATAGCGGGCCACGGCCAGCGCGTCGTCCACGAGGATGACCGACCGGCCGCGCAGGCGGGACTTCGCCCGCCGGAATCCGGCCTCGGCGTCCGCGCTCAGGCGGGGCCAGGCCTCGCGCAGGAGGCGCGGCTTGCCCGCGGCTGCGAGCACGGCCTCCAGCCAGCGCCGCGTGCCGGCGAGTCCGTAGGGAGCGGGCGGGGCGACCGCCCGCCGGCCCGCGGCGGCGGCCATGGGGACGCCGTCCTCGGAGCGCGTTCGTCCTCCTTTCGCGGAGAGGGCGGCCCGCTCGAACGCGGCCTCCAGCAGCCGGTGCGGCAGCAGCACCTGCAGGTCCGCGCCGTCCCAGCGGCGGATCTCAGCGACCGAAAAATCCGGCAGCAGCCGCGCGTTCACCCGGACCCCCAATCCGGCGAGCAGCCCGATCAGCTCCCGGGTTCCCGCCACGTCGGGGAAGCCGACCAGGTTCACCCGGCCCCGCGCGGCGCGGCGGCGCCCCCCCCCGTGGAACTTCGCAAACAGCTTCTCGAACAGGGTCGCGCGCGGGTCCGCGGCCAGGTTGAGGTAGACCAGACGCTCGCCCAGGGCGGGGGCGCGGCGCCGCACGATTCCCTCCACGTCCTCCCCCGTCAGAAGCGGCACGCAGTCCGGCACCAGCGCCACCAGACATCCCGCCGGGGCGCCCCGGGCCACGGACGCGAGCAGGGCGTCCAGTTTCTTCGCCCCGCCGAGGATGACGTCGCTTTCGTCGAGGTCCGTGCTGAGGGCCGCGGCCACCCGGAGGCGCCCATGGGGCAGCCCCGCGCTGGGATGGACCCAGGGATAGCTGAGGAAGCTGACGCTCTCCCCGTCCATCCTCGGGGAGGCCATCTGGCATTCAAAATCCCCGTGGGAGACGTACACGCAGGGGTCCTTCAGCGTCAGACTCGCCGCGAAATCCCGGCGCAGCTGCCGTTCCTGGAAGAAATCGCGCCACGCGGAAGGGTCGCCCCAGGGCGCGATCTCGATGTCCGCGTCGGGGGAACTCAAGCCCGCCCCCGGACCACCAGTTCCCACACCCGGGCCAGGACTTCCTTCGAATAGAACAGCTTGCCGCAGATGAGGGCGTTCTTCTCGTGATTGTCCGGGTCATGCCGGACGCGGAGCTCGTCCCCCCTGCCGACGAGGAGGCCGTGCCTCCGGGCCAGGGCGATCGGCTCGGCGAAAGCGGCGCCGGCGCCCTTGCCGAAGAGCCGCCGCAGCAGCGCCACGTCGAGCCGGCCCTCCATCTCGATCCGGTCCACGACGAAGGCGCGCGCCGCCTCGCCGCCGCCCATGTCCCAGCCGCGCACCGGCGGGAACTCCCCTCCCGCGAGCGCCTCCCGGTAGCGCCCGTAGTGGTTCTCCTTGACGTAGGATAGGACGCCCTTGGCGTAGGACCGGGAGGAATAGCCCAACCCGAGCACGGAACCGTTGCGGTAATCGCGGTCCACCCGCTGCTGAGAATCGCCGACGCGCTCCAACGGCGAGGGGTCCCGCGGATAGCGCCGCGCCAGGACCCCGGAAGCCAAGGCCAGCATCTCCTCGCGCCGGGCCACGTCGCGCCCCCCCACCTCCCCGACCTCGACCCGATAGGGGGTGGTCCGGATGCAGGCGAAGGGATACACGGAGACGCTGTCGGGCTCCAGCGCGAGCGCGAAATCGAGGCTCTTGCGGAAGGATACCAGGGTCTGCCCGGGGAGACCGGCGAGCAGGTCCACGCTCACGTGGCGGACGCCGTGCCGGCGCAGTCCCGTGAAAGCCCGGCGCACCATGGCCTCATCCTGCGTGCGGCGGAAACGGGCCAGGAGCCTCGGGTCCACGGTCTGCACTCCCAGGGTCGCGCGGCGGACCCCCCAGGCCTCCAGCTCCCGCAGGACTTCCTCGGAGATCGAGGACGGACTGACCTCGGCCATCCGCTCCCGGCAGGAGGAGAGGTCGAGGCTGTCGTCGAGGATGCGGAACAGCCGCCGCAGGTCCCCCGCCGACAGCGCCGTGGGGGTGCCCCCGCCCAGGCAAGCCGTGTCGACGGCCAGCCCCCGCGGGAAGCGCAGCAGACGGAGCTCGGTCTCCAGGGCGTCCAGATACGCCGCGTGGCTGGCGGGACGCATGTCGGTGACCGACATGCAGTTGCAGAAGACGCACTTGGTGGGGCAGAAGGGGACATGGACGTAGAGCCCCAGGGGCCCGCGGGAGGACCGCGGCGCCCTGGAGAGCCGCTGCCACGCCCGGCGCACGTCCCGCAGGGTCTTGGGCTGCCAGACCAGGATCGGCGGGTAGGGGCTCCGGAACGAATACCGCCTCAGGAAGGCGGCCGAGAGCCGGGCCAGGCGCAGGCGCCCCTCGGGATCCGGCCAGAGCGCCTGGAACGCTTCCTGTCCGGCCTTCTCGCGCACGGTCAACGCGGCTGCCCCTGGACGGCGGCGGTCTGTTCGCGGGACTGCTGGAGGAGCGCCCGCAGCTCTCCGGGAGCCTTGGGATCCTTCACGCGCAGCCCGGCGTCATAGACCTCCAGCGCGCGCGCGTTCTCCCCGGCCGCGGCATGGAGCCCGCCCAGCGTGAGGTAGGCGGACAGGAGCGTCTTATCGAGCCGGATCGCGGCGCCCAGGTCTTCCATCGCCTCCCGGGTGCGTCCCAACCGGGCCTTGAGCACCCCCCGGTCGCCCAGGACCCGGCCCGAGCCGGGGCTGAGGCGGACCGCGCGGTCCAGGAGCCGCAGAGCGCGGGACAGGTCCTCGAGCCCCTGGGCGAGGATGGCCATACGCTCGACCTCGGCCGGCCCGGCCTCCGCGGCCTCGGCCCGGTCCAGTCCGGCCTTCACGGCCTCGGGCTTTCCGAGCTCGGCGTACAGTTCCGTGACGCGGAGGTTCGTCTTCGGGTCCGGTCCCGAACGGGAGACGCGGTCCAGGGCCCGCAGAGCCACATCCTGGCGCCCGGCGGCGCGGGCCCGGTCCACGAACTCCATCCACGCTCCGGAGGAACGGGGCAGGTCCGCGCCCCGTCGCTCCAGAAGCGCCAGCGCCGCCTCGTGCTCGTCCACGCGGCCGTAGATCTCCAGCATCCGGTGCAGGGAATCGGAGTCGAGGCCCGTCCGGTCGGCCCGCGCCAGGGCTTCCACGACCTGGCGCCGGTCCTGGGCCGCCGCGGCGGTCGCGGCCAGCTCAAGCCAGGGGCCGGGCGCCGCCCCGTCGCGCTCCGCCATACGCTTGAGGAAAGGGACGGCGCTCGCGGGCTGTCCGCAGGAGGAGTACAGGTTCGCCGCCCTCCGGGCGTTCTCCAGCGTGGACATGCGCAGGCGCACGTGGGAGAGCGCCTCCAGCGCGGTGCTCTGGTCGCCGGCCGAGTTCGCCGCCGCGGCCAGGTCGAGCCAGCGGACGGCATGACCGGGATCCTCGGCGGTCAGGCGCTTGAGGTAGGGGACGGCCTTGGCTGGCTCCTTCCTGCCCATATGGAAGGCGGCGGCCACCCGCGCCTGTTCGGGGACCATGCCCGCCGGATCCGCCTGGGCCAGGTCGTCCGGACGCCCCGCGGCCAGAGCGGCCTCGGCCCAAAGGCTCGCCGGCGCCGAGCCGCGGCGGGAGGACAGGAACGCCAGGGCTTTTCCCGGCTCCTTGAGCGCCAGATAAAGGGCTGCGATGGCCGCCGTGTCTTCCGGCCGGGCGGACCTTTCCGCGGCGGCGAGCGCCGCCAGGGCCGGCGCCTTGTCCTTGCACCGGAGGGAGCTGGGCACCAGCTTCGCCGCGACGGAGAGGTCCCCGGGACTGGATGACGCCAACCGCTTCAGGACCGCCAGGGCCCGACAACTCTGGCCGATCCCCTGATAAAGGTCCGCCATCCACTCGAGCTCCCGCGGCCCCGCGCTCTTCTCGCCGCGCGCGAGCGCCGCCGCGGCCAGGTCCGCCCGGTCCGCCCCCGCGGCCCGGTTCGCGAGCAGTATCCACTCCGAGGCCGGCGGCGCGGGCTCCTGCGGGGCCGACGCGGGGCCGCGGGGACGGCGCCCAAGGATGCGCTGGAGGCCGATCGGCCGCCGGTCGCCCTCGATGACCCGCAGTCCCAGGCTCCGGCTCAGGACCTTGGTCTCGCGCACCGGCTCCAGAACGAAGGTCTCCGCCATCCTCTTGCAAAGCGGGTCCGAATAACTGTCACCCAACTCCATGCCGCGGGTGATCATCGCGTCGCGGTCCTCCCGGACCACATAGCAGTCCACGCCCTTGTAGAAATAGGCCCGGGCCAGGGGGGCCCCGGAGCCGAGGGCGAAGAGACGCTGCAGGGAGAGCGTGACCGCGGGCTTCCCGCCGCGGCGGGCCGGGCCGGCCAACTGCAGGAGCTCGGCCGAGCCCGGGGCGCCGTCGCCGGGATGGAACGCCACCACGGCGCCCGCGGGCAGGTCTCCGGGCGCCGCCGACAACAGCGCGTATTCCTGCTGATGCGCGTACAGCGTCCCCAGGAAGTCCCGGTAAAGGAACGGCAAGGCCGCGAGATAGACCCCGGCGAGGACCCGCGCGGCGGCGCGGGTCCGGGGTCCGAGTTCCTCCGTCAGGCAGTAGAGGCCCCACGCGGCCAGGGCCGCGAATATGAACTGGGTCGCCAGGCCGCTGCTCAGACGGAGCCCCGCCGTCCCGAGCCCGGGGGCGTACGCGGCGGTGATCCACAAGGCGTAGAACCCGGCGCCCACGAACAGCCGACGGCTCCGGCGGAACGCGTAGAACGCTCCGATGAGCCCCAGCACCATGTACAGAGCGGGGGTGACCCCGGGATCGAAAAAGGCGTTGAGCTTGCGCAGGCCCAGGGCGGAGAGCAGCCCGTCCGAGGGGTGGAGCCACAGCCACTGCCATTGCCCCGCCAGGCGGGAGGCGCCCGGGACGGCCTGCAGGCCGCAGACGGCGAGGGCCAGGACCCCGGCGGCCGCGGCCGCGGGCTTGCGCCAGGCGCCCGCCGGGAACCCGCGCCGCAGGAGCCACAGGAGGACCCCGGCGCCCACGGGGAAGAGCACCGCCATCTCCGCGCGGGTGTACGCGAGCGCCGCGAAACAGACCGCCGCGGCCGGCAGCCAAAGGCCGCGCCGCGTCCGCGCCGCACCCGCGAGGCAGCACAGGGCGGCCAAGGACCAGAACTCGACCAGGACCCAGGGGCTCTCGGTCACGGACAGACGCATGTGCGCCGGCAGGAAGAGCAGCACCCCGCCGGTCAGGACGGCGGCCCAGCCCGCCCCGGACAGGAGATAGACGAGGAGGGACGCCAACAGGACCGAGGCCGCCGAGAAAAGATAGTCCAAGGAGAACACCGACACGACGCCGCCCGTGAGGCGGTCGGCGGCGCGGAGGGTCCAGCCGTAGGCGGGTCCCGCGGCCTCGGGGTCGCGCAGGGCGTCCGAGCGGCCCTTGACGGATTCCATCAGGGCGACCCCGGCGCGGTCGTCCCAGGGAGCATGCGGAAGAAGGGGCTTCACCCACAAGGCGTGCGCGGCGAGTACGGCGAACAGGAGCAGCGCGGCGACATTCGGACGCATACCTCTACCCATCCCCGGCCCAAAAGGGGCCGCAGCCGTCGTTGAGCGCGATGAACGCTTCCTGCAGATGCTCGATCCGGCCCGCGCGCATCCGGACGTCCATCAGGACCTGCAGCTGAAAGGGGTTCCCGTCCTTGCGGCAGCGGCCCTGGAGCCGCCCCTCGAACACGATGGGCCCGGACGCGCCGCCATGGTCGCGTTCGATCCTCAGATGCGGTCCGATATAGCGGCGCGCCTGGTTCCGGAAGAAATCACGGATGCCCTCCCCCCGCAGGGGTCCGATACCCGAATAGAACGTCGCCTGGGGATGCCAGTGGGCCAGCCAGCCCGGAACGTCTCCCGTCGAGAAGCGGACGTTGAACCCTTCCAGGCCTTCCTTCCAGCCGTCCCGGCTGGCGGCCCGCCGCGGGACCGGAGCCGCCGGCGCGGATGCGCCGCGGTCCTGCGCCGACTCGGGATTTGAGTGAGGCGCATGGGCGGCCGGCCAGGGGGCGGCGGCGTAGTAGAGCCGGGGATGAGCCCAGCCCCGCGGGGACCGGTCCGCGACCAGGACGTAGTTCCAGCGGTCCTGGGCAGCCGGGAACAGCCGCCGCCGCAGCGCGACGAGGAGGCTCGCGGGCCCCAGTTTAGGCGAGTGGAACCCCGAGACGAAAACGGCGCCGGCGGTCTCGCTGAGGGTCGGACCCCCGGCATCCGCGCGGGCCTGGGCCCGGATCAAGGACTCCAGCCCCAGGGCCACGGCGCCGGGCCCGGCACGGCGGCCCGAACCGTCCAGCCAGTCGGTCCCCGGTTGAAAGCAGGAGACGATGGCCGAGACCCGTCCGGAGTCGAGCGTCTGGCGGAGGAGTTCCGCGCAGGACTCGGCGCGGACCGGCACGGCCAACCCCGCCAGCAGGACGGCGATCGGCATGGGTTTCAAGACTAAATTGTATCATATCGATTCGAATGGGGTCCCCCAGACGGGCCGTCATCGTCCTCTCGGCGGCGGCGCTGCTGGCGGCCGCCGCGGTGCGCGACCTGACCCGCAACAGGACGACGCCCCTCTGGCCGGCCCTGCGGGACTCCGTCCTCCGCCTGGGCCGGGGGCTGCCCTTCGAGCTCACCGACGCCACCCGCGCCGCGGGGCTCGTCCACCTGCATCGCAAGCTCGTGCCGCATCCCTCCCTCCGGAACCTCGCCCCCTGGCTGGGTTCTTTGGGCGCCAGCGTGGCGGTGGTGGACATCGACGCCGACGGCTGGCCGGACGTCTATCTCACCAACTCCGCCGTGGGCTCCCTCAACCCCCTGTTCCGCAACAACGGAGACGGCACGTTCACCGACATCGCCCGCCGCATCGGCCTGGCGGCCGTCAACAAGGACACGGGCTCGCTGCGCGCCCTCTTCTTCGACTGCGACAACGACGGGGACAAGGACCTCCTGCTGACCACCTTCCACGGGGCGCGGCTGCACATCAACGACCAGGGGATGTTCCGCGACGCGACCGCCGGATCGGGGCTGGACTTCCCCTTCTACGCGCCGGCGTCCAACGTCGTCGACTACGACAACGACGGGCTCCTGGACGTGGTGGTGGGCGGCTATTTCTCACCCAGCGCGGACTTCCTGGCTCCCAAGGACTACCGGCTCATGCACGCGGGCTTCCACGCCGCCGACAACGGGGGCCGGGCGCGGGTCTTCCACAACGAAGGCCGCGGCAAGTTCTCTCCGGCGCGCGGCAACCTGGGCCTCTCCTGTCCCCGCTGGGTGCTGGCCGTCGGCGTCTACGACCTGCGCGGCACGGGCCGCCCCGACCTCCATTTCGCCAGCGACTACAACCTCAACTGCCTGTACTTCAACGACGGACGCGGCGGCTTCCTGGACGCCAGCGCGGAGCTGGCGGACACGATCAGCATGAGCAACATGAGCTCGGAGTTCGCCGACCCCTTCAACGACGGCCGCCCCAGCATCTTCGTCGCCAACATCCACTCCCCCCGCTATCTCCCCTACGGCAACCTCCTGTGGTCGCCTTCGGGACAGGGCCATTACCGCGACATCGCCCGCGAGGCCGGGGTCCGCGAATGCGGCTGGGCCTGGGGCGCCAAGTTCGCGGACCTGGACAACGACACCCTGCAGGACCTCGTGGTGGTCAACGGCTACATCTCCGGCGACCCGTCTCGCGACTACATGGTGGAGTTCGCGGAGATGGTCCGGCGGCGCCCCGAATACATCGCGGACACCCGGAACTGGCCCGCCATCGGGAACGCCTCCCAATCGGGCTACCAGCGCAGTTGCGTCTACCACAACGACGGCGCGCGCTTCGGCGACGTCGCCGGGGCCACCGGGATGCGCGACGACCTCCTCGACGGCCGCGGCGTGGCCGCCATAGACTACCGCAACGACGGCAGCCTCAGCCTGGTGGTCGCCAACCAGGGCCAGCCCGCCCGCTTCTACCGCAACCGGCAGCGCAACCGCAACCGCTGGGTCGGGTTCGCCCTGCGCGGGACCCGGAGCAACCGGGACGCTTTCGGCGCCGAGGTCACGGTGCGCCTGCGCGGCGGCAAGATCCTGACCCGCCAGTTCCAGCCCGCCAACGGCTTCATGTCGCAATCCGACGGCCGCCTGCACTTCGGCCTCGGGCGCCGGCCGGTCGTCGAGTCGGTCGAGGTCCGCTGGCCCGCCGGAGGGCTCCAGCGCCTCGGGCCGGTCGACCTGGACCGCTACCATTCCGTGGTCGAGCCATGAAGTCGGCCCGCCCGCCCTCGAAACTCCTGGCGGCGGGCGCCGCCGTCGTCCTCCTCGGGGCCGCCGCGCTCGACCTGCTGCGCCGCCCCGGCGGGCCCGCCCAGGAAGCCCCGCCCATCGAAGGAGCCTTCACGCCCGGCGCGAGGTTCCCCTGGCCCCGCTGGCCGCTGCCCTTCGACCTCGTGGAGTCCGCGGCGCGGGCCGGCCTCGCCAACGTCCACCAGCGGGTGGTCCCCCACCCCTCCCTGGCGAACCTCGCGCCCTGGATCGGGGCCCTCGGGGCCGGGGTCGCGGTGGTGGATTACGACGAGGACGGCTGGCCGGACGTCTACCTGACCAATTCCGCCGTCGGGTCGAAGAACCGGCTCTACCGCAACGGCCATGACGGGACCTTCACGGACGTCGCGGAGCGCGCCGGCCTCGCGAACCTCAACGCCGAAGCGGGCTCGCTGCGCCCCCTATTCTTCGATTTCGACGACGACGGCCACCAGGACCTGCTCCTGACCACGCATCGCTGCGCCAAGCTCCTGCGCAACGACGGCCGCGGGACCTTCACCGACGTCACTCGCCGTTCCGGCCTGGAGCACTGCGGCATCGCCATGGCCTCCAACGTGTTCGACTACGACGGCGACGGCCGCCTCGACGTGGTCATCGCCAACTACATGAAGGAGGGCGCGGACATCTTCGACCCCAAGGACTACCGCATCATGTTCCGCGGCATGTCCGGGGCCGGCAACGGCGGCCGGGCCGTGGTCTATCATAACGACGGCGGCGGCAGGTTCTCCGCCGTCCGCGGGAACCTCGGCATCCGCGACGCGGTCTGGACCCTGGCTATCGGGGTCTACGACCTCCGGGGCACCGGCCGCCCGGACCTGCATTTCGCCCTGGACTACAACCTGGGACGGCTCTTCATGAACGACGGCGGCCGCTACACCGACGCCAGCGCCGAGATCGCGGACACGACGGGGATGAGCGGCATGTGCTCCGAGTTCGGCGACCCGTTCAACACCGGAAGACCCGAGCTCTTCGTGACCTACATCACCTCGCTCCCCGCGGAGGAGAAGAACGCGCTCTGGCGCATGCTGCCCAACGGCCACTTCTCGGACGCGGGCGAGCGCCTGGGGGTCTCCCGCTGCGGCTGGGCCTGGGGAGCGAAATTCGTCGATCTCGACAACGACACTTTGCAGGACCTCGTGGTCGTCAACGGCTTCGTCTCCGGCGACCCGAAGAAGAGCTATTCCGACGTCCTCTGGAGGATGGGCCCGGCCGGGCCCTGGATGGAGGACACCCGCCGCTGGCCCCCCGTGGGCGACGCCACCCTCGCCGGCTACCAGCACAGCTGCGTCTTCCGCAACACCGGAGCCCGGTTCGAGAACGTGACGGCCCGGACCGGGATGAAGGACGACCTCCTGGACGGGCGCGGGGTGGCCGTGATCGACGTCATGAACGACGGCCGCCTCAGCCTGGTCGTGGCCAACCAGGGCCAGCCCGTCGGCTTCTACCGCGGCGAGCAGCGCGGCCGCAACCATTGGATCGGCTTCTCCCTGCGGGGCACCCGCAGCAACCGCGACGCGCTGGGGGCCGAGGTGAAGGTCCGCCTGCGCGAGGGGACGGTGCTCACCCGCCAGCTCCAGCCGGCCAACGGCTTCATGAGCCAGTCCGACCCGCGCCTGCATTTCGGGCTGGGGCCGCGGCCGGAGATCGAGCGCGCCTGGGTCCGCTGGCCCGCCGGCGGGGTCCAGGAACTCGGCAGCCCGGCTCTGGACCGGTACCATCCGGTCGTCGAGCCGGCCGCCGAAGGTCGATTTGGTAGAATTACTCCATGAGCCGGCAGCAGTGGCGGAAACTGATCCTCTTCAGCATCTTCCTGGCGATGCCGCCCCTGTTCTTCTGGTACTCTCCCTGGCACCTCTGGATCGGCGCGCGCCAGGGGATACTCTGCGGCAGCGGCCTGCTGTTCGCGGTAATGTTCCTCTCCGGACTGTTCCTGGGCCGCGCCTACTGCGGCTGGGCCTGCAGTCCCGCGGGAATCCAGGAAGCCTGGTGCATGGTCCAGGACAAACGCCTGGCCAGCCAGCGCTTTACCTGGACGAAATGGCTGGTCTGGCTTCCGTGGATGGCCGCCGTGGCCGTGGCCGCTCTCCAAGCGCGCGGCTTTCAAGAGGTCATGCCGCTCATGGACATGGATGAGGGGCTGTCCGTGACCGATTCCCACGGCTACACCTGCTATTACAGCGTCCTCTTCATCATCTCGGCCCTGTGCCTCCCTCTCGGCCGGAGGGCCTTCTGCCATCACTTCTGCTGGATGGGGCCGTTCTGCACCTTGGGGACCTGGGTCCAGGGAGCACTGCGCACGCCCTCCCTCCGCCTGCGCGCCGACCGGGACCTCTGCGACGGCTGCGGGGAATGCGACGCGGCCTGCCCCATGAGCCTCGAGGTCGCGGCTCTGGTCAAGAGCCGGCGCCTGCGCCATACCGACTGCGTGCTCTGCGGATCCTGCGTGGACGCCTGCTCCCGCCGCGCCATCGCCTTCGGCTTCGGAAGGCCGGACCCGGTCGGATGACCAAGAACATCGTCATCGGCGCGCTGGCCGTCCTATGCGCCGCGTTCGCCTGGCTCGCGCTCAACAACCGAGCCTGGATCGGCCGCCTACCCTGCCCGGGCCCCTCGTCCTTCTCCAGGACGGACCAGCGCGGGAACATCATGCGCCTGGCCCGGGAAGTCCAGGCGAAATACGGCGACGCCCTGCACCTCCCGCCGCCCCTCAAAGCCCAGCCCGATTTCCCGCGCGATTTCGCGGACTTCAAGTTCGTCCGCGTCGTGGTGGTGGCTCCGCAGAACCATCGCTATTCCGGGTACCATGTGGTCATGGCCAACGACATCGCGATGAAGAGTCCCCCGGACCGGCTGGCCGACGGCTCCAAGATCCTGAAGGTGCAGTTCCCGCTGGTGCGCGACCCCGTGAACAACATCTTCCCGGCGGACCTCGAATCCGTGTTCATCGTGGAGAAGGACTCCCGGAAGTATCCGAAGGAACTGGAAGGGTTCGCCTTCGACATCTTCGATTTCTACCATAAAAAGCGGCTGGTCACGACTCCGGAACTGCAGAAGTGGTGCTTCGAGTGCCATCGCGACCGGGCCGGGAAGAACTACCTCTTCTCCCCCCTGCACGGGGGGCTCCGCCAAGTCGACATCCCCGCGTGGCCGTCCGCCGGCTTCCCCCTCCTCGAATGGAACAAGCCCCGCGTAAACGAACTGCCCTAGCGGTCCTCCTCGTCTGCCTCGGCCTCGCGGCCCTCGCGGTCTGGGAATCGGCCCGGCGTCTGCGCCCGGCGCCTCCGCCCCGAGGACCTATCCTGGAATGGGACCGGCCGCCCCTGCCCTTCCGTCTCACCGACGTCTCCCGGGCCGCGGGGATCACCCATGCGCACCGGAAATTCCGGGCGCACCCCTCGCTGGCGAACATCGCGCCGTGGCTGGTCGCCTATGAGGCCGCCGTGGCCGTCGCGGACGTGGACGGCGACGGCTGGCAGGACATCTACCTCACCAGCGGCGAACCGGGATCCCGGAACGCGCTCTACCGCAACAACCATGACGGCACCTTCACCGATATCGCCGGACGCGCCGGGCTCGCGGATGTCAATCAGAAGACGGGTTCGGCCCGGCCCCTGTTCTTCGACTACGATAACGACGGGAAGAAGGACCTCCTGCTCACCACCTATCACTGCGCCAAGGTCTTCCACAACGAGGGAAACGCCCGGTTCCGCGACGTCACCGCCGCCTCGGGCCTGCGGCACTGCGGCTTCGCTCCGGCGTCCAACGTGCTCGACTACGACGGGGACGGCTTCCTGGACGTCATCATCGGGGACTACTTCAAGCCCGTGGACCTGCTCCGCCCCGCGGATTACCGCTTCATGCACCACAGCTACCGCGTCTCGGCCAACGGCGGGACCGCCGCCGTGTACCGCAACAACGCGAACGGCACCTTCACGCGGGTGCCGGGCGACCTGGGGATGCGCAAGCCCATGTGGAACCTGGCCATCGGGGTCTACGACCTGCGCGGCACGGGCCGGCCCGACCTCCACTTCGCCCTCGACTACGGGCTCGACGCCCTCTACCTCAACGAAGGCGGCGGCCGCTTCGCGGACGCCAGCGCGGAGCTGTCGGACACCGACAGCATGAGCAGCATGAGCTCGGAATTCGGCGACCCCTTCAACGAGGGGCGCCCCATGCTCTTCGTCTCCGAGATATACTCCCGTCCCTTCGTCCCCGAGGGGAACATCCTGTGGCGCCGCCGGCCCGACGGCCGGTTCGAGGATGTCGCGGACCGGCTGGGGGTCAAGGACTGCGGCTGGGCCTGGGGCCCCAAGTTCGTCGACCTCGACAACGACTCGCTCCAGGACCTCGTGGTGACCAACGGCTACGTCTCGGCCAACCGCGGCAAGGACTACTGGGACCTGCTCTCGGTGTTCGTGCGCGAGGAGGGCCGTGACATGGAGGACTCCCGCGTCTGGCCCGCGATGGCGGACGCCTCCATGGACGGCTACCAGCAGAAGTGCGTGTTCTGGAACCGCGGCGACCGCTTCGAGAACGTGGTGGCCGGCACCGGGATGAAGCTGGACTTCTCGGACGGCCGGGGACTGGCCGTCATCGATTACCTCAACGACGGCGGCTCCAGCCTGATAGCCTCCAGCGTCGGCCAGCCCGCCAGGCTTTACCGCGACGAGCCCGCGCGCGGAAACGGCTGGATCGGCTTCCGCCTGCGCGGCACCCGGAGCAGCCGCGACGCCTTCGGGGCCGAGGTGACGATACGCCTGCGCGGCGGCCGCACCCTGGGCCGCCAGCTCCAGCCCGCCAACGGCTTCCAGAGCCAATCCGACGACCGCCTGCATTTCGGGCTCGGCCCCGCGCCCGCCATCGAGTCGGTGACCGTGCGCTGGCCCTCCGGCGCCCGGCAGGAGCTGGGGACTCCCGCGCCGGGCCGCTATCACGACGTGGTGGAGCCCCGGGGCCCATGATCGAGCGCGCCTTCGTCGAATTCGTCGTGCCTCCGGACGGCTTGGTCCTGCGCTGGGGGGTCTGGTTGGGCGCGGCCGCCTTCCTGGCCGCGGCCCTGTTCCTGCGCCGCCGGCTGGCCGGCCGCGACCCGTATCCCGCGCTCCGCCGGCTCTACGCCAACCCCGTCGTCTCCTCCCTGCGCGCGGCCATGGCCGCGGGCTTGATCGCTCTCACGGCCGCCTGCTGGCTGGGCCCGGCGAGCGCCGGGCTCAACCCCGGCGCGGCCGCCCTCTGGGGCCTATGGTGGCCCGCGCTCGCCTTCCTGCCGTTCCTCGTCGGGCGCGGCTTCTGCGCCGTCTGTCCGGTCATGGCGCTGGGGACCTGGCGCAGGTCCGTGGGCAGCCTACGGCTGCCCCTGCCCCGGAGCCTCGCCGGGACCGGTTTCCTGCCCGCCGCCCTGGTCTTCCTGGCCTTCGGCGCCGCCAGCCACCTCTTCCTGATCGAGCAGCGGCCCTGGGCCGCAGCGCGCTTCATCCTGCTCATGTTCGCCGTGGTCGTCGTCCTGCTCCTCGCGTTCGAGGAATGGGTCTGGTGCTCCCGCCTCTGCCCCGTGGGAGCCATCCAGGCCTCCCTGGCCCGCTTCGCCTGGCTGCGCTCGTCCCCCAAACCGCCGCCCCAGCTCTGCCGCCTGGGCCTGACCCCGGATTCCCCGGAGCCCCTCTGCAGCTTCTGCGGGGACTGCTGGAGGGGCCTCGGCCGACCGCCCGCCTTCAGCGTGCGGCCGCCGTTGTCCGCGGGGGACGGAGCGGCCCTATTCCCCGGCGAGCTGCTCCTCATGTCGGTCTTGCTCGCGCACGTGCTCTTCGAACTGCTGACCACCTGCGACCCGGTCCGCGCCTACCTCCTCCAGATAGAGCGGGCGATGATCGTCTACGTGCCTCTGGGCGCCCCGCCGCCCTGGACCGCCGGCCTCTCCCTGCAGGCTCTTCTGGCCGGGGGCACCCTGCTCGCCGCGGCCGCGGTGGCGGGGCTGCGGCCCCTCCTGGCCCATGCCTTCAACGCCGAATCGGCGCGCTTGGCGCCCGGACAGGCCGACCGCTTCGGAGCGGCCCAGCTCCCCCTCATCGCGGCCGCGTACGCCGGCTTCCACGTCCCCTCCGTCTGGCTCGCGGCGCCGGTCTTGCGGCGCTTCCTCTCCCTGCTGGCGGGGGGCTCCTGGTCGGACCTCCCCCCCCTCCTCGGGGCGGAGGTCCCCGTGGGGACCTTCCTGGTGCTCCGGCTCTCCTTGCTCGCCTTGGGACTCGGCTCCTCCTGGCGCTCCCTGGGCCGGGTCCGCGACGCCCTGCCCGGCTCGCCCGAGCTCCAGGAGCGCCTGCGCGCGGAGCGGCTCTACGCGCTCATCCTCGCCGCAGGCCTGGCGCTCCTCTATCTCGCGCCGAACACCGAGGCGGACCCATGCTGAAGCGCCCGAGACTCGCCGCCGCCTTCCTCCTGCCCGCCGCCGCGTGCGCCCTGCTCGTGCTGCAGCCGCGGCCGGACCGGGCGGCCCTCGCGCGCCGGGCCGACGCGGCGTCGGAACTGGGCTGGAGCCGGATGGTGGAGGGCCTCACCCGTCCGGCCCTGACCGGCATCGGCGGCGGCGGCTGGGTGCGCCTGCGCGACGCGGTCGACGGCCGGACCGTCGAACTCGGCCCGGGGATGTACGTCGAGAGCCAGGTCTACGACCTCGATTGGTTCCTGCGCGGGATCGCGGACGGCCTGGGGCGTCCCGGCGACGCGGCCCTGGCTTCCGAGGCGGTCGCCATCCTCCTCAAGACCCAGGACCCGGCAGGCGGACATTGGCCGTGGAGCGACGACGGCTGCGTCCACGAATCCCTGGCCCTGGCGCTGCTGAGCGCGGGACATCGGGCCGAGGCGGAGCGCGCCCTGCGCTGGGCCATGCGCTGGGCCGAGGCCGGCCACGTCCTCCCGGACGGGACCGTCCTGGAGGTGGAGAGCGCCCATGTCATGAAGTCGTGGGGGCCCAGCCCGGCGCCCCCCGTGCCGGCCGGGGCCGGCATCCCGCCGCCTCCCCAGCGCATGAAGATCCCCACCGACACGGCTCCCGACGAACTGCCCATGCTCCTGCGCCTGCTGGCCGCCTCCGGCCAGGAGAGGCGCTATCCGGAGACCGCGCGCCGCCTCCGCCAAGGGCTGGAACGGGCGATCCGGGACTTCGACTACGGCCCGGAGGAGAGCGCCGATTTCAAGCGCCTCTTCGGCCTCGTCGACTACGGCGCGGCCGTGCGCGACGGCCTCCTCCCGCGGGACGCCCTCTACGAACAGTCTCTCCGGCACCTCGGCCATCTCGCCCGGCGCGAAGCCCGCAAGCGGCCCGAGGACCCCTTGGTGCTCGGGCTCCTGCTCATCGGCGTGGCGGAGACGGAACTGTATCCCGAGATCCCCGACACCGCCGACCGGCTGGCGGCCGGATTACTGTCCTTGCAGAGCTCGAGCGGGGAATGGGAGATGCCGCCCTTCATCTTCGAGGTGGATTGGGTCTCCTGGGGCAGGATGCTCCGGGACCTGCTCCCCGGGAAACCCCTGCGCCCACTCGCCTCCGACCGCATCGTCGGACGGCTCGAGAGCCTGCCCACCTACCTGGCGGCCCGGGCCCTGCGCAGCTACGCGCGCCGGGCCCGCCAGCCCTTGACCGGGAATTGAGCGCCCTGTGCGCGGTTGTTGAACCCGGCCCGGCATACTGAGGTTGACCCGGCGGCGCGTTGTGCCGCGGGCGAAGGAGGCAACACCATGCCGCTGAGAGCGATGCGGGGGATTTTGGCCGCGATGACGGCGGCCGTCACGATCGCCGCGGTCTCCGTCGGAGTGCGCGCGATGTGCGGTCACTGCGGCGAAGCAGGCGCGAGCGCGGGCAAGGCGGCCCACTCCCACGGAGACAAGACCGCCGCGCACCAGATGAAGGGCTGTCCATCCCTGGTCGAGGGAGCCGAGGTCAAGGTGACGAACACGGAGAAAGGGGTCATGATCGAGATCACGGCGAAGGATCCCAAGGCGATAAAGGATATCCAGTCCGCGGCCGCCCGCATGACGATGGCGGGCGCTTGTCCGCATTGCGGGATCAAGGGCAAGGCGGACGACAAGGGAGCGAAGAAGGGAACTCCGGCGAACGGACCGGGACGGCAGTAACCGGGGCCCGTCAGCGTCCCATCTGCAGCGACCGGAAGGCGATCGACGGGTACAGCGCCTCGACGGCGGAACAGTATTTCGAGTACCTCCGCTCCTCCAGCCCGAGTCCGGCGCAGGACTCCGCCAGCCATGACGGCATGGCGCAGGGGAGCTTGATCTCCAGGACCGCGATCCCGGAGGGCAGGAAGACGCGGCCGTCCTCCGGACGGCCGCCCGGGTAGGCGGCCGGGCCCGAGGCGCGCAGGTTCGTGTCGATGGTGACTCGGAGGGAAGGCTTCAGCCGGGACACGAAAGCGACCCGTCCATACGTCACCCGGCAGACGGGATACAGCGGTCTGCGGTTGACGAATCCGCTGGGATCCCGGTCGGAGGGGACGCCCTGGAGGCGACGCTCGGGCAGATGGAGCGGCGCCTGCAGCGAGCCGGCGGGCCAGCGGGAGTGGGTGTAGCGCGTGCGGAGCTTGTGGATGCGGTCCCCGACGCGCCGCTTGACCTCCAGGAAGACCGGGGAGTCCGGCTCGCAGCCGCCCGCGCCCCAGGCGCCGTAGAATCGGGCGCGCACCTTGAACCGGGGGTCGACCCCGTCGATCTTCTCATGATAAGAATCGAAGCTGTCCGAATCGTAATAGACCGAGTTCACGAGATAGCCCTCGGGGCCCGAATGGGGATCGGGGACGCACGCGTCCGCGATGCGGGCCGTGAACGCCGCCGCGGTCCGATGCGGAACCAGGTACTTGCACTCCCGCCGCGGGAGCGGAGTCAGCGGACCCACGCCGGCCTCCCTTGGGACTCCAGGAAGAGGGCCTTGCCCTTGCGCGCGGCGGGAGCCGCCCCGCCCGCGGCGGAGAGGATGCGGCTCCGCGGGTCTCCCAGGACGTCGGCTTCCCGCGAATGCAGGAACGCCGCGTCGTCGAGCCAGGCTTCTCCCCCGCGCTCCCAGCGCCAGTCCTTCATCGCGGCGTCCAAGCCGACGCCGCAGTCCTCCAGACGCACGCCCAGCAGGGCGACCCGGCCGGCGTCCTCTACGGCGACCCCCTTCCCGGCCCGGGTGATCCGGGACGTCTTGACCACCGCCGTCGCCCCCTTCCCGACCCGGAGGCACGGCCCGCCGCAATCCTCGAAGCGGGAATCCGCGATCGTCGCGCTGCCGGACTCCAGCCCGAAGCCGTCGCCGCCGTTGCTTCTGAAGATGCTGCCGGAGACCGAGCCGTGGGAAGCCTCCCAGCGCATCCCTCCGGAGGCGGACCGCTCGAAGACGGTCCCGGAGACGGAGACCGAGGACAGGGCGATGTGGACGGCTCCCGGTCCGGCCGCGTTGGAGCCGAACCGGCTCCGCCGGATGATCACCCGGTCCACTTCGGAGAGCGTCAGCATCCCCGGGAACCGCTGGGCGTAGCGCCGGCTGCCGGCGCCTCCTTCCATATCGAGGTGCAGGATCGCGGCCTCCCGCACCCCGGACCCCCACGCCGCCACCGTCCCGAAGGGGCGGTCGGGGACCAAGGGACGGATGCGGACGGGGCTCCCCTCCGTGCCCTCGATCCGGAGCGGGCCCCGCACCAGGAGGTCGACCCGCGGGCCCAGCAGCAGGGTCGTCCCCGCCCGGATCGTGACGGGCTGGCCGGGCGCATGGAGCCGGGTGGAGGACAGGACCACCCGGCCGGGCCCGAACACGACCGGCTCATGGTCCGGCGGCGGGAACCGGTCCGGGGGCAGCCCCGCCTCGCGGCGCAGCCGCGCGGCGTGCTCCGCCGGGATCCGGCCGAGGGGCAGGGGCCGGCCGGTCAACCGGGCGGTGAATCCGTAATCCTCCGGGCGGCCCTCCAGTCGATGGAAGGCATAGGCGGTGCTCCAGCCGCGCCCGGCAGGCCCGCCCATGCTCGTCAGCAGGATGCGCGAGGCGCCGCTGCGCAGGTCCTTGGCCATGGCGCCCTGGAGTCCCCTGACCACCACCTCGAAGCCTCCCCCCCAACGGCTCACGACCGCGACCGCCGCGAGGTCCAGCTGGGCGCGGATCCATACGGTGGATTCTTCGATGGAGCGGACCAGCCCTTCGACGTCGGCGTCCAGAGCCAGGACGCTCACCAGCGAGCGCGACACCGCCTTGTCCACCGCCCCCATGTCCCCCGCATGCAGGTCCGCGCGGGCGGCGGCCCGGATCTCCTCCCACTTCCGCCGGACCATGCCCGCGGCGCTCTCCTGCGAGCCGAACCCTCGCAGGAGGGCGTCGAGCTCCTCCACGTACAGGGCCACGTTCCGCGGATCCTCGAGCCAGACCTTGGTAAGGGGGTTCGCGTAATGCAGGACCGGCCGCAGGGTGGTGCCAGTCTCCCGGTACATGTCGTACCCGTTCGCATCCACGACGATCGGAGCGAACCGCCCGGAGGCGGAGTCCAGCCAGAGGGCTAGGTTGTGCACGCTCATGTGCGTGCTGCCCGCGTGGCAGAGGACCGCCAGGCAGCGGGCGAAGGCCTTCCGGTCGACGAGCTCGTTGAGCCGTTCCTGGCGGGCGGGCGAGGGCTTCTGCAGGATGGTCTCGATGAGCGTCTGGAGGTCGGCCCGCGCCGCCTCCGGGCGGCCGCTGGTGGAGATCTCCCACGTCCGGGCGTCCGCGAACACCGCCTTGCGCCGGCGGAGCATGGGTCCCGTCCCGTCCTCGAGGCGGAAAAGGCTCCCCGGGCGGCCGACGCCCCGCGCGACCAGCAGGTCGTCCAGGCGCCATTGCCGGGTATAGAGCCCGAAGTATCTCCGGTTGATGAAGAGGCGGACGAAGTGCTCGCCGACGTTCAGCAGCCCCCAGCGCCGGCTGAGCTCCACGCTCAGCCAATTACGCAGGGCGGTGGCGTCTTCCGGCGCCGTCAGGATGTGGTCGCGGTAGCCCGAGGCCAGACGGGACTTCGGAAAACGGATGCGCAGCGAGGGCTTCCAGGCTTGGTGGTGCCAGTTGTTGGTCCCCCGGTAGCCGATCCGGACGGGGATGGCGGCGCCGGATTCGGACTCGAGGGTCCCGTACACCGCGGGCTTCCGGGGCAGCAGCCCGAGGCCGAAGGGCAGGATGTCATGGTTCAGCCGGTACAGTCCGTCGCGCCTCAGCCAGAGGCGGACCGAGGGGACGGCGGCGTCGCGGCTGGGCAGGGGGCCGGCGAAGAGCACGTTGGAGAAGGCCGCCAGGTTGTCGGAGACGACCTTGGGATGGAGGATGAGGCGGGACCAGGGCCGCAGAGGGATCCCGGTCCAGTCGCCCAGGGCCCGGTTGAGCAGGGGAGTGTACAGGGTCAAGGCGCTCAGGACGACCGCGATTAACGCTCCCAGGGCGAGGCCGGCGGCGGCCAGGGACGCCGGATCGACGGCCCGCGACCGGCCGCCCCTGGAGATAAGGCTAGGGGATATCCACGGCATGGCGGACGACCCGATACGAGACTCCGAGGTTATCGTTGAGCCGGGCCACGGAATCCAGGATCCGCCGTTCCGTCACGCCGCGGCGCGGCCGCACGGAATACACGACTTCCCGGACCGCGCCGGCCTGCACCGTCTCGACGTAGGCGAGGCTGAAGGCTTCGAAGAGCTCTCCGAGAAGCGGCCGCAGGGCGGCCTCGTAATCGACGTCGAGCCGGAACCGCACGGACAGGAGCACCTCCCGGCTCTCGGGGTAGGGGGCGAAATCGAACGCATGCATGAGGTAGACGGCCAGGAGGATCAAGCACGTCCCGACCGCGCTCATCGCGAAGAACCCGGTCCCGCAGCCCATCCCGATCGAGATGGCGAAGAACACGAACGCGACGTCCAGGGGCGATTTGATCGCCGTCCGGAACCGGATGATCGAGAGCGCCCCCACCAGCGAGAACGCCCGGGCGATGTCGCTGCCGATGATGGTCATGATGAAGGCGGTCACCATGCCGATCAGGACGAACGTATGGACGAGCGGCTGGGAGTAGGACGACCTCGAGCTGATCCGGCGGTACATCAGGCCGATGAGAAGGGACAGGGCGGCGCTCAGGGTCAGCCCGACGATGACCTGCCAGACGGATACCACGGAGGTGAGGCTCTCGGGCAGGCGCAGGGTCTTGACCAGTTCGTCCATGGCTCCGGCTCAGCGGCCGGCTGGGAAGTGTATTAAATTCACCGGCCCGATTGCTGGCCGGCTCAGCGCACGCCCAGGCGGAGCAGGGGCCGCAGGGGCAGAGGCCGGAGGCGGGTCTCCAGCCCGCGGTAGACCTTTTGGTAGCGAGGGGCCTGTTCGAGCCTCAGCGCGGGGAACCGCCCCAGAAGATCGTCGGCGATCTCCCGCTGGAGTCGGGCCAGGCGGATATTCTCCGCGGCGGAGGACCGCCGGGCATAGCGGAGCTCGTTGATCTCGATCTCGACCTCGCAGAAGTCGACGCGGGCCCAGAGCTTGCGGGCCGTCACCCGGTCCACGGAGACGGTGAACACCGGGCCCTCGGGGTCTTGGATGTAGACCCGGTCGCGGTGCTGACGCACCACGACCACGGGGACGAGGTCGGCCGGGGCGACGCCCAACAGAGCCGGGAACGCCGCGCTCGCGGCTCCCCGGTCCGCGGATTTCAGCATGGCGAGGAACGGATAGACCGGCTCCGACCCGTAGGGCGCGACCTCGCCCGCGACGCGGTTCTTGACCTTGTACTTGATCTCCTGCGGCGCGCCGGTTTCCGGCGTCGGGACCTTAACCTGGACCCATTCCTTGACCTTGTAGCGGACGTCCTCCCCCGTGTACCGCCGCCGATGGCGCACCTCCACGTCCTTATCCAGCAGGGCCAGGCCCGGGGTGTCGTAGTAGACGTCGGTAAAATCCTCCGAGGCGGACTCCTGGGAGGCTCCCGGGCCGCCGAAGCGCCGCAGGACCCCCGCGTCGCGGTAGCGCTCCGAGATGTACGCCCTCACCGGCTCCACCTGGCCGGCCGGCACGACGAGCTTGATATCCTTGTCGATGCGCGCGGGAGCGGCCGCCTCTCCGGAAGCGGCCGGAAGGCTCCCGGCCAGCCACAGGCTCAGGAAAACTGCGGTCAAACCGCTCACGGGAGGACGCACCATGGAGGCCATGATATCAAACCCCGCGGCGCGCCCCCGGACTATTCCTCCACGTGCTCGCGGCCCATGCGCACCAACTGTTCGACATGGACGTCGTCCAGGTGATAGAGGATCCTCTTGCCCTCGCGGCGGCACGCGACGAGACGGGCCTGACGCAGGGTCTGCAGCTGGTGGGAGACGGCGGAGATCGTGACGCCCAGCGCGGCCGAAAGCTCGCCGACGGCATGCTCCCCTTTGGACAGGATGAGCAGCAGCCGCAGGCGCCGCGGGTCGCTCAGATGCTGGAAGAGGTCGGCCAGGTCCTGCAGGGACGCCTCATCCAGGCCGCGGGCGAGGGTCGGCTTCATCCGCGGACCGTGTAGCCGGCTTTCAGCACGGCCTGGCAGGCCTGCTCTCGGTCGAGCGCCCGTCCCCAGAGCCTGGCCAGGCCCTTCTCGACGTCCACCTCGACGCGCAGGACGCCCTGGACGCCCTCGAGTCCCCGGCGGACGTGCGCCGCGCAGTTGGCGCAGGTCATCCCTTCCACCTGGAGCGCCAGTTCCTGCGCGCCCGCGGCCCGGGCGGCGCCGAGACGGCCCTTGAGCCAGTCGCGCAGGTCCAAGAAGGTCCAGCGCAGGAGCAGGGCGGCGAGCGCCGCCGCGGAGACGGTCTGGACGACCAGCCACAGACCGGAGTCGGCCGCGTGGTGATGCTCCGCCACGTGCCGCACCGTCAGGGCTCCGAACGCGCTCTGGAACAACAGCCCGGCCAGGACGCTCGAGACCACGATGGTCCCCAGATAGATGAGCATAACGCGGCGGCCCAGCACCCGGTAGACGGCTCCGATAGTGGACACGTTCGTCGCGGGACCCGCCATCAGGAAGACCAGCGCGGAGCCGGCCGGCAGGCCCGCCCGGACCAAAGACGCCGCGATGGGGACGGAGCCGTTGGAGCAGACGTACATAGGCACGGCCGCGACCAGGACCGCCAGCATCCCCAGGGCGCCGCCCAGAGCTGGGAAGGCGGCGAGGTAGTCCGGGGGCACGGCCAGATTGAGCGCGGCCGAGACCAGGATGCCGACGAGCAGGTAGCGGTAGACGTCGCCGATGAGCTCCGAAACGCCGTAGCGGTACCAGCGCCGCCAGGCCGGCAGGGGCGGCTCGCTGCGCGGACAGGCGGCGGGCTCCGCCTCCGGGAGCTGTCCCGCGCCCCGGGCACGGGGAGCGAACCAGTGGGTGAGGAAGCCCCCCGCCAGACCCGAGACGAAGGTGACTGCCATCATGTAGAGGGCCATGGGCCAGCCCAGGAAGGAGGCGGTGATGAGGAGGCTGTCGGCCCCGGTCTGCGGGGTGCTGATCATGAATCCCACGACCGCGCCGTTGGTGGCGCCGCTCTTGCGGAGCCCGATGGCCGTCGGGATGACCCCGCAGGAGCACAGCGGCATGGGCACGCCCAGGAAGACGCTCTTGACCACGCTGGCCAGCCCGGGGGTCCCGATCTGCCGGAGGATGACGTCGGCGGGGAGGGAGTGCTTGAGGAGGGTCGCGATGGCGGCGCCCAGGAAGAGGTAAGGCGCGAGTTCGGTCAGGATGGTCCAGAGTTCGAGCGGGAATCGGGCGAGCATGAGGTCAGCTCCGCAGACACTTGAATACTTGTTCAAATGTTAACAGTAAAGCGTGTCCGCGTCAAGGGCACTCCAGCGGGTCCCCGGGGTCACCACCAGCGGCCCTCGGCCCCCACGTCGCGCTCCCCCCCGGCGACGTCGAACCAGCGCTTGGCTCGCTGCGGGCGGCCCGGGAGCCTCCGCCCGCCCTGGCCCACCAGCCTCCCCTCCGGCAAGGCCCCCTCCGCCAGGAGCCGAGCCGCCTCCGCCTCCAGGAGCGCTGGAGGGGACCCGCCGGAACCCGCTGCCGCGGCGAAAGCCGCCCAGCGCTCCGGCTCGGAACGCAGGCGGCAGTAGGCGGCCGCCAGGCGGCTCGCGCGGACCAGGTCGCCGGCGCTGAAAGAACGGGTGCTCCGCACCAGCCCTTCCGGATCCGTCTCGATCCCGAAGCGGTCCAGCATGCGGGCCAGGGGGGCGTTGGGAAGCACGACGAGGTCGAAGAAGGTGATCTGCGCGGCCGGCGAGAAGCGGAGCGCCCAGCCCACGCTTTCCCGGAAGGAGTCGTAATCGTCCCCCGGCAGGCCGAGAATGAGCTCCAATTCGACGCGGACGTTGGGATGAGCGATCAGGCTGCGGATGTTCCGCGCCGACCGCTCGAGGTCCAAGGGACGGCCGACGCTGCGCAAGGTCGGGGCATGGGTGGATTGTATCCCCAGGGCCAGCATGACCCGCGGCACCCGCCCCAGGGCCGCGACGGTCCCGGGGTCGAGGAACTCCGGGCTGAGCTCCAGGTACAGCACCCCGTTCCAGTCCCGGAAGACCTCGAGCACCCGGCGCGCCCGGTCCTGGTCCGCGTTCAGGGTAGGGTCGGTGAGGTAGACGGTCCCCGCGAAGCCGGCGCGCCGCAGCGCCGAGACCTCCCCCCGCAGACGGTCCAGAGCGAAGGTCCGCACCGTATGCCGCCCGGCGTGGTAGTCGCAGTAGACGCAGGCCCCGGCGCAGCCGCGGGACGTCTCCAGGCAGACCATCCCCACCGCGCCCGGACGGACGGAGACCGCGCCGGAAAGGTACGGCGATGGGAGGGCGCCCAGGTCGGAGACCTCGCGCGCGGCTCCGGTCCACAGCGCCGAGTTTCCGCGGCGCAGCGCGAGACCGGGAACGGACTCCGCCGCCGTGCCGTCCAGCCAGGCCTCCAGGAGCCCCGCGAAGGGGACTTCCCCCTCCCCGGGGATCGCGCAATCCACGAAGGAGTGCCCGCGCAGGAAATCGCGCAGGCGGGCGGGGTCGCGCGGCACCTCCGGCCCTCCCAGGACCACGCGGACCCCGGGCTGCCGGGCCTTCAGCGCCTTGCAGGCGCGCAGGACCGCGTTCAGGTTCCATAGGTAGCAGCCGAAGGCCGCGACGTCCGGGCGGGTGCGCAGCAGCGCGGCGGCCGCCGCGGGCCCCCGGACGCCGTCTGTGAAGACGCGGTTCTCCATGACGCATCTCCCGGCGAGCCCGGGAACGGCCTGCGCGTAGGCGCGGACGGAGCCCAGGCCCAGCGGCAGGTCCGCGAGCAGCCGCACGCAGCCGTAGCGGTCCTCCGCCCCGCGCGCGCGCGCATGAGGCCAGAAGGTCTCGATATAGGAGAAGGCTACCCTCACCCTACCACCACCTCGGATAGGTCCCGACGTCTTCCCCGGCGGCGCGGGATTCGATCCAGCGATGGACCCGCGGCGCCCAGTCCGCGAGCCGCCGGCCACCCTGGCCCACGACGCGGATGTCCGGGATGCGCCCCTCGGCCCGCAGGCGCCGGACCTCGTCCTCCAAAAGCGCGGAAGGCCGCCGGGCGGACGCCCCGGCCGCGCGTTCGAAAGCGCTCCAGCGCTCCGGGTCCGAACGCAGGTGCGAATAGGCCGCGACCAGCCAGCTCGCGCGCGCCAGGTCCCGCTCCGGGAAACCGCGGCAGCCGGTCACCAGCCCCGCCGCGTCCGCCTCCAGCCCGAAGTCCCCCCGGCTGGACGCCAGCGGGGAGTTGGGCAGCAGCACGAGGTCGAAAACGGTCAGGTGCGGCCGCCGCGGGGAGAAGGACAGCACCCAATCGATGCTGCCGCGGAAGGACGCGTAGCTTTCCCCGGGGAGGCCCAGGAGCAGCTCCAGCTCGACGCTGACGTTGGGATGGGAGAGCAGGGCGGCGATGTTCCGCGCGCTCTTGCGGAGATCGCAGGGCCGCCCGACGGCCGCGAGCGCTTCGGGAGACGTCGACTGTATCCCGATCGCCAATGAGGGGGCCGCCATGGCCGCGATGGCGCGGATGGACCCCGGCGTGAAATCCCCGGGAGTGAGCTCCATGTGCACGGGATTGGGCAGGTCCCGGAGCAGGCGGAAGACGGCGGCGCCGCGGTCCCGCGCGGCGTTCAGGCTCGGGTCGGTGAGATAGACGCAGCCCTGGAAACCGGAGCGCCGCACGGCCTCCAGGTCCCGCCGCAGGCGCTCCGGGGGGAAGCGCCGAACACGATGGCGGCCGGCGTGATAATCGCAATAGGAGCAGCGGAACGGACAGCCGCGGGCGGTCTCCAGGGTGAGCATGCCCATGGCTCCCGGCCGGATGCTCAGCGCGCCGGATGCGTACGGCGCCGGGATGTCCCCGAGCTCGACGACGGGCGCGGCCGGGGGCCCGACCACGACCCCGTCCCCCTGCCGGAACGCCAGACCCGGGACCGAGACCGGAGCCTTCTTGCGCAGCAGCGCCCGCAGGAGGTCGCGGAAGGCGATCTCTCCCTCCCCGCGGACCAGGAAATCGGCCGCCGGGATCCCGGCCAGCAGCGCGCTCAGGGCCGCGGAATCCCTCGGGATATCCGGCCCGCCCAGCACCACGAGGGGCTTGCGCCCCCTGGCGCCGAGCGCGTCACACACGCGCCGGACGCGTTCGGAGTTCCAGAGGGTGCAGGTGAAACCGACGAGGTCCGGGGCGCCGCGCAGGATCTCCGCCGCGGCCTGCGCGTCGCTCCCTCCGTCGGGGATGAGGAGGGTGCGCAGCTCCACGCGCCGGGCGAGCGCTGGATCCGCCTCCGCGAAAGCGCGCAGGCAGCCGATCCCCAGCGCGCCGTCCGCGGACAGCCGCACGCAGCGGTAGCGGTCTTCACCCCCGTCCGTCCGCGTCCAGAAGCTCTCCAGGTAGACCAGCACGACCTTCATGCCTCGGGTCCTCCGGAGCGCGGCGTGGGCCAGCGCCCCCAGACGGTCAGACCCAGCCGGGCCAGCCCGCCCGTGGTCGAGGCCGAGGGCGCGACGGAGGCGGAGTAGCGCAGGCTCAGGTGCGCGGCCTCGAAGGCCTCGGCCTCGCGGATGAAATCGTCGATGGCCAGCTCCCCGGGGGCGCGGTAGGGCACGTTGAACGGGTCCAGCCAGCCCTCGGCCCCCGCGGGCAGGCGGAGTCCGAGCTCGGCGCGGCGGAGGAAGGCGCGCGTGAACCGCGCCAGGCAGAAGCGGAACAGGATGACCTTGTAGATGGTCTCCGCGCGCTCCGAGACCCAGCGCAGGGTGTCGTGGAACGATTCCCGCGGCTGGAGCGGGTGGCAGAGCAGGAAGACGAAGGGCGCGATGCCGGAGCGCCAGCAGGACCGCAGCTGCGCGTCGGCCGGCTCGAGCTCGATGCCCTTGGAGAAGGCGTCCAGCTCGCCCTTGGTCACCGTCTCCAGGCCGAAGAAGAGCTCCTTGCAGCCGGAGGCGGCCAGGTCCCGGAAATGCGCCTCGTCCAGCCCCGCGTCGAACCGGGCCAGGGATTCCCAGGTGTAGGCCGAGCCGCGCTCGCGCAGGGACCGGGCGAAGCGCCGCAGCACCGCTCCCGGCGCTCCGTTGTCGGAGAGGGTGAAATGAGTGCGCCCGTAGAGGCGGTGCATCTCGTCCATGTGGTCCAGGATGCGCGACAGATGGCGGTCCGAGACCCCCTCCTTGGGCGTGGAATGCAGCTCCGTGTAGCCGGGGAAGACGTGATAGCAGAAGGTGCATTGCGCCCAATGGCAGCCGCGGGTCAGGCGGACCGCGAGCGTCGGCATGGGATAGAGGTCCATGGGCAGGCCGTCATAGACCGGGAACTCCAGCGCCTCGAGAGGGATGGGAGCGGCCGGAGGCTCCGGAGCCCGGCCGCGCAGGACGACCCCGCCGATCCCTTCCAGACCTCGGCCGGAATCGACCCGGTCCAGGATCTCCAGGAGCGGGAGCTCCCCCTCGTGCAGCACCGCGGCGTCGAACCGTTCGAAGAAGGCGGCGAACCCGGGCAGGAGCTCGCCCGCCGCCGTGCACCAGACCCCGCCCGCCACGATCCGGCTGGAGGGGGCCCGCTCCCGCGCCAGGCGCGCCAGGACCAGGGCCGGGATCAGCTGGGAGGCGGAGCAGAGCGTCACCCCGAACACCTTCGGGGCTCCCCGCGCCAGGACCCGGTCCAGGAATCCCGCGTAGAACTCCTCCAGCACGGGGAAGCGCTCGCGGGACAGGGCCGCGACGTCCTCCGCCGACCAGGACGGCGGGCGGAAGGTCACGGCGTCCAGGAGTTCGACGAAACCGCGCCAGGCCCCGGGCTCGGCCAGCGGCCGCAGGGCCTCCGGCAGCTCCGGCAGGGGGACGGTCTCCTTCACGTTCGAGAAGAGGTTCTCGCGCGCGGCGCGGCGATAGAGTTCCCGGGACGGAGAGCGCCCCAGCTTGAGCCGCAGCGGCGCGGGCTTGGCCGCGTTCATGGCCCGGGCCGCGCGGTCCAGGAAATCTCCGCGCGGGCCGCGCCAGGCCAACTCCCGGAAGCAGCGCTCCAGGACCTGGGGCCGGCACAGATGGCGATACATGAACTCCATGTTGGCGTCGGCCTGCGCGACGGTGCGCCCGTGCTTGCGGAGGTTCGCGGTCAGCTGCGGGATGCCGAGCTCGGGATGGGTGACGAGTATGTTGAGGGGCGGGAAGACGAGCACGGCGTCCGGGGCGCTCATCGGCAGGCTCGACGGCGCGCAGTCTTGCGGGCGCCGACGGCACTGTGCCCGGGCACAGTCGATACTGTTCGAGGCCCGCGACCGCCGAAGCCGATGTTATAGAGCTTCATCAATAATGTCCGTCTGTTCGTCTGGGTGTTTGTTTTCCAAGCGCCGTTGTCGTTCGAACCCGACAACGACGCGCGACCCCGCCGCGCGCGTTCGCGGCGAGCCAGGCGCGGGCCCCCTCCGCCACCCGCTCGGCGGGCACCGGGTCCGGGCCCGCGGCCAGGGGCGTCAGATATTGGAGCGCGCCGCGCTCCCACTCGGCCAGGGAGCGCTCCATGGGGATCCCCCGGGCTTCCAGGAAATCGGACAAAGAGGACGCCGCCGCCCAGAGCGGGCCGCCGCCCCGGCGCAGCGCGTCCCAGGCCGCGGGATGCCGGCGGAAGAAACTCAAACGAAGGGCAGTTCGGCGCCCGTCGCGCAGTTCGGCCGCCGAAAAGGTCCTCGTCGAGCGGACGCTGTAGGGAGGCTCCGCGTCGGCGCGGATGCCCAACTCCCGGCGCCGGCGATGGAACTCGGTCCCGGGGAAGAGCTGCATGGGGAAGACCTGCGCCTCGGGGACGTCCAGCGCGGACATCCACTCCAGGCTGCGCCGGTAGCCCCGCAGGTCGTCGCCGGGCAGGCCGAGTATGAGCTGTATCGAGAGCCGGGCCTTCGGAGCCTTGCGCTTTAGGAGGTCGACGCCCCGGCGCACCGCCGCCTCGTCGAAACGGCGGCCGGCCGCGCGCAGGGCCTTCGGGTTCACGGACTGCACCCCGCCTTCCAGGATGAACCCGCGGTGGTCGCAGAGGCCGGCGAGCTTGGCGTCGATGTTCCCGAAATAGGCGTTGAACCAGAAGCGCGCCTCCTGCCGGGGATCGGCGGCGCGGATCGCGCGCAGGACCGCGGCGGCGCGCTCCCGGTGGAGGAACAGGTCGGGATCGGCGAAATGCACCAGCGTCCGGGGATCCATGCGCAGGATGGCCCGGAGCTCGGCCGCGACCCGCTCCAGGGGAAAGTGCCGCGGCCGGACGCCGTTGGGCCAGGAACAGAAGGCGCACGCGTAGGGGCAGCCCCGGGTGGTCTCGATGGCCGCCCGGCCCATTCCGGCCCAGGCTTGGGGCAGGGGTCCGGACAGATAGGGGGACGGCAGGGTCTTCAGGTCGCGGATCGGCGTGCGCCCGGCGGTCCGCAGCGTCCTCCGGCCGCGGCGCAGGACCAGACCGGCCACGTCCTCGAGAGCGCCGCGGCCGAGCCACGCGCGCAGGACGCCGGCGAAGGTCTCCTCCCCCTCGCCCACGACCACGGCCTCCGCGCCCGTGCGGCGGAGCAGGCGCTCCGGATGGAGCGACGCCTCCTGGCCGCCCAGGACGAGATGGATGCCGGGGATGCGCGCGCGCAGGAGCGCGGCCAGGCGGACGACGGCCTCCTCGTTGCAGAGCTGGCAATGGAGTCCCGCGGCGTCCGCGCCCGCGGCCTCCAGCCGCCGCGCCAGGGCGTCCAGGTCGTCCTCCATGGATTCGTCGACGATGGACAGCTCCACCGCGCCCAGGTCCGGCTGCGACTCCGCGTAGGCCTTGAGATAGCCCAGGCCCAGAGCGTTGGCCCGCTCCTCCCGCGGCAGCAGCGACACGAGGGCCGTCTTCATAGCGAATACTTCCAGTTGCGGGCCGGTATGCGCGAGCGCACCGACGCGCCCCCCACCTGGAGCTTCCGGTCCCCGCGCTCGGCCCAGAGCCGCAGGGTCCGCGCGAACAGCGCGGTGAAGGATGCCATGCAGCGGTCCTCCGCGCGCCGGCCCACTCCCCCGAAGACCCCGCCGACGAGCCGCAGGAGCGCGGCCGAGCCGGGCTCCGGAGCCCCGGCTTCGGAGACCAGCTGCAGGCCGACCCGTCCCGACTCCCGGAGATAGCGCTGGCCCGGACGCACGCGTTCCAAACGCAGGATGCGGCGTTCGCCGTCGATGGAGACCGGGACCTCGAATTCGCAGGTGTGGGAGAAATCGAGCCCCGCGGGCCGCGGAACCCCCGCTCCGCTCTGGCAGAGGCAGACTCCCTCGGAAAACGGGGCGGCCCGCGTCCCGTTCCGGGCGCGCAGCGCGCGCTCCCAGAACGCCAGGCAGTCCGCTCCCATCTCATGGCCCCGATAGCCCGCAGGCCCTTCCTCCCAATAGAAGAGCCGGCCCGCGATGCGCGAGCGCGCGGCTGGACCGAGGGCGAGGACCGAGTGCGGGCTCAGCGGGAGCCGCGGGTCATCTTCGTCTTCGCGACCGTAGTAATGGGCGGTCGGGCGCGCGCCGGGGGACTCCACCGAGAAGCACCAGTCCGAGTCTGTCGCCATCGGGCGGGCGACCCCCAGCAGAGGACGGAAGCGATAGCCCCGGGCCGCCGCGAACGGCGGAAGCCGGCGCGCCAGCCCCTCGAACAGGCCCAAGAGACGCCGCTCCAGCCGGGCGGCCCCTCCGGGCGGCAAGCCTTCGAGATAGGGCGCGGTGGGACGGAACAAGTTGACCTGGATCTGGGCGGGCGCGAACCGGGCGGCGGCCGCGAAGGAATCGCATAGGTCGCGGGGACCCTGCCCGGCCAGGCCGGCCAGCAGGTCGATGTTGAACCCGTCGGGGAAGCCCGCCGCGCGCACGGCCGCCACGGCCCGGGCCACCAGAGCCCGGTCCTGGTAGCCGCGGTCCACGCTGCGCAGCAAAGACGGGTCGAAGGTCTGGACCCCCATGCTGGCCCGGGTGAAGCCGAGCTCCCGGGCCAAGCGGAGCTTGCGCGCCGAGGCGCCGCGGGGATTGAGCTCGAAGGTCGCCACCGCGTCCCGGGAGAGCCGGAACGAGGAGTGGAAAGCCTCCATGAGCCTCGCCAGCTGGCGCTCCGAGAGCAGGGTCGGGGTGCCGCCGCCCAGCGCCATGCTGTGCACTTCGAGGCCGCGGAGCGCGTCCCCCGCGCGGCGCAGCCGGGCCGTCAATCCCACCAGGTAGGCGTCGACCTGCGCCGCCGACCTCATGCGCTCGCGCTGGATGTCGCAATACCGGCACAGGCTGCGGCAGAAAGGGAGATGCAGGTAGACGTTGAGCCGCGCGCCCCGGGGATCGCGGCGCAGGCGCTCGGCGTGGCTCCGCCACACGCTCAGGACCTCGCCCTCGCCGAAACCGCGGACGGGCAGGAGATGCAGGAACAGCCCGAACGCCTCCTCCAGGTCGAGCCGGTCCCCGGCGCAGTCGCGATACAGCTCCCCCGGCGCGGTCTTCCTCATGGGGCCGACCCTTCCAGCCGGGACCAGGTCGCGCTCCCGGAGCCGAACGCCCGGCGGGGGGGGTCCGGCCGCCAGCCCCCTTTCCGGAGGTCCGCCATGACGGCCGAGACCGGGCGGCCGCGGAAATCGTCGAGGATCGTGAGACGGGCCCCGGGCCGGCAGCGCCGCCGCAGTCCGGCGAGCCAGGCCCCGGCATCCCCCGGCAAGCCGCTCAGGGCGTTCGCGAAGACGACCCGCCGGTAGCCCCCGCCCCAATCCGCCGGCCGCGGCAGGGGAGCACGCCTCCCCATGCGGAGTATCCCGCGCACGGGGAGCGGGGAGCCCAGCACGTGACGCGTGTCGTGGGGGTCTTCGGACAGGAGCACCAACCCCGCCACCCCCTCCAGGCCGGCCTGCAGGTGGGAATCCCGGGCCCAGCAGAAAAGGAGGGTGGGTCCGCCGCCCGCTCCCCGCAGACTGCGGGCCAAGGCGGGGTTCCGGCAGACGCCGGTGAAGAGCGCGCGGTTCACCGCGGCCTCCAGGACGCGCGCGGGCTCCCCGGCGGAGCCGAAGCGGGACGCGGCCCAGCGCGCGGCGCCGCGCAGGATGGCCAGCCGGTCGCGCAGGGACACGCGGCGGGCGGGCCATTCCTGGAAAGGCAGGAGTTCGTTGGGCGGACGCGAGGACTCGATCGTCTCGAACAGCCGGCGCGGGGAGAAGTCGCCCTCCGTTTCGAGCCAGTCCGCCAGCTCCGAGCACAGGCGCGTGACCGAGCCCTCCTTCCGGGCCTCCGCCGCCTCATCCAGGACCAGCCGGACCGGCCCCAGCCCCAGGAGGAAGACCGCGTCGAAGAGGAGCCTCCGGGCCGCGCGGATGTCGGCCGCGGAGAAGCCGTCGGTGGAGGTCACGAGGTAGGGAGGCTCCTTCTGCCAGCGCAAGCCGTGCCGCCCACAGTCCCGGGCGAAGGGCGTGCCGGGCAGGACCATGAGGTGATAGACCTCGCAGGTGTCGACGCCCTGGGACCAGACCCAATCGAGACTGCGGCGGAAACCCGCCAACGTGTCTCCCGGCAGGCCGAGCACCAGCTGGGTCTTGATGCGCGCGCTGGGGGCTTCCCGCCGCAGCAGGCGCAAGCCGCGCGCGGCCTTCCCGAGGTCGAAGCGGCGGTTGCAGGGGAAGAAGGCGGCCGGGTTGGCGGACTGGAGCGCCGCCTTGAACGAGAAGGCCGGGCGGTCCGCCAGCCGCGCCCCGACCCGGTCGATGTGCTCCGGGTTGGTCTCGAATTCGAAGCCGAGCCTGCCTGCGGGGTCCTCGCGCCGGATGAGCCGCAGAAGCCGGGCCCCGGCGGCGCGGTCCTGGAAGATGTCGGCGTCGGCGACCAGGACCTTCTTCGCCCCGGTCCGCAGCAGCAACCGGATGTCGGCGCGGATGCGCGCCGGGGAGAATCGCCGGACCCGCGAACCCTTCCCGGGCCAGGCGCAGAACGCGCAGTCGAAAGGGCAGCCGCGCGCGGTCTCGAGCACGGTCCATTCCCGCCGCCCCGCGCCCGTCAGGCCGCAGGGAGAGGGCAGGCGGTCCAGGTCGCGCAGCGGAGGGCGCGGCGGATTGACGACCGCGCGGCCCCGCGAGCGGAAGGCCAGGCCCGCGACGCCCGCGAAGCCGGCGCCGCGGCCCAGGGACCGCGGCCCAGGGACCGCGGCCCGGTCGAGGAGTTCGGCGAACGTCGCCTCCCCCTCGCCGCAAACCACGAGATCCGCGCCGCGCTCCATGATCCAGGCCGCCGGGTCCGAGGACGCCTCCGGCCCGCCCACCAGGATGAGGACCCCCGGGGCCGCGGCTCGGAGAGCGCGCACGACCCGGCGCACCTCCGCGACGTTCCAGGCGTAGCAGGAGAATCCCACGAGGTCCGGCTTCTCGGCCGCGATCCGGCCGGCCAGCGTCTTCGCGCTCGCGGACCCGACGATCCACTCCCGCAAGGACACCTCCGCGCGGCCGCGCCGCGGCTTCCGGCAGCCCTCCGCGTAGGCCTTCAGGCACGCCAGGGCCAGCCCGCCCTCGTAGTCGGCGTTCGCCGAGAGCGCGGCCAGCAGCACGCGCAGCGGCGGGCGCCGCTTCATGACGCCCGGCCCCCTCCGCGGGAGGAAGACGGCGCCGCCCCGGGGACCGCGGCCCCTGGGCCGCGGCACTCCACGAGAGTCCACGGGATCCCGCCGGCGCGGGAGACCGTGCGCGGCGCGGTCCGTATCGTCCAGCCAGCCGAGAGCAGGTCCTTCCGGAGGCCGGCCAGCCGCTCCCGGCGCGTCCGCTCCGGCTCGGCCGCGACCTCCAGCGGATACCGCCCCTGCAGGGAATCCAGGATCATGAGCCGGGCTCCGGCGGGACAGGCCCGGCGCAGGACCGCGAGCCAGGGGACCGCCTCCTGCCCGGGGAGATAGCTGTAGATGTTGGCGGCCAGGATGCGGGAGTAGCCCTGTCCCCAGCGCTCCGGCCGGACCAGCGAACGGGGGCGCAGGCCCACCCGCACCGCGTCCTTGACGAGGGGCGACCGCAGCAGTCCGGGATCGAGGTCGTGCTTGTCTTCCGAAAGCAGGACCAGGCCCTGGACGTCCCGCCGGCGTACCAGGAGTTCGCGGTCGCGCGCCCAGCACAGGAGCAGGGTCCCGCCCGGAGGCAGCGGCTCCCCCCGGTCCTGGTTGAGGAATTCCGCGATCTCCGTACCCCGGGAAGCCGCTTCCCACCGCGCGCGCCCGGCCGCCGCGTCGAGGAAGCGGGCCGCCGCGCCCGCGAGGACCGGGTCCCGCTCCTTGAGCCGGGAGAGCGCCCAGCGGCGCGCGGCTTTCAGGGCCGCGATCCGCCGGGGGACGGGCAGCTCGTCGGTGTTCCAGTTGCCGGAAGGCAGGAACACCCCTTCCGAGCGGCCGCGGTTCCACTCCGCGAATCCCCGCTCGAACGGACGCCCCGCAGCCACGGCGTCGGTCAGCTCGCGGCAGGCCTCGGTCGGCCCCGTGCCCGCCTCGTCGAGACGGCCCTGCATGCCTTCCAGGACCGCGCGCAAGGCCCACAGGTTGAAGACGAAGGCGACCCGCTGCAGGAGCTTGCGGGCCTCCAGGAGGTCCGCCTCGGAGAAGGTAGCGGTGGCGAGGACCCAGTGGGGCGGCTCCGGATCCCAGCGCAGGCCGTGGCGGGCGGATTCGCGGTGATAGGTCGTCCCCGGCAGCACGGCCAGCCGGTAAACGTAGACCTCGTCGGCGGCCGTGCGCAGGGTCCAATCGAGGCTGCGCCGGAACCCGTCGAGCGTGTCTCCGGGCATGCCCAGCATGAGCTCGACCCCGACGGTGCACAGCGGGGCGTGCCGCTGGAGGAGCCGGATCCCGGCCCCGAAACGCTCCACGCTGAAGACCCGGTTGGCGGCGCGCAGGGCCTCGGGCGTCGTCGATTCCAGGGCGCCCCGGAACAGGAAGCCGGAGCGGTTGCAGAGGCGGGCGAGCTCCGCGTCCATGTAGCCGTAGTTGGTCTCGAAATGGAACTGCAGGACGCCGCCCGGATCCTCCTCGTGGAACGCCTTCAGGATGGCCTTGGCCCGCGTCCGGTTCATGAATAGGTCCGCGTCCGCGACGAAGAGCCGGGTGCCCCGGGTCTGCGCCGCGATGGCGCGGATCTCGGCCCGGACCCGGGCTTCCGAGAAGTAGCGCATCCGCCCGCGAGTGCCCAGCCAGGCGCAGAACGCGCAGGAGAAGGGGCAGCCCCGCGTGGTCTCGATCACCCCCCCGTCGAAGGCGAAATCCGCGAAACGGATGATCCCCTGGAGATAGGGCGAAGGGATGGAATCGAGCTCCGCGATGGGGGGTCGCGGCGCGTTGACCGCGGCCCGGCTCCCGCCGCGGGCCGCCAGCCCGAGGATGTCCTGCGCGGGCAGTCCCGCGCAGAGGCGGCGCAGGAGCTCGGCGAAGGCGGCCTCGCCTTCGCCGAAAACGACGAAATCCGCGTCGTGGCTGGTCAGCCAGCGCCCGGGGTCCGCCGACACCTCGGGCCCGCCGAGCACGACGCGCAGCCGGGGCGAAGCCGCGCGCAGGAGAGGCACCAGTTCGCCGATGGTCCCCGCGTTCCAGAAATAGCAGGAGAAGCCCACGAGGTCCGGCTTTCCCTCCAGGATGCTCTCCGCGATCGCGGCCGCGGGGCGCGCCCCGAGCACATGCTCCTGGATGGTGATGGGACAGCGCTCGGGCCCGGACCCGGGCCGCGAACCGGCGTACGCCTTGAGGTAGCCCAGGGGCAGCATCCCGCCGTACGCGTTATCCGGGGACAATGCGACCAAGGACGTCCGGAGGAGGCGCCCCGGCTTCATGCCGCCTTCCCCTCCAGCCGGTACCAGGCCACCCCGTTGGGGGACATCGACCGCTCGGGAGGGGCGACGGGCTCCCAGCCCGAGGCGGAGAGCGCCCCGCCCGCGGCCGCGGCCGCGTCCTCGGGGGAACGCGGTTCGGGACCGAGAGCGGGGTCCAGCGGGCTCCAGCCCAGCATGTCGTCGAGGATGAGCAGGCGGCAGCCGGGCGCGCAGCGGCGCCGGAGCCGCTTCAGCCAAGCGGACCGCGCCGGAGCCGGCAGGAAGGAGAAGGTCTGCGAGAACACGACGCGCGAGCAGCCCTCGCCCCATAGCTCGGAGCGCGGGTCCTTCCCGGGCTCCGTCCGGACCCGGACCACGTGCCGCAGGGGGAGCGGGGAGCCCAGGACGGGGTTGAGGTCTCGCTCCTCCTCCGTCAGGAGCACGACCCCCTGGAAATTCTCCAGCCGCACGTGGCGGTCCACGTCCCTCGCCCAGCACACCAGCAGGGCCCCCCCGCCGGACGGAGCCGCCGCCCCCTCCTTCATGAAGCGGGACAGGGCGGCGTCGAAAGCCGCCTCCCGCCAGAGCACGCGATGCAGTGCCATGCGCAGGAAGCGCTCCATCCTCTCCCGGAGCCGGGCCGGCGCGCGCACCAGGCGCTGCCGTGCCCAACGCGCGAACCCGGAGAGGAGGGCCGCCCGCTCCCGGGGGGTGAGGACCTCCTCGGGGCGCTCGATGAAGGCCAGCCGCTCCTTGAGCATCCGCGCTTCCAGCTTCGCGTGCTCCGCTTCGAACGGATAGACCCGGCGCGCCTCCAGCCAGCGCGCGGCGTCCTCGCAGGCGCGGACCAGGTTCCCGCGCCCCGCACCGGAGGCCGGGCGCAGGGCCAGCAGCGCGTCGCGCACCGGCCAGAGGTTCATCAGGAGCGAGGACCGGTGCACCGCCCGCCGGGCGCCGCGGAACGCCGCCGCCGGGAAGGTGGGGGTGGCCTCCACGAGATAGGGCGCCTGCGCGGCCCAGCGCAGGCCCAGACGCCGCGCCGAACGCATGAAGGCGGTCCCGGGCAGCACCATGAGATGGAACGCGCGGCAATAGTCGAAGCCCTGCTCCAGGACCCACTCCAGCGTCTCGCGGTAGCCCTCCGGGGTGTCCCCGGGCATGCCCAGGATCAGCTCGATGCCCACCTGGGCCTTGGGCGCGCGGCGCCGCAGCAACCGCACGCCCCGCGTGAACGCGGGCAGGTCGCAGCGCCGCCGGGCTTCCCGGAATACCGCCTTGTTGGTGGACTGCAGCCCGGCCGTGATGTTGAAGCCGCGCTTGTCCGCGAGAGCGGCGAGCTCCGCGTCGAAATGGCCGGGATTGGTCAGGAACTCGAACTGCAGGGTGTCCCGCGGGTCCTCCTCGCGGAAGATGCGCAGGATGCGCTTGGCCCGGGCGCGATCGAGGAACAGGTCGGCGTCCGCCAGGCACAAGCGGATCCCGCCGCCCTGCGCCACCGCGCCGCGCACCTCCTGCCGAACGCGCTCCTCGGGGAAATAGCGCACCTTGCCGCCTTTCCCCGGCCAGGAGCAGAAGGCGCAGTCGAACGGGCAGCCGCGCGCGGTCTCGAGCACCATGCATTCCCGGCGCTGCCGGTCGACCCGCAGGATGCCGCTCAGATACGGAGAGGGGAGCGTCTCCAGGTCCGCGGGGGGGCGCGGCGGGTTGGCGACGGGTCCGTCCGCCGCGCGATAGGCGAGCCCCGGCACGCCGGCGAGGCTGCCGCCCGTCATGGCCTTGCCCAGCAGCTCCGCGAAGGTGAGCTCGCCTTCCCCGAACACGACGGCGTCCGCCGGAAGCCGGCCCAGGGCTCCCGCCGGGTCCGGGGAGACCTCCGGACCTCCGAGCACGACCAGCGTCCCCGGGGCGCGGCGCTTGACGATGGCGGCGACCTCCCCCACCGTCTTGACGTTCGATGCGTAGCAGGTCAGGCCGACCAGCCCGGGCTCCCCGGCCAGGACCTCGGCCGCGATGGCCTCCGGCGGGGTCTGGGTCTGGACCCACTCCGAGATACCGATCTCCACGCGGTCGGAGCCCAGCCCCGGCCGGGACTGGGCGTAGGCCTTGAGCATGGCCAGGGGCAGCCGCCAGTCGAAGTCGGTGTCCGCCGAGGGGATGCCCAACAACACGCGGAAAGGGGGCTCCCGGCCCGTCATGGCCGCAGGAGCTCCTGGTCCGCGGGATACGCCGCGAGCTGCTCCCGGAAAGTCCCCACGCAATGCGGATAATGGGGGCAGCCCAGGCAGGTCTCGGGCTTCACAAAACTCTGGTGGAGGATGTAGAGCTTGATGGAATCCGCGATCCTGGCGCCGGCGATGACCGGCGAACGCTGCCCCCTCCGCGGGAGGTTGACGGCGCCGCCCCGGGGACCGCGGTCCCCGGGCCGCGGCACCCGCCGCTGGATGCAGACCGGGAAGGCGGCCAGGGACCGGGACCGCACCTCGCGCAGGATCTGCTCGTAGGAGGGGGCCAGGTCCGCGTAGGGCAGGTTCATGCTGTCGGGGTCCTTGGGCCGGAGCGGGAGGATGCTGAAGGGGAGCTTCATCTCCTGGAGCGCCCAGCGCTCCAGCTTGGCGACGGAGCGCAGGTTCTGCTTCATCAGATTGGTGTGGAGATAGACCTCCGCCCCGCCCACGCGGCGCAGGTTCACGATACCCGCCACCACGTCGCGGAAGCTCCCGGGGCGGCGGGTCAGGGCGTCGTGCTCGTCGGGGTCGCTGGAGTACACGGGGATGGGGAAGGACGTGGCGCCGGCCTCCACCAGCCGGCGCGCGAAGCCCGCGTCGGCCAGGAGCGTCCCGGAAGTCATGACCTCCACCTCCCGGAAGCCGCAGCGGCGGCAGAGGCGCAGGATGTCCAGTATGCGGGGATGCAGGAGCGGCTCGTTGCCCAGGAGGGCGACCCGGGTCCGCCCCACCTTGAGGTTCTGCCGCATCGCGGCCTCCACCTCGTCGAAGCTCTGCCCGGGGTCCGCCACCTTGGCCTTGCAGAAGATGCAGTCCAGCAGGCAGCCGGAGCGCAGGAAATAGAACATGCGGTCCAGGTCCGGCAGGCGCAGGCGCAGGAAGCGGTCCTGCCCGCGGAAATCGGCCAATAGCAGCCCGCGCTTGATGGCCGGGTTCTCGGAGCGGTCATGGAACCCGCGGATAGGCTTCTTGAAGAAGGCGCAGAGGCTCAGGGCCAGATGCACGTTGTTGAGCCAGAGGCCCCGGGCCGCCCCGGTGAGGGCCGCGTTCGCGCGGGCAAGCCGTTCCCCCGGGCTCCGGAACAGGGCGTCCAGCCCGTCGAGGCCGCGCGCCGCGACCGCCGGGAAAGCCGCGCGGAGGCCCGGCCAGGGACCGTCGCCATGGGCGGGCCTCCAGACCAGCGCTCCGTCCGGACCCAGCCGGAGCTCGTTGGCCAGGAGCTCCGGCACCGGGTCCTCGTAGAGATTGAGCACGTCGAGCGGCTGGGGCCGGTCCCCGTGCTTCTGATTGAGCCCGCCCAGCCATTCCGACAGGCCGGCACGGAGCTTCCCCTCGGAGCCCGGCGGCCAGAGGACGCCGAGCTCCAGGCGCAGGCGCACCTTGGCCGGAGCCAGGGCTTCCAGCGCCTTGAGGCGGGGCCGCAGCGCCGGGAGGTCGCGCGGTCCGAGCACGGCTTCGAACACGCCCAGGACGCCCGCGGCCCGGAGGCGCCGCAGTTGGGCCGCGCTGCGCGCCAGCCCGGGTCCCTCCCGGGGACCGGCCCGGACCACGACCTCGGCTTCCAGCTCGCGGAGGGACCGGAGCAGCCCCGCGGGCACCGGCTCGGGGGTATCGAAGCTGAGGGAAAGCTCCCGCCCCTGCTCCAGCGCGGCGCGGTGGAGCTCACGGAGCGGGGCCAGCCAGAGGCCGCGGCGCCCCCACAACCCGCTGCCGCGCAAGGTCACCCGCAAGCGCAGGGGTCTGGAGGCGAGGAGGAGTCCGAGGGACTTCTCCAGGACGGCGCGCACCAGGGTCCGCCCGCCCTCGCGCGGCACGACCGTCAAGCCGTGCAGGACCCCGCCGGTGGACCCGACCTCGATCAGCCTCACGGCTTATATGATACTAAGACTTAGGCGCCGGCGGCGGCGGGACCGCGACCAGGCGCGCCTTCCAGTAACCGCCCTCGGTGAAGCAGCCCCAGCCCCAGCGGATCCAGCCCAGCAATGAGGACGCCAGCCATAGCGCCCAACAGAGCATGGCCAGCCGGTAGACCATGAGCGGCACGGAGAAGGCCCAGGCCCGCGGCAGGACGGCGCCCGCCCGGTCCTGATACCACAACAGCTCGTGCGCGGAAGAGCCGTTCCCGCCGATCTGCATGTCGGGCAGGCCGAGCAGGCCCTGGGCGATCGAGGAGAACAGGCAGGCGAAAGCCACGAGGGTCAGGAGCCCCAGCCCCGCCTGCAGGACGTCGAAGCTCTCGTAATGGCCGAGGACGTTGCGCTTGCGCCAGCCCAGGGCCAAAAACCACAGGGCGACGACCGCGGCGACCGGGACGGGGGTCTGGGTCAGCCCCAAGGACAGCAGGAACCATTCCCGCGCTCCCAGCGGCGTCAAGCGGATCTTCCCCAGGCCCAGGCTGACCAGACCGAAGACGACGAGCAGGCTCCAGAACAGCACGGCCGGCCCCATCCGCGGCCCTCCGACGAAGAGCGTCCAGCGGTCCTCGGGCATGGACACGGAGAGGTTCGCGTTCACGCTCCCCAGACCCAGGTCCACCTTGGGGGTCCGGTAGGCCATGCCGATGCCCTTGGGCTCCCGCCAACTGAATTCCGCAATGTGCGTCCCTGGGCGGACGGGGAAGGTGACGTTGAGGCCCTCCTGCCGCACCGGCTCCGCGTTCCCGTCGATCTTGACTCCCTGGAGCTCCGCCCCGGGCGGCAGGACGAGGGTGTGCTGGCCGCCGCGGTTGGAACGCATGTGCAGCTCCAGCGTGGAATCCGTGGCCCGTATTCCCGGCGCCGCGCGCAGGGCGACCCGGTCGAAGGTGATGGTCTGGCCGGGAACGCCCTCCGGCCGCTGGACGCGGATCTTGACCGACTCCCCCGGCCAGGGCCGCCATTCGCGGACCCGCGCGCCGGAATCGTCCGGGGCATGGACCGCGGGGATGCCCTCGGGTTGGGTGTTCCAGATGGGGCTGGCGTCCAGCCGCCAGACTTCGACCCAGGGCGACTTCCCGGGAGCCCGCAGTTCCAGGACCGGGGCCTGCTCCAGCACCGAGCTCCACTGGACCTGCGCGGTCTGCGGGCCCATGCTGACCAGGGCCTTGCCCTTGGCGGTGCGCACGTTGGCGGAGGTGATGGATTCCCCGTCGAGGAGCGGGATCTCGAGCACCACGGCGGAACCTACCGGGGTCAGGCGCTCGACCGTGGTCGCGACCTGCCACGACAGCCCCAGGCTCAGCGTCCGCTCGACGCGCACGAAGGGCGGGAGGTTGGTCGCCTCCATGGCCGAAGCCGCCGCGGAGCGCCCCCCCCGCCGGGTGAGCTGGAGGTTGTCCTCCGCCTGCCCGTCCTCGTGGACCCCGTCCAGGATCCACCCCGCGACGGAGGACTCCACGCGGTGCGGCTTGAGGGGCAGCGGTAGCTGCAGGGTCTCGCGCTCGGGGATCGGCCCCTCCATGCGGACTTCGTGGCTGCCCCGGGACAAAGCGACCCAGAGCGTGCCGTCCGGAGACAGCATGAGCGGCGCCCACGCGCCGTCGAGCTCGACCCGCGCCGGCAGCCATTGCTTCGCCCCGCCCGGCAGGGGGACCGCGGTCTGCGCGTCGGCGTTGATGCGCAGGCGCAGTTCGAGGAGTTCGCCGGAGGCCCGCAGGCTCATCTTGGGCATGTCCGCGCAATCGGGCGAGCACTCGGGCTCGGCCAGGAGCCGCCGCTTGAGCTCTTGCAGGATCTCCGGCGTCGGGGTGTCGGACGGCGCCGGGCTCTTCGCCGAGGTGGGGAAAGCGCCCGCCGCCAGCAGGAGGAGCGGCAGGAGCGCGCCCGCGGCCTTACGCCAGCCCTCGCGGGAACCCAGGGTCTTGAGCCAATCCTCCACGGGCAGATTGAAGAAGAGCAGGGCCAGGGCGATGACCAGACCCACGCGCAGCAGGGAGAGCATGAAGTTCAGCCACGGCGGGATCCATAGCAGGAAGAGCCGCTGGCCCCCGCGCACCGGTCCCCGCCAGGACAGGGATATCTCGTTCCAGGTCCAGCTGGGCAGGCCGGGCCCCGTGGAGACCTGCGACTTGGGGTCCGGGGCGTAGAGGTTGTACAGGCGGCTCGACACCTGCGGGGCCGCCTGCTTCGCTTCGGACTCCATGGAATTCAGCCGCGAGAGGGAACCCCGGAGCGCCTTCGCCCGCGAAGCCCGCTTCATCGGCGCCTTGCCGGCGAAGTTCCCGCCGCCGCCCGCCATCCGGCCGCCTTCCCCGGAATCGAAATCCGAAGTTTGTTCCGCAGCCGGGGAAGCCGGCTCCTCGGCGAGGGCACCCATCTGCATCATGTCCATCATCGTGATGCCGCCGCTCCCGCCGCGCAGCGAACCCCGCTCTAGCTGGGGATACAGGGCGTTGCGCACCTGCAGGATCAGGAAGGGGATGCTGACGAGCAGGAGGACGACCCACACCGCGTAGCGGTAGGCGCGGACCCAGCGCAGGAACACCCCTTCCGGCAGGGCGCGCACCAGAGCTTCCCCGGCCAGGGCGAAGAGCCAGACGTAGCGCGGGGCGGAGGGCTCATGCCACACGAGCCCGGCCGCGACCAGCCCGGCCGCCCCCCAGCGCCAGCCCCACAGCTTTCCGATGGAGAAGGCCAGGATGAGGACCAGGAAGAAATCGAGCAGGGTCCAGCGCGCCACCCAGGTGGGATACGCCTTGTCCACTCCCCAGGCGTGGACCAGCCGCCAGCCCGGAGGCGTATGGATGCTCCCCTTGACCCGGTCGAAATCGTGGTTCCAGCTCACGGCGGGCACGGCGGTCCGGCCGGGGATGCGGCTGTCCGCGCTTACGTCGAGGGTCCCCTGCCGGATCTCGATGCCCGCGGGGCCCCCGCTGGAAAGGGCGTTGAGGAACTGGTCTTCGCCGGAGACCGCGGCCCGGCCGAGCTGCGTGCCCGGGGCCATCTCCAGGCGCCAGCTGCGCCGCAGGGTGCCCGCGATCCTGTCCTGCACCGTCATTCCCCCCCCGTTGAAATCCAGCCAGAAGGTCCGGTCCAGGCTCAGGCGGTCCGCGGCCGGGTCCGCGTCTCCCCGGCGCCGCTCCACGAGCTTCATCGTGCTGCCGGGACGCATGAGATAGGCGGCGAACTGCCGCCAGTCCTCGGGCAGTTCCGTCTGCTGGGGGTCGATCGCCGGCACCCCTTCCACGGACGCGAGGCGGAAGGAATCGTACGGGACGAATACCCAGGCTTCGTCGGAATCCCAGGCTCCCCCGGGCTCGGAGAGGGTGACGGCCGCGGCGGGCCCTTCGTGCCGGCCCTCCAGGCTCACGACCCAGTTCCCGGGCCGGACCTGCACGCGGAGCCGTCCATCGGGGTCGAGGCGCGCGGGCAGCGGGGACTGCAGGGCCATGGGGACGAAGCCCTCGGGCAGGGCCCGGCCCAGGACCACCTCCCGGTTCTCGCCGGAGACCTTGAGCTGGACCTGGGTCAGCAGGCGCAGCGGCACGTCGTCCTCCAGGCGGCGGTGGACGATGATGTCCATGCGCTTCTCCCCCGCCTGGACCCCGTGCGTGCGCTGCAGCCAGACCCGTCCCTGCTCGTCCCGCATCGGGAAGCGCGCCGCCGCCCCCCGCACGCTGAGGGAAAGGAGGCCGGTGTCGTTGGGGACCTGGAGGATCTCGGGGAGGGCGTCCCAGCGGAACGAGCCGCTCACCGTATGGCGGCCGTCGGAAAGGCGCAGAGCCGGGGAGCCGCCCCTCAGGATGACGGGGGCGGGGGTCCCGTCCACCGTCGTCTCCTGGGGCCAGCGCTTCGCGTCGCCGGGGAGCGCGACCCAGGCCTCGCCGTACACCCGCCAGGACTGGGTGAAGGCGCCGCCCTTATCGTCGAGGGAGAGCTCGAGGCGGGAAGGCCAGAGGCAGCGATGCTCGCCGCCCGAGCCGTTGAGGGCGGGGCACTTCGCCTGTTCCTGCCCGTGCAGTGCCCAGCCGATCCACGGCTTGAGGGGTTCCGGGACGTCCTGGGGCGCCAGCGGACCGGCCGCCCGCAGCGGCGTCGGCGGGATGAACGCAAGAAAGCCGGCGCAGGACAGCACCGCGAGAAGAGTTCTCATGAAGATCCCCCAGAGCAGGTAGCTTATCCGTCTCGGAAGGCCCCTGCAAGCGCTTCTTAGCCTAGCGCGCGGCGCGTCACTTGACGATCTTCAGCACGGCCCGGAAGCAGGGGTCCGTGCAGCGCTCCAGGAGCTCGAACAACGCGGTCTCCACGGTGGTGATGACGACGCCCGCCTGGCGCAGCCGGGCCAGCGCGGCCGCGTGGTCGACTTCCTTGCGGGAGCCGGCCGCGTCCGCGCAGAGGTGGACCTGGTAGCCCGCCGCGGCGAGGTCGAGCGCGGTCTGCAGGACGCACACGTGGCTCTCGATGCCGCAGAGGAGCGCCTGGCGGCGGCCGGTGGCCTCGAGCGCGGACAGGAACTTCGGCTCGCCGCAGTTGGAGAAACTGGTCTTCACGACGGGGAGCGCGCCCGCGCCGAGCGCCGAACGCAGGACGGGATGGGTCGCGCCGATGGCGGCCGGGTTCTGCTCCGTCACGATGAGGGGCAGGCCCAGGGCTTGGGCGCCCGCGATCAGCCGCCGCGCCCCGCCCAGGACCCGCTCGCGGACCGCGGGCTCGTACACGCCCACGAGCTTCTCCTGGATGTCGATGACGATGAGTACGGCGCGGTCCCGCTGCAGCAAGGTCTCATAGCGCATGCTCTACTCCTCGGGGAACCAGGGCTGGCGCACCAGCCGGTCCAGGTCGCGGTTCCCGCAATACATGAGATAGCCCTGGGCGTGCGCCCGCTCGTAGGCGAGCTCCTTCTTCGCGGGCTTGGTCACGAAATCCAGGATGAAGACGGTCTTCTCGGCCTTGACGGCGAGGTCCAGGAAGCGCTCGATCTTCTCGGTGACCCGGGGCGGGGTGGGCCGGCTTTCCGCTTCGTAGCCGAAATAGGCCCCGTCGCGGAGTATGCCGTTCACCGCGGCGAGATACGACTCGTCGGCCAGCAGCTCCTCGCCGTTCTGCGGGTACACGGCGAACCCGGTGAGGCCGCGGCTCTGGCGGGCGTAGCGGATGAGCCCCAGGACGAAGCGCTTCATCTCGTCCGGGGCGGTCTTGCGGCCCTGAGCGTCGAAGAACTTATAGGCGTCCACGCCGTCCAGGACCACTCCGTCGAAGCCGGCGTCGAGGATCCGGTCCAGGTAGCTGTCCGGCCCGCCGTAGATGAGCCTCTGCCACTCGCCTTCCCAGAAGCGGACGCGCCCCCGGTCCAGCCAGACGGGAGGGTCGTCCCCCCAGGAACGCTTCCAATAATAGCGGAAGTCCTGCGCCTCGGCGATCGGGAGATGGGCCAGGACCGTGCGGGGTCTGCCGGCCTTCCTCATCCGGGCGACCTCCTCCCGCGTCAGCCGCTTCTGGTCGCTCCCGTCCCGGGAGTAGTCCAGGATCAGTATGTCGAACGGAGCGGCCGCCAGTTCGTCGGGTTTGAGCCTCCGGAGCTGGACCGCGAAATGCGGGCCGCCGAGATGCGGGGGACGCTTCTGCGCCTCCCGGGCGTTCGCCGGCAGTGCGGCCGCGGCCAGCAGGACCGCCTCCATAAGGAGCCTCATGCCGTCGATTGTCGTGTTTGTGGCCCCCCTTGTCAATGGTGTCGCCGGTTGCTCTAATAACACGCCATGCCGCGCTTCCCGGACGGATTCCTGTGGGGCGCCGCGACCGCCGCCTACCAGGTCGAGGGCGGCAACGCGGGCTCCACCTTCGCCGCGTGGGAGAAGGTCCGGGGCTGGGAGCCGTGCGGCCTCGCCGCCGATTCCTGGCGGCGCTGGCCGGAGGACATCCGCTGCCTGCGCGAACTGGGGCTCGGAGCCTACCGCTTCTCCGTCGAATGGTCCCGGGTGGAGCCGCGTCCCGGGGAATACGACGAGGCGGCTCTCGCCCGCTATCGGGAGCAGGTCCGCGCCCTGGCCGAGGCCGGCATCCGGCCCATGGTGTGCCTCCATCATTTCTCCGAGCCGGCCTGGCTCTACGAGCTGGAGCCGTCGGGCTGGACCTCCCCGCGCTGCGCCGGATACTTCCTGCGCTTCGTCGAGCGGGTCCTGGCCGCGTTCCAGGGCGAGGTCCGCGACTGGCTCACCTTCAACGAGCCCATGGTCTGGCTGCTCCTGGGCTACGGGCTGGGGCATTTCCCTCCGGGCCTCAGGTCCCTCTTCTCCCTGGAGCGCGTCCTCGGGGAGAACGGCCCCCAGGGCACGGTCCTGCGCGCCCACGAGGAGGCCTACCGCCTCATCCATCGCGCCGTGCCGGCTGCCCGGGTGTCCGTGGCCCAGAACATCGTCGACCTCCGGCCGGCGAGCGGGGACCCCGCGGACGCGCGGGCCGTGCGGGACCTCGACCTGCTCATGCACGGCCGCTTCCTCGACCGGGCGCATGCGGCCAAGACCCTCGACTTCATCGGAGTCAACTACTACACCGGGATCTTCGTGCGCGCCGCGCGCCTGCCGCTCTTCCCGGCCGGGGCCCTGCCGGGCTACGCGGAGCTGGAGCGGGCGCTGGGACCGCGGCTGTTCCGCCTGCTGGGCGGCCGGCGCGGGGAGGCGCCCCGTTCGGACATGGGCTGGGAGGTCGTACCGGAGGGGCTCGGCCGGGTCGTCCGGCGGGTCTGGGCGGCCTACGGCCTGCCCATCTTCATCACCGAGAACGGCGTGGCGGACGGGACCGGGGAGCTGCGCGCGGCGTTCCTCCAAGACCACCTGGCGGCTCTGCGCGGGGAGATCGAACGAGGCGCGCGGGTCCTGGGCTACCTGCACTGGAGCCTGCTCGACAACTACGAATGGGGGAGCTTCCGCCCGCGGTTCGGGCTATACTCGGTGGACCGCGCCGGAGACTTCGCCCGCCGTCCGGCCCCCGGGGCGCGGGCCTACGCGGACATCGTCCGCGAGAACGAAGGAGGACTCTGATGGGACCTGAAGTTCACAACGAGGCGCTCGAGAAGGCGCTGCGGGAATCGGCCGGAGGCTGCACGGAAGAACTCCGCAGCCGGATATTCTCCGAGCTCCTGCGCGGCCGGCTCATCGTCGAAGTGGCGGGCCCGCCGGCCGGGCCGCAGGCCGGGCTCTCCCTGATCGGGGTCCGCGGCCCGGACGGGCGCCGCGGCTTGCCGGTGTTCACGAGCCGCGAACGGCTCACCCTCTGGAAGCCGGAGGCCGGCCACGCGGCCGCCATCCCGGCTCAGGGGCTTTTCGGCATGGCCCGGGACGCCGGCTTCGACGCGATCGTCGTCAATCTCCCGGACCCGGCTTGGGAGATATCCAAGGCGGACGCCGCGCTCCTCGCGCAGGGCCAGGTCCCGGGGCCCCGGGACGCCCAGGTCCGCTGCGAGATCCGTCCGGCCCCGGCGGCGCTCCCCGCGGCCGCCCTCGACTTCGCGCGTGGCAAGCTGATCACCCTTCCCGAAGTATCCTGCGCCTATTTCTTCACGCTGGCGTTCGCCGATTCCCCTCCCGGCCTGGCGCTCGGAGTGGGGCTCTCCATCCATCCAGAGACCTGGAAGTCCGCCTGCGGCGCCATCGAGAAGTCCCTGGCCGGCATGCCCCCGCTCGCCGAAGGGTTCCGCGTCATCCCCCTGGAGAAAGAGATGCTCAAGGCGGTGCGCCGGCTGGGGCTGCGCGTGCTGGACCGCTGACGCGCCGTTCGGCCCAAGCCGGCATGGGCCAAATACCTCTTCTCGCGGGGCCTACGGACCCCGGCGCATCCGCGCCGCATCGGCTATCCTGACAGCGCACATGCTTAAAAGGGCGCTATCCGCGCTGCTCTGCCTGTCGCTGGGCGGCCAGACCGCTTTCGCCGGGATCGTCACCGGCGTGGCGCGCCTCCCCGCCTCCGGCCCGACCTCCTCCCCGGCGGTCGTCCTGAACCTCTCCGGCCTGGCGCCGGGCGCGCTCCTCGCGCCCGCGGCGTTCGGCCCGGCGTCCTTGGGGAACTCCCCCCTCTTCCTGCCGCAGCCGCTCTCGTCCATCCGTACGGACCCTTCCCGCGCCATCGTCCCGGCGGCGGCCCTGGGGTCGCCGAGCTCCGCGCGCGGAGTCTCCGCTTCCTTTGCGGGTGCCGCGATGAAAACCCCGGCCCAGGCCGCGGCGCCCGGACAGTCCGCCCCCGCGCCCGAGAAGGACCCGGTCGGCCGCCGGCTGTCTTCCATCGAGTCCGAGGTGCGCAAGGCCGGGGAGTCCCTCGCCTCCGAATCCGGCGAGGACGCGCACTCCGCGGCGGACCTGGGGTTCCGGGCCTTGACCGGCGAGAAGGGGATCGACGCCGCCGCGGAAGTCCCGGTGCCCGCGGGCCCGGCCCACGGCTCCCCGCGGCTCCAAGCTCCGGGGACGGACCCCTCCGGGGATACTGCCGCCGCGCAGACGCCGGAGGACGTCCCCGCCCCGCGAGCCTCCCTGGCCGGGAGCCTGCGCGCCCGGCTGCGGGTCTTCGCCGACGACGAGCGCAACCGCTCCTTCTGGCGCTACCTGGCGGGCTACGCCACCTACCTCGTCGGCGTGGAGATGTACATCGTCGGCCTGCCGTTTTTGATCTCCTCGTTCACGCGCAACACCCTGCGGGAGAACGGCGACCTGCGGGCCGCCAACGCGGAAGCTCTCCAGGCCCTGGTCCGGGAGAACCGCAGCCTGGCCCGCATCGCCCATTGGACCTCCCAGGCGGTCAGCTACGTCTGCGTGCCCCTGTTCGCGCGCGATGCCGAGGCGGGCCCCCGGAAATGGCTCCTGCGCTCCTCCTTCATCCGCGTCGGCCTGCTGTCGCTCATCCCGGCGGTGTTCTTCGCCTCGGGCATCTTCTCGGTGCAGGCCGCGGCCTGGACCCTGTTCGGCATCATCGCGGTGCACTCCTTCTTCCTCGGCATATTCGCCACCATGGAGGCCGGCACCACCACCAAGATCATCGGGGACAAGAGCGTCACCCCGGCCGAGCGCATGAAGGCGAACGCCCTGTTGACCCTGGTGGCCGCCGCCATCGCCGTCGTCGCCCCGGCCTTCGCGGGGCCGCTCGCCCACATCGGCAACCTGTTCGGCAAGGAGGGGGTCGGGGGGGCGGTCATCTTCGGCATCTACGCCCTTACCGTGGGCATCGCCGGGCTGATCTTCGCCGGGATCGGCATCATCGGACGGAAGGCCATGGCGCGGCAGGAGACCGCCGGCAGGGAGACCGCGCCCGCCGAGGCGGCCAAGCCCCATATCGTGAAGGACCTGTGGTCCGCGCTCCAGGACGGGACCCGCCTCATCCTCAAGAGCCGCTTCCTGCGCACGATGCTGCTCCTCAACCTGGTCGTCTCGCTGTTCTCCGACCCCCTCATCTTCAACGTCCTCCCGGAATTCGTCGAAGGACTGCTCAAGGCGAACCCCGCGGCCGTAGACGGCCTGCTGGGCGTCCCGGTGCTCGGCTGGTTCGTCAAGAGCCTGAGCACCACCCCCATGGGCTATTTCGGCCTGCTGGTGGCCGCCGGAAGCTTCGGCAGCATACTCGCCAGCCTGCTCCTCAAGCCGCTGCGCAGGCTCTTTCTCAGGCTCGGGTTCAAAACGGAGGAGTCGCTCACCATCCCCTTCTATCTTCTGGCGGCCCTGGAGGTCCCGGCGTTCTGGGCCATGACCCTGCTGCCCGGGGTCTGGAGCGTGCTGGGACTCTACGCCTTCCAGCTCTTCGCCGTCAGCTTCGCGAGCATGATCATCATGGGCATCCATCAGAAGACGCTGGGCGCCTACTCCGCCTCGGACCTCAACAAGGTCCTCGCCGCGGAGTCCTTCCTGACCATACTCGCGGCCATCGCCTCTACGTGGTTCTACGGATTCGTCCTCACCGACATCTCCATCCGCACCGCGCTGCTCATCGCGGCCGGAGCCACCACCGTCATGGGGGCCCTGCACGCCGCGGCCCCCTGGATGTTCTTCACCAAGGAGCAGCGCCGGGGCACGAAAGCCTCCCGCAGCGACCTCATCGACGCGTAGGGAGACTAGGCTGCCCTTCGGTCTCACGACTACGGCGTTTCGTCTTTGCCCCCTTCCAGCGAGCGCGACAACCGGAGGCAGTAGAGCAGCGGGAGAGCGCCGAAAATACCGAAGGAACAGTCGAGCAGCCTCCAGTAGAAGGGGATCCCGCGCAGGGGCCCGGCGATGAGCGCCACCGGGAGGACCAAGGCGCAGCAAACCACGCCCGCCTGCAGCACCCACCGGTTCCTGGTCGGATCGCGCAGCGGCCCGATGAAGAATATCGCGATGGCGACGTGGGCGAAACCCAGCCAATCCGTTCCGTACGCGATCCACGGATATGCGGCGTAACTGCGCTCAAGACCCACACGGACCGTCGCGATCCACAGGCGCAACCCGCCCAAACTCTCCATCGGAGCATCGGCCGCGATTCCCAGCATTGCGGACAGGAACCCGAGCTCGCGCGACAGAGGGAAGGCCGTCAGGCCGCTCAGGATAAGCCCAACGATGAAGACAATGAGCGCCGCGCGATAGCGAACGATCAAAGCGGAGCGGTCCATGCCTGCCACGCAACCAGAGTAATACGGAACAGCGCAGCCGTCAAGGGAGCGCATCTACTTTCGATTTTCCCGATCTCCCGGCGAGTCCTGCCGACTCGGCGACCAGCTGAGCCGCGCCGCGCGTCGAGTTTCCGGCCTCCACGCCGTCCTGCGGCGCCCCCCAGAACCGCTCCAGTGTCGGCCCAGTCGCCGTGTGCCGATCCCGGAGCAACCAGCTGCCGATCTCGTACGGCCAGACGCGGCGGCCCATCTCGCCGTACCAACGCATGGCGTGACGAAGCTTTCGGTCGGGCTGCAGGAAGGTGCGCCATAAGGCCTTGGGCCGAAGCTGCACCAGGGCCTCGATCAGCTTCACCCACAATAGGACGCGCCAGGGAGCCACGTTTCTCGTGGAGAGCACTTGATGCTTGTAGTCCCAGAGGCTTTGGTCGGTTTGAATGACTAGCCGCCCGCCGGCCAGGCGGGAATAGGGAGTCCAGCGATGCGGCGTGACATAGAGCGCTTGCAGCTGATCCGGGTCATACGACAGCAACTGCCGCAAGCCCCTCCAATAATCGGCATCAGTCTCCTCCTCGAAACCCACGACCCACGTCGACATAGACAAGATGCCGTTCTCGCGCAGAAGACGGATGGCCTCGCGGTCCTTCGTAGTGGTGCCTCCCTTTCGGATCACCTTGAGCGTCGCTTCGTTGGTGTTTTCCATCCCCAGGAGAAATCGTATCCAGCCGGCTTTCTTGTAACGTGGGAGGATGTCGGCATCTCGCACGATGTCGTCGGCGCGGGTCGAACCGACGAGCGTCAGATCGACGCCTTCGGCGATCAGGGCCTCCAGGAATTCACGCCATACTTCCCTTGCGGATGTGGGGTTCTCATCGGCGAAGTTGACCACTTCGACCCCGTGCGCGCGATGCAGCCAAGCGAGCTCGGCCGCGAACTTCTTTGGGTCGCGGTGCCGCCACTGAGTCCAGAAACCGCGCTGGCCGCAATAATTGCACCGGTGCGGACAACCGCGCGAGAACTGGACCACGACGGCGCGCCTGCCGCCCCAATAGCTGTAGCGGCGGAAATCGATCAGTTCCCAGCCGATGCGGTAAGAATCCAGGTCACCGATCATGGGGGCCAGGGGAGTGGCGCGCGCTTTGCCGTCTTGCCTGATCGCGATCCCCGGGATATCACCCAATGGGCCGCGGCTCGCGATGGCGTTGACCAAACGCAGTGCCGTCTCTTCTCCTTCGCCGCGCACGATGACGTCGACCTGGGGCTCTTCGCACAGTATCTCCCGCCAATGGTATGTGGGGAACACCCCTCCGTAGATGATCCACGAATCCGGGAGCGCGGTCCTGACTGCGCGGCTCAGTTCCGCGATGATGGGATGACCCGATGTCGAGCCGGAATGCCCGAAGAGCACCGCGTCGGGAGCGTACGCGACGGCCTCTTGGATGATCCGGGACTTGGGCATAGGGCCGAACTCAGCGTCGAGAAGCCTGACGTCGTGGCCTGCGTCCAACAGCGGGCCGCCAACGGCAAGGAGTCCAAGCGGCGGGAGGTGATCGTCCGGGATCCGGCTCCCGATCGAAGGATGAGGCGCGTTGATGAGCAGGATGCGCAGAGGGCTCATGACGGCTTCCATTTGGCCTCCTCCCGGCGCCTGTGCTCGCGGAGCCCTGCCCAGGCCTTCGTGAGCGCGACAAACGCCTCAGACGTCGCCGGGTGTCGGCTTCTCTCCTCCCAGACGAAGGTGATGGCGGTGGTCAGACCGTCGCAATAGGCCTTCTGGCTCTTTGCGACGGGCGCGCCCACGACCGGCTCCGCCGTGCCCGGCCTTTCGACTCCGTTCAGGTTTCCATCCATGGCACCTCCCTGCGGCTCTTCTGCGAGCGACGACGCTGCCAGTCCTCGATCAGGATCCCCGCGCAGATCAGCAGGAGCGTCGGGAGGGACGTCGCGAGCCCGGCCAGCTTCAGGCCGCGCTCCACGAGTCCGTAGGCAGGGTCGCTCTTTATGGTCATATTTCTGTGCTTCCTGTAGCGACTGAAATATACATCCAAAAAAAATCAGCCCTTCAGGCCCAACAAACCGATCGCCTTGCCCCCCAACGCGAGAAACCGACGGATCATCGGCGTCGGCAGGCGACGCAGCTCCTCGTACCAACGCGAAAACACCTCAAAGAAGCCCAGCATTTCCTGCACGCGGTGCTTGGCGTAGGTTCCGTCCGGACTGCCATCGTCCAAATCCGCGGCCGCCTCCTTAAGGATGCGCATCCAGGGATCGATCTCCCGCCGCTTCTGCTCCGCGACCACGGTTCGCATCATCTCCCAAACGTCCGGCAGGCACTCGAAATATTCCCGTCGGCTGCCCAGGACGTGGACCGTCTTCACAATGCCCCAACTCTGCAGCTCCTTGAGGCTGTTGCTCACATGCGAACGGGCCACCGACAGTGTCTTAGATATCTCCTCGGCGTCCAGGGGCTTGGGCGACAGGAAGAGCAGGCCGTGGATCTGGCACTCCGTGCGGTTGAGACCCCAATGGCTGGCCATTTCACCGTACCGCGTCAGGAACCTCTGGGTCCTCTCGGAGAGTTGCGGCATGGATTTCTCTTATTTCTGAGTATACAGGAAGTTCAATAAATTGTCAAGGGCCCCGGGGGGTGTTGGCCGATGGTCCCAGCCGCGGCCCCCTGGATGTTCTTCACCAAGGAGCAGCGCCGGGGCACGAAAGCCTCCCGCAGCGACCTCGTCGACACCTAAGCCGCTTCGGGGGGAACGACGGGGAAGGCGACGGTGAAGCGGGAGCCCCGGCCCGGACCGCGGCTGGAGGCCGATATCGAGCCGCCGTGCAGCTCCACCAGCCGGCGCACGATGGCGAGCCCGACGCCCAACCCGCCGTGTTCTCGGGTCAGGGCATCCTCGGCCTGGAGGAAGGGCGCGTACATCCGCTCCAGGAACCGCGGCGCGATCCCGGCGCCGGAGTCCGTCACGGTGACCCGGACGGCGGCGCCCTTCGCGGACAGGCCGACTCTCACGGCCTGCCCCTTCTTCGAGAACCGGATGGCGTTGTCCAGGAGGTTCCCGAACACCTGCTGCAGCCTCCCGGCGTCGCCCAGGACCCGCGCCGCGGGCGCGGCGGGGGGCAGGACGAGTCGCACCCGGCGCGCCGCGGCGGCGGGACGCGCCGCATCCGCCGCGGCGCGCAGCACCTCGGACAGTCCGAGGACCCGCCGCTCCAACGTCATCTTGCCGGACAGGAGGTGCGTGACGTCGAGCAGTTCCTCGACGATCTTCGAAAGCGCCTTGATGTCATCGGCGATGGAGTCCAGGGCGCCGCGAGCCTCGACGCTGTCCAGGGACTTGTTGCGCAGCAGCCAGGTCCAGCCCAGCATGCCGGTCAAAGGGGTGCGCAGCTCGTGGGACACGATGGCCAGGAACTGGTCCTTGGAGCGGTTGGATTCCTCGGCCGCGAGGCGGGCCGCCGTCTCCGCCTCGAACAGGCGCTGGCGGTCCTCCTCCATCCGCTTGCGCTCGGTGATGTCCATGAACGCGCCCACGATCCCGGCCGCCGCGCCGTTCTCGTCGCGGAACACATCTTTGGCGTAGATGACCGGACGGTCGCAGCCGTCCTTGTCCCGGACCTTGAACTCATAGACCTGACGGGCGGGATGGCGCAGCAGCTCGAGGTCCTTGCGGTGGTATATCCGCGCATGCTCTCCGGGCCAGAGCTCGTAGACCGTCTTCCCCCGGATCTCCTCGGCGGTCACGCCCATCACCTCGGTGAAAGCGTTGTTGCAGCCCAGATACCGGCCCTTCGCGTCCTTGTAGAAGACGGGGTTGGGGATCGCGGAAAGGAGCGCCTGGGTGAACAGCTCCTTCTCCCGCACCTTGGACTGCAAAGCGACCCTCTGCCTCTCGGCGGCGGAACTTCGCCCCCTGGACTTCATGGTCCCCCAATCATAGCACGAACCGGCTTCTGGGCCGATGGTCCCAACCCGCCGCCTGTCCACTGCCTCCGGTCGATGGGGCCCTTGGTCTCATACCCCTTTTCCGCATGACGGATAAACTATGACTACGATATGACATCCCGCTTCCTATTCCTGGCGCTGCTGCTGCCCGTCGGAACCGAGGTCCATGCCCAGCGCGCGGCCCCGGTCCGCATCGACGCCTCCGCCGGCCTCTCGCCCATCGTCCCGGGACTCCAGTCCCCCATACTCTCCTTGGGGTCCCTGTCGCAGACGTCTTTGCTCACCCCCGCTTTGAATCAGCCGTCCGCCCTGCCGTCGCTATCTCTGCACGGGCTCGTCCCCGCCCTCGCGCGGCCCCTCCCCTCCGCGGGAGGAACACTTCTCCGCCCCTGGGCCGCCGCCGTGTCCCCCGCCGCCGCGGTGCCTGCGGTCGTACCCGCGGCCGCCCAGAGCGTCCTGTCCAGGACCCTCTCCGGAATCTTCACCGGCCTCTCCAAGACGGAGCGCGGCGGCGCCGGAGCCGGGAGCATCCTGGGCCAGACCTTCGACGGGAGCCTTCCCGGCAAGGGCGCCGTCTCCGCCGCGGCCGACACCCCCATCCGTTTCAACGGACGCACCCTGCCGCGCCGGATGTTCACGGACCGGGACGCCATGGGAGACAAGCTGGTCGAAGCCATCGACGCCACGCAGGGGAACCTCGACATCGTCATCCTGGAGCTCAAGTTCCGCAAATTCGCCGACGCCCTCATCCGGGCCAAGGCGCGCGGGGTCAAGATCCGCGTCATCCTCGACGAGCGCCGCATGTACCCGACCCCGGGGAAGGGGACGCGCTCGCAGGACATCCAGGCCATCATCGACGCGGGGCTCGAGATCCGGACCATCCGCGGCAAGCTCCCCTACGGGATGATGCACAACAAGGTCTCCATCCACGACGACAAGCTCATGCTGGCCGGCTCCTTCAACTGGACCCACGCGGCCGACACCTGGAACTACGAGAACGCGGTCTTCCTCGATGACGCGCACACCATCCGGGGCTTCCAGGACTACTACAAGTGGATCTGGGACCAGTCGCGGGCGTTCGACCCCCAGCAGAGCGGCCCCAACGAGGACGGCCCCTACAACGGCCTGCCGCCCAAGGACACCGTGCTGCCCGTGCGCTTCCACGGGATGAAGCTCCCCGCCTACGCCTTCTCCCCCTCCGACGAGCCTCAGAACTGGATCATCAAGGTGCTGGAGAAGGCCGGGAAGTCCCTGGACCTGGCCATGTTCAGCTTCACCTCGGTCGAGATCCAGCAGGCCATCGCCGCGGCCCGCGCCCGCGGCGTGCGCGTGCGCATCGTGTTCGACAAGCGCAACGCCCTGGAGATGCGCGAACAGCGCTGGTTCATCGAGAACGGCTTCGACGTCGTCGTCTCCATGGGGCGCAACAAGGAGCGCGGCGTCCTGCACAATAAGTTCGCGGTGATCGACGGGGAGCTGGTCCAGACCGGCTCCTACAACTGGACCCAGAACGCGCGGCACAACAACTTCGAGAACATCGTGTTCCTGGACGACGCGGTCTCAGCGGAGCAGTACACCGCCTACTTCGAGCGCCTGCGCGCGCAGGGCGAGCTCGCCGACCCGTCGATGCTCCCGCCGCTCCCTCCGCAGCCCTGAGGCCTACTTGGCCGGGGGGAGGAACTCCTTCTCCAGCTCCTCGTATCTCTGGATGACCGCGCGCACGAAGGCGCGCTTGTCGTTGTAGCTCCCCGGGAAGAAGCTCCCCTTGAAGCCGGCCACCACGAGGTTGCGCAGGCCGCGGCGCGACAGCTTGATGTGCTTGGCCACCAGCTCGAACTCGTGCGTCACCGTGGTATTGGAGACCAGCCGGTTGTCGGTGCAGAGGGTCACCGAGAGCCCGGCCTCGATCATCTTGGCGACCGGGTGGTCCTGGACGGAGGCGATGTAGGGGACGGTCTGCAGGTTGCTCGTGACGCAGACCTCGATGCCGATGCGCTGGCTGGCGATGTAGTCCACCAGGTCTTGGACGTAGCGCTCGTGGTCCTTGATCTTCGGGTCCTTGATCATGTTGGAGTGGAACAGGAAGGTCCCGTGCCCGATGCGGTTGGCATGGCACTCCGTGATGGCCTGGAAGATGGACTCCGGGCCGTAGGCCTCGCCGGCGTGGACGGTCTTCTTGATGAACCGGCTGTGCGCGTACTGATAGGCCTCCCAGTGGTCGTTGGGAGGGAAACCCGACTCCTCGCCGGCCAGGTCAAATCCCACGATGGGAAGTTTCTCGTGCTCGATCAGGGCGCCGGCCGTCCGGGCCAGCTCCAGGGAGGTTGCGGCGTAGACCTGGCGCTTGTCCGCGTGGGCCATGACGCGCAGGATGTCGGCGAAATAGGGGGACATGCCCTTGCTGAAGCGCCGCATGGCGCAGACGATGACCCCGGAGTGGAAGGGCAGGTCCTTGCCCGAGCGCACGACCTCGGTGCCGTTGTGCGCCTTGGCCCCGGCCTCCAGGCCGCGGATGACCGCCCGGATGGCGTCCGCGGGGGTCATGCCCTTGGCCGTGTGCAGCTGGGGGCCGAAACGGACCTCGATGTAGCGGACGCCTTCGGCGATGTTGTCTTCGACGAGCTCGCGCGCCACCCGCTCGATGTTCTCGGGGGTCTGCATCACGGCGCAGGTGAAGCCGAAGCCCTTGAGGTACTCGGGCAGGTTCGCGTACCGGTCCTTGAACACGAGCTCCCGCATCCCCGCCTCGTCGTAGGAGGGCAGCTTGACGCCTTCCTGCCGGGCCAGTTCGATGAGCGTGCTCAGCCGGAGCGAGCCGTCCAGATGCAGGTGGAGGTCCGTCTTGGGGACCTTCTTCAGGAAAGCCGCGGTGATGTGCTTCTGCATGATGGAACCTCCTAAGCTGCGAGAGGGTAGGATATCATTTCGCCGCCTGCGCCAGTCCCTCGCGCTGGCGCTGCAGTTCCAGACGGAGGCGGCGCTCGCTGCGGCAGGTCAGCAAAGTCCGCGCCAGCATGAGATAGACGCCGGAGGTCGGGATCATGAGGATCCGCTCCGGGTCGAGAGGGTTCTCCCGCCGGAGCAGGGCCAGGGTCCCCAGACCGATCCAGATCGGCCAGACGCAGGCCAGCCGCACCCGCCACAAGGACGGCGGTATCCGGAGGGCGTACTCCTCCCCGAGACGGAGATGCTCCGCGGCGGCGTCCACCCAGCGAAAGTACTCGTCGCGGATCCGGGGGAACGCGGCGGGGTCCCGGAGCCCCTCGGGCTCATCCACGGGCAAGTAGCAGCGCCCGAGGCGCAGGTCCCGGGGGATGTCTCTCAGGATGTTGATGAGCTGCAGCCCCTTCCCGAGATGGATGCCGAGCCGGATCATCTCCTCCCGGTCCAGGCTCCGGAACTCCGGCAGGTGCGCGTGGCACATGCGGGTCCAGAACTCCCCCACGCAGCCCGCCACCATGTAGGTGTAGCGGTCGAGCTCCGCCTCGTCCGAGAGCGCCGTCACCCGGTCGTCGCCCTCTCCCGGGAAGCGCTCAAGGTCGAATATCTGCCCTTCGATGATCGTGTCCAGGACCGCCCGAATGCGCCCCTGGTCTTCCGGCGAGAAGGCCGCCAGCCGGGCGCCGCACTCGCCGAGGCGCTCGAGCAGGCGCCGCTCGGCGGGCAGGGCCTGGTCCCGCGCCAAAGCGCCCGCCGGCCCGAAGTCCCCCGCGCGCAGGCGCCGGAGCTGGTCGAGCCGGGCGGCGCGGGGCACGGCCCGGGTGTCCGCCACGGTGTCGCTGGCCCGCGCCAGCAGGTACGCCAGGGATATCTGCGAGCGGATCTCCCGGGGCAGGACCTTCAGGCTCAGGTAGAAGGACCGGGACACTTCCTTGAGGAGGGAGCCCGTCAGCTCGTCGTTCGCCGCGCCGGCCATAGTCCGCTAAAGTTCCGCGGCCAGGGCCGCGAAGGCCGCGTCCGCATCCTGGGCGCGCACGAAGCGCAGGCCCTCGGGCAGGTCGCCGAACTCCTTGAAGTCGTGGATGAGCTCGCCGGGCTTGCGGATGGCTTCCGCGCGCATCTCCTCGTACTCCGTGGCCTCCCCGGTGACGGTCTCGGGATAGAGGCGGTGGTCCCGGAACCGGAGGAAGGGGGTGAAGAAGCCGTATTTCGGCAGGAAGGATTCCAGAGCGGAGAGCTTGTACAGGTTCCGGAAGGCGTTGTAGGGGGCGTTGCGCAGTCCGGCCGTGCAGCCTTCAAGCTCCGGGGTCTTCAGGTTCAGGGTCTCGGCCAGGGCCTTGCGCCCGCTGCGGCGGTCGCGCTTCCAGAACCCGCCTTTCTGACCTTTTGGATTGTCCACCAGCTCGACGATCCAGTTGCGGCCGATGCCGGGGTCCGAGAGGTCGGCCATCAGCGCCAGGGCCAAGGACAGCCGCTCCACATCCACGACCTCGGCGGTCAGGCGCGTGAGATCGTTGACCCGGTGCGACCCCATGACCCGCGCCCCGAGGGAGAATATCTCGGAGATCAGGGTCTCCTTGACCGCCGAGCGCCGCCCCCCCATCCCCACCCGGAAGGCCGCCCCGCGCTGGAAGAACTGGGCCAGGGGATAGCCGTGCCCCGCGGGCAGGCGCGGACTGAGCGGGTCGACCACGATCTCCCCGCCCTGGATGGCGTAGCCGTGACCCTCGGGCTGGGTCAAGAAACAGACCCGGCTCCGGTTGAAGCCGTAGAAATCGTGCCGCTTCAAGTCGCGGAGGATCTCCTCTTCCGAAGCCTCGGAGCAATGGATGACGAGCAGGGCCGCCTGCACCGCCCGCTCCGGATCGCGTCCCGCCTCGCGGGCGAGGCTTTCCAGACGGACGCGGTACTGCAGCAGCTGCCGCGGCCCCAGCCCCAGCGCGTAACGCGCGCCGCCGTCGGGGACTGCGGCCTGGTCGATCTCCGACCGCAACGCGGGGGGGAGCTCCGACAATCTCCCCAGGACCCGTCCCCGCAGATCCGGGTCGATCTCGGGACTCGCGCCCCGGATGACGTCGGCCAGCTCGTGGAGGTCGAGGGAGTAGAGCGCGCCGATCCCCAGGCGCGTGGCCGCCCCGCTGAAAAGGAACTGCGCGGCGTACCCTCCGGTCACCAGGAGCTCGCGGGCCCGCCCGCGCTGGGCGTCGGCGGACTCCTTCTCTTCCTGGCCCAAAACGAGGGCGGGGACCTGCTCCAGGTCGGAAACGCCGACGTGAAAAGCGTTCGCCTCCGCCGCGATGCGCATCTGGGCCTGGACGTCCTCCTGCACCATGGCCCGTTCGGCGGCGTCGAGCGCCGGGCCCAGCCGCGCGGCGAAGGCCTCGGGCAGGCTGCGCTCGAAGGCCTCGTGCGAGCGGTAGGCCAGGTTGCGCGCGTCGATCTCGGGGGTGGGCATGCGCGCTAGAGCTCCACGGCCTCCAGGTACTTGGGCGTATGGCAGGAGAACCCGAGCTCGCTCACGATGCGCTCCGACATGGCGCGGAGCCCTCCGGCCTCGCCGTGGACGAGGAACACCTTTCGGGGAGCCGGGTCCGCGGTGCGCAGCCAGGCGACCACGTCATCGGAATCCCCGTGGGCGGACATCCCCTGGATGGCGGCGACCTGGGCCTTGACCGGGACGAACTCGCCGAACATCTTGAGTTCCCGTTTCCCCTCGAGCAAGGCCCGTCCGCGGGTGCCCTCGGCCTGGTAGCCGACGAGGAGGATGAGGTTCCGGGGGTCGGAGACCCGGGTGCGCACGTGGTGCAGGATGCGTCCGCCGGTCATCATCCCGCTCGCGGAGATGATCACGGCCGGGCCGTCCAGTTCGTTGAGTCGCTTGGACTCCTCCGGCTTGCGCACGAAGCGGGTCTGGCGCGGATTGAGCAGACTACCCGAACCGCCCGCATCCTCGAGCTGCAGGTTGTGCTCGTGGCGGTAGCGCTGATAGATCTTGGCGGAATCCACGGCCATGGGACTGTCCACGATGACCGGCACGTCCGGGAACGCGCCGCGGTCCTGCATGCGCCGGATGTGATAGAGGAGGACGGAGGTCCGGCCCACGGCGAACGCGGGGATGACGACCACCCCCCCCCGTTCCAGGACGGGGACCATCGTCGCCCCGAGCTGGTCCGGAACCGAGGGGTCGGCCCCGCGCTTGCTCCCATAGGTCGACTCGGCGAGCACGTAATGCATGCCCTTCGGCAGGGGCGCGGGCCCGCGCATCAGGTCCTTGTCGTAGCCGCCCAGGTCGCCCGAGACCGCGAGGCGCCGGCCCTCGAAATCGAGCACCGCAAAGGCCGCGCCGAGGATGTGCCCGGTGGGATGGAACGCCGCCCGGATCCCCGGAACGAGTTCGACTTCCCGGTCGAAATCGAGGGTCCGCAGGTGAGTCAGGGTGTGCTGGGCGTCCTCCTTCGTGTAGAGCGGAAGGGCGGGTTTGTGCTTGGAGTAGCCCTCCTTGTTCGCGTAGCGCGCCTCTTCCTCCTGCAGATAGCCGCTGTCCGGAAGGAGGAGCCCCAAAAGCTCGCGAGTCGCGGGGGTGCAGAAGATGGGGCCTTCGAACCCTCCCCGCACCAGGCGCGGGAGATAGCCGCTGTGATCGATGTGGGCGTGGGTGACCACCACGGCGTCGATCTCCGCGGGCGGGACCGGCAGCGGCTCCCAATTGCGCTGCCGGAGCTCCTTGAGTCCCTGGAAGAGCCCGCAATCCACGAGTATCCGGGTCCCTCCCGTTTCAAGCAGGAACTTGGAACCGGTGACGGTACCGGTCGCTCCGAGGAAACGCAATGTGGGTTGTGCCATGAATGGGGCTCCGTGCGAAGTATAATCATAGCCCATACGGACGAGGTCGGCAAATCCATTGCATTAGGCTGGATGAGAGCTCCCGGGGGCGGGACTCCAGGAGGCGGACATGTTCAGGTACGTCACGCAGCGGGACGCGTTCACGGGCGAGGATTACGTCGAAGTCCCCTTCAAGGGCCATCGCCTGGTAGAGAGCCCTATGTTCAACAAGGGCACCGCGTTCTCGCAGGAGGAGCGCGACAGTCTGGACCTCGACGGGCTGTTCCCGGACGACGTGCAGGACCTGGAGCGGCAGGTCCAGCGCTGCTGGGAGAGCTACGGCGCCAAGTCCACCGACCTCGAAAAATACATCTACCTGGTGTCCCTGCAGGACCGCAGCGAGACCCTGTTCTACCGCCTCGTCCAGGAGCACCTGGAGGAGATGCTCCCCATCATCTACACCCCCACGGTGGGCCAGGCCTGCCGCCAGTTCAGCCATATATTCCGCCGCCCCCGCGGCCTTTTCGTCTCGCCCAACAACATCCAGCGCATCGAGGACGTACTGCGCAACGCCCCCTTCTCCAACGTCTCCCTAATCGTGGTCACCGACGGCGAGCGCATCCTCGGCCTCGGGGATCAGGGCGCCGGCGGCATCGGCATCCCGATCGGCAAGAGCAGCCTCTACGTCGCCGCCGGGGGTTTCCACCCCGCTTTCTGCCTGCCCATCCTCATCGACGTGGGCACCAACAACCCGGACCTCCTCAAGGACCCTCTCTACATCGGACTGAAGTCCCCCCGCCTCACGGGCGACCGCTACGACGCGCTCATCGAACGCTTCGTCTGGGGAGTCCGGCGGATCTTCCCCAACGCCCTGCTGCAGTGGGAGGACTTCGGCAAGCAGAACGCCTTCCGGCTGTTGGAGCGCTACCGGGACCGGATATGCTCCTTCAACGACGACATCCAGGGGACCGCCGCGGTCGCGAACGCCACGCTGCTGTCGGCCATGCGCATCAAGCGCGAGAAGCTGCGGGACCAGCGCTTCGTCCTGGTGGGCCAGGGCCAGGCCGGCATCGGCATCGCCCGGCAGATCCTGCTCGGCCTCATGGACGAGGGTCTAAGCGAAGCCGAGGCCCGGGAACGCCTCTTCGGGATAGACCAGGACGGCCTCCTCGTGGAAGGGATGGCCGTATCCGAGGAGCAGAAGCCGTTCGTGACGCCGCGCGCGCGGGTCGCGGGCTGGGAACTGCAGAACCCGGGGCGCATCGGGATCCTGGACGCCGTGCGCAACGCCAAGGCCACCGTCCTCATCGGCGTCACCGCCCAACCCGGGACCTTCGACGAGGCCATCCTCCGGGAAATGGGCAAGAACACGCAGCGCCCCGTGATCCTGCCCCTCTCCAACCCCACGAGCAAGGCCGAGTGCACGCCGGAGGCCGCCCTCCGCGCGACGGAGGGCCGCTGCCTCTGCGCCGCGGGGAGCCCCTTCCCCGGGGTCTCGCAATGCAACAACCTCTACATCTTCCCCGGCATGGGGCTGGGCGCGATGGTGTCCGGCACCCTGCGGGTGACCAACCGGATGTTCATCGCCGCCTCCCACGCCATCGCCGGCTCCGTCACCGAGCAGGCCCTCGCCTCCGGACAACTGCTCCCCGGGATCAAGAACATCCGGGACGTCTCGGCCCGCGTGGCGTTCGCCGTGGCCAAGGAAGCGCGGGACTCGGGTCTCGGGCTGCTCCGGGACGACTCCCAGTTCCAGCGCATGATCCGCAACGCGATGTGGGAACCTAGATACCTGCCGTATCGCTGGGCAACGCAGGGATCGGCGCGGTAGGAGCATCGAGCCCTTCCTCGTGCCGGCTGAGGCGCGGGCGCAGGGCGATGAATCCCATGGCCGCGGACCCAGTGCAGTCGTCATAAATCCAATCACATTCGTCACCCCGGCGAAGGCCGGGATCCAGCGGCCTGCCGTCACCCCGGCGAAAGCCGGGGTCCAGGCGCCGCACCAGAACAGGTGTTTGAATCCGTTCCACACGCCGGCTACCGGCTTTCGCCGGCATGACGGCTTTTCAAATGTAAAAAGGCGTTGAACTCACTACACTGGTGTTTATGCCCCTCCCCCAGGTTCCGCAAAGGTCCCATTCCGCGCTGGGCCGTTAATCGCCCCGGCCTTGCCCCTCCGGCCCAAGGTCCGGAGGCGGATCATTGATACAATCACGGTAAGCTTTTGCGGAGGAATATCCGATGAAATCCACATCCCGTCTGGCGCTCGCACTATCCGGGGTCCTTGCCGCGGCCCCCGTCTCGGCCCAGATGATCCGTACCGCGGCCACGGGAGCGGCCCCCATCGCGGGGATCACGGTCATCCCCTCCGGGTTGTCGGTGCTTCCGGTCAACCACCTTCCCGCTTCCGCGTTCGGCCTCGGCTCCGCCGGCTTCGCCGTCCTGCCCCAGGTCTCCCACGGCCTGATCCCGATGACCCTCGCCCAATCTCCGACGCTCCCCCTCGCGGCCGCGAACCTCGTCGCCGCGCAGACCCTGACCGCGGTCCAGCCGCGGGCGGCGCTCTCCGCGAATCCGTCGGCCATCGGCATCGCGGCGCGCACCCAGTCCCTCGAGGTCGGCCGATTCGCGTCGCGCATCGCCCCCGAGATGAAGTCCATCCAACAGGGCGCCACCGGCGCTTCCGCCAAGACCGCCGCCGACCGGATCTTCAACCCCTCCGCACGTTCGGGCGCCGCCATCTCCGAAGGCTCCGAAGTGCCCGCCGTGCCTTCCGCCATGATCACCCCGAAAGCCGCGGGACTGACCAAGTCGAACGGCGCCCGCACCACCCCGCTCCTCTCGGACGTCACCTATAAGGCCGAGGTCTCCGTGGCGCATCAGCTGTTGCTCCGGGAGACCCTCACCCGCCGCAAGGCGGGCTGGATCCGCGAGCTCGCCCGCATGGGAGTGCAGCTCGCGGGCCCCGTGGCCCCGGTCCTCACCATCACGGCGTCCAAGGACCTCCCCAAATCCGGCAAGGTCGAGTTCATGGTCGAGTGGAACCAGGGCGAGATGCACGTCGGGTCCTTCAAGGCCCTCATCACCCTCAAGAACCTCAACCCGGAACTGCGACGCCTCGCAGCCCCGCCCGTGCCCGAGGAGAAGCAGCTCGCCGTGCGCTTCAAGAAGACGATCATCGCGAACGTGGGCGGCCTCAACGTGGAGACCGCGGTCACGGACGACCGGATCGCCGAGTTCCTCGAGGCCAACGGGCTCCGGCTCCTTAACAAAGGCTGGGGCGACTACGAATACCGGGTCTCCGTCACGGGCGGCGCGCAGGCCGCCGCCATGGCCAAGCTCCTCTCCGGCTCGGACCTCGTCCTCTACGCCCGCCCCGCCGCCCTAAAGGTCCCCGAGGAGCGCCAGCTCGAAGTGGTCTTCAAGAAGACGACCGTCGTGGACTTCAACGGCCTGCGGGTCGAGACCGCGGTGAGCCCTGACGACATCACCGCGCTGCTGCTCAAGAACGGCCTGACCGTGCTGGAACTCAGCCGCGACGGGGTCTGGAAGGTCGGGACCGAGGCCGGCATCGCCGCCGAGGTCTCCGACGCCCTCGAGTCGGCCGGCATCACCCTCTACGCCCTCCCCCGAAAGCAGGACCTGCCCGAGGACCGGCAGGCCGTCATCAAGTTCCAGAAGTCCGTGATCGTGGACGCAGGCGGGATACTCGTGGAAGCCGCGGTCAGCGAGGACGACGTCGCCGCCTTCCTGCGCGGCAACGGTCTCAAGGTCGTCGCCGCCTACGGCGACGGGGCCTACAAGGTCGCTGGCCCGGCGGGGACGGACTCCCAGGGACTCGCGGAGACCCTGGGCAAGGACCGCACCGTGAAGTCCGCGGTCGCGGTCGGCTCGCTCACCGACCAGCAGATTGAGGCCTCGGCCAAGGGCGTGGCGTCCTACAAGGGCCGCCCCTGGTCCTCCACCGAGTACAACATGAACTACTCGATGTCGTACTCGTATCTCGAGATGGCCGGAGCGACCCAAGCCCAGCTCCAGAAGTTCTCGGACCTCTGCGACGCGGCGCCCGTGCGCGGCGGCGGCTTCAACCCCTGGTCCGGCGATTAGTCGGCTGATGGACTCCCCCGTCTCCTGGCTGCCCCTGGCGGCCATCGTCGCGTTCTTCGCCTGGCGCCTCTGGCGCTTCCAGGCCGTCAAGCGGCGCCTGCCCGAGTTGCTGGCCCGCGGGGCCGTGATCGTCGACGTACGGAGCCCCGGGGAGTTCGCGGGCGGGAACCGGCCCGGAAGCATCAACATCCCTCTCGACGAGCTCCCCGCCCGGGCCAAGGAACTCGACCCCAGCAAGCCCGTCATCGTCTGCTGCGCCTCGGGCACCCGCAGCGGGATCGCCCGGGGCATCCTGATGGCCAAGGGCTTCCGCGAAGTCCTCAACGCCGGCCCTTGGACCAACACCCTCGAATCCTAGCCCCTTGACTTATGTCTTTTATAGGATACAATTAGGATAGACTGTCGATGCTGCCCCGCGAGCGAGAGGTCCGGCACTGCGTAGACGACGGCAGGGATGCGTTCGGGGATTGGCTGGATGCCCTCAAGGATGTTTCGGGTAGGGCCGCGATCCTCAAACGCATCGACCGGATCGAGGAAGGCGATTTCGGGGACCATCGCCATGTCGGCATCGGGGTCTGGGAACTGCGCATCCATTTTGGTCCGGGCTATCGGGTCTACTATGGGGAGGAAGGGCCGAAGGTCATCCTGCTTCTTTGCGGCGGCAACAAGGCGAAGCAGCGGCGCGATGTCGCCAAGGCCCAGCGATTGTGGGTGAACCACAGGAGACTGCATTGAGCGACAGCATCTCTCACCATGACTACATGATGAAGCACCTCGCCGCCCCGGCTGAGGCGGCGGCGTATCTGAACGCCGTGGCAGAAGACGGGGACCTCAAAGCCTTGCTGAAAGCCCTCCGCAACGTGGTCGAGGCCCAGGGCGGCGTGGGAATGCTCGCGCAGCGGACGAAACTAAGCCGCACCTCCCTCTACAAGACCCTCTCTACCGGCGGCAACCCCGAGATCGGCACTTTGGATGCCATTTTGGCCGTCTATGGCATACGCATCGGCTTCTTCCCAACCGTTCACCCCCCGCATCCGAACTGGCGCCTTTCCAGCCGCCGCGCGCGCTACAAGACGCGCTGATCCAAGGCTGCGCCCCGGTCGAAGCAACCGTTCGGTACGGCCGAGATGGGCTGCCCCAGCCCGCGGCCTTTTGCAAATGCAATATCTCTCGCCTTTCTGGAAATCCTAGGGATTCGTGGCGATATTTGGTGGTATGATGATTGCTCATACTGCATTGAACGCGTCTCGAATCGAGCGTCCGGGACAATCGGGTCAGGGGGCATATATGGCGCGAACCCAAATCGCATTCACCATCGGAATCGCTCTTCTCACAGCACCTTTGCCAATTAGCGCTGAAGAGGTGGGCAAATCCCTCGATGCGCTCAAAGCAGCATTCGAGGTGGAACTGGCCTCTGGCCTTGGGCGGACGCAATCGGCCATAACCATGAACGAATACAATTTCATCTCCGCTCTCAACGCTCAGCCTACCGTCTTCCAATTGGTCTTCCTGAATAAGTATGGTGAAGTCCGTTGGTATAGGGATCCTGCCCAGATCACAAAGCCCTATGACTATTTTGTGCAGGCGGTCAAACAACCGACCGATGCCATCGAGACCGCATTTGCAAAGATCCAGCCGGTCTCCAAACCTGTTGGGCATGGAAAAACTCGGCATATCGCTATTCCGGTGGTTTTCCACGGCGAGGTGTCAGGCATAGTGTCGTTCCAATCCGAAGATGATGCATTGACGTCCTTGGTCTCGTTCTGCGGCACCTATCGACAGAATAGAGCAGAAATGCGGAAGGTTCACCCAAAAGCGGAGCAACCGCTGAAGAATGCTGTTGGCGATTAAACTGCCCCCAATGATGCACCCCACAAAGTCACGGCCTCGCAGCGCGCTTTGTGCAGTGTGCCGTTCTGCCATGGCGATGGCGTTCCTCGTTGTTCCTGCTGCCGCCGACACGGACTGCACCATCGGTGGCTATCATGTCTTCGACTCCCCGTCGATCTTCTATTTCCGAGGGGATATGGTCGTCGGCGAAACGCTGCGGATCCCGGCCCCAAACCAGTCCCAGATTGAATCAGTACGGTCGCGAGGGAAGACGATTACCAGACCGACCTTGAGAATCTATGATAGGAAACGGCATTCCTTGGGAGCACCCATTCAGATCAGAACGCCCGGCTTGACTGCCGTCTCGGCTGGAGCTTCCTTGGGCAATCGTGCATATATTGGCGGCGAAGAAGGTCTTTTCACTTCCCTTGACTTGCAGGAGTGGGAACCGGTCTCTTCGTTTGCAGGCCGTAAAGTCAGCAAGATGCTGGGAGATGGAAGCAATCTCTGGATTGGCATCGATGGGGAGATCGTTCGGCTCCAAGACGAGCGGATCGTCGCACGTCACCCATACGACGGAGACGCTGTCGTAAGTCTCACTCGTGTTGGCGAGAAGTTGTTGATCGGCACGATAAAGAAAGTGCCTCCACCGTCCGGATTTTGCGAGCCCTTTTTGGCCGCGGAGGGACTCCTTGCTCTAGACGTCCCTTCAGGCAAGACGATGCTTTTGCAGGCCCCCAGCAAGCCACGCGAAGCCGCAGCTGTTGAGGTGCGTCTGTCCTCCGCCATTGGCGCGGCGTCCGTAGTCTTCTCGGATAACCTGACCCTAGACGTCACTTATCTCCTTGAGTCGAACTCAAACCGCCTTACAAGGGCCATGAGTAAAATCTCACCAAGTTTCCCTAGAAGATGGCTTCACGAGCATCAGCACCAATCCGAGGCCCTCAAAGATCTGATGCCATTGGTCGAACTGCTTTATGTGCAAAGCGACTACTTGTGGTATTGGCACTTCTGGAGAGATGTTCTCACTTGGCTGGGAGAGTGCGCGGAATTCAATCGGTTAAAGCGCATCTACATCGGGACCAACCTCCGCAACAAAGAGCAACTAATCAAGCTCCTCGGCCTGAGAGATGACAATTTCGCGCGAGAACTTCTCACTCTGGCAATCGATAGGCATGAATATTTCCGCGAGGAACTAGCACGTACCGTTGATCGTCACAAAGCCACCATTTATGACAAGCTTCTGCTCCGGATACTTCGAGAAAGCGCTTCGATTGAGCCCGAAAGCATCGGAAAGAACATCATCGTCCCATTTCCCTGTCCGGCCGGTCAGGCTGCCGACGCATTGTTGCGAAGAATGGGGGATTCCGCAATCCCGACAATTCAACAGGTCGCGGAAATGCCTTCGACAAGGCCTATCGTGCGAGAATCCTTGGAGCATCGGCTGCGCAATTGGACTTATTCGACTCACAGGCGAACATATAAGACAACGATACAGGTGAAGGCCGAGCACGCTAGCGGTGCGGAAGCCGTTGCAATGCTTGATGATGATGATCCATATGTCCGATTCCAGGCGATACAGAATCTGAAGGCCACTCCCGACTTAGTACCACTCGCCAAACTGGTCTCGCTTTTGGGAGACACGAACGACGTGGCGACGCATGCAGCCATAATGATCGGCCTTTCAAAGGCGTCGGGCGCCACAGAGGCTCTTCTCAAGGCCCTAGACAGTAGCCACAAAAATCCCATCCGTGTATGGGCCATGATTAGCCTCGGCAAGCGGCAAGATCATCGAGCATATGCCCCCATGGTGGCATCACTATCCGACCGTAACGCAGACATCCGAAGCGCGGCTGCGAAGGGCTTGGGCGACCTTGGCGATGTCAGTGCGATTCCAAAGCTTAAAACCTTGCTCCAAGATGAGAATTACGTTGTCCGAAACAGCGCCAGCGAATCCATCCGAAAGCTGGAGGGGCGGCCTTAAGTCTGATTTGCCGCCTCACAAACTTGACCTCTCTGCCGAGAAATCCCTCGGCAGGGACCGGGCGGCGGATCAGGATGCAAACACGACCCGACGCGCCCAGATCCGCCGTCGCTTCCGCCGATTTTGATAGAGTACACGCATGGGCTTCCTCGTTTCTCTCTTCATGTCGGTGTCCGCGTCCGTCTGCGCGGCGGAGGCGCCGGCGCCCAGGTTCAGCGTGAAGCTCGTGGGACCGCTGTTCGATAAGGCGAAGAACGTCCCTATCCTGGGGCAGGACGGGGCCTATTCCATCCCCCTCACCGACGGCACCGCGCTCTGGACCTTCGGCGACACCTTGGTCGGCGAGATCCTGCCGGACGGCAAGGACCGCATCGTGGCCATGCCCAGCAGCACCTACGGACTGATGGACGCCACGGACCCCTATTCCCTCAAGGGGAACCTGATGTACTTCCGGGATGCTGCCGACTACCCTCTCCATCTGCTCCGCTACGATGCCGACGAGATGTCCTCGGTCCGCCGCTTCTGGCCCCAGCACGGGGTCCAGGTCGGCAAGCGCATCTACGTCTACTACACGCTCATCCAGGCCTTCGGCACCGGGATGTGGGATTTCGCCTCCGTGGGTCAGGGGCTGGCGGTCGCCGAGCATCCCGCCGGTCCCTACCAGAGGCTCCGCTACAAGGACAACCCCGCGTTCTGGAACGACATCCAGCCCGCGTTCGGGGGAGCCGTGCTGAAGGGGAACGACGGCTGGATCTACCTTTACGGGCGCGGCCCCACGGGACCGGGGAAATACTCCCTGTTCCTCGCCCGGGTGAAGGGCGACCGGATCGGACAGCGGGACGCCTACGAGTACTACACGAACTCGGCCTCGGCTCCGGGCTGGACGAAGCGAGTCCACCAGGCCTTCCCCCTGTTCGAGAACGGGCAGACCGAACTCTCGGTCTCCTACAACCCCTTCCTCGGCAAGTACCTGATGGTCTACTCCGACCTCCTGGCCCAGGACACGGTCCTGCGCCTGGCGGACCAGCCCTGGGGCCCCTGGGGGGCGGCGATTCCCGCGGCGCACTGCGCGCCCATCGAGAAAGACGACCTCTGCTACGCCGCCAAGGAGCACTCCGAGCTCGCGCTGGACCGCGGCCGCCGTGTGTTCATCACCTCGGTGCACACCAAGAACTACGTCCCGGAGCTCCACGAACTGCGCTTCGAGCCGCCCGCGCCTTGACATCCGTCGAGAACAGAGCTAGATTCAATATATGCCCGATGAGATCTGCGCCGTACTCTTCTACGCCGGACTGCTCGATAAGGACCGTCTGAAATCCGCCCAGGACACCGCGGCCCGGGACGGCCTCCCACAGAACCGGATCCCTCAGGTCATCGTGGATTCCGGCTGGGCCACCCGGGATGCGGTCCTGCAGGCCCTGGCCAAAGCCTGGTACATCCCGGTGGGAGCGGCGCCCGCCCCCGGCACGCCGCGCTCCGAGTTCCTGTCCCTCGACCTCTGCCGCAAGCGCTTCGTGCTCCCCTTGTCGTCCGACGGCCGCCGGCTCCGGGTGGCCTGCGCGGAGCCGTTGGACGCGATGGCCATCAATGAGATCCGCCAGCTGACCGGCTTGGAAGTCGAGCCGGTCCTGCTCCTGGCCGGGGAGATCGCCGCGGCCTTGGAATGACGCGCTCCGCCCTCCTCGCGCTGGTCCTGCTGGCCCTCGCTCCGGGCGTCCTCCGGGCCGATGAATGCTCCGATTCCTGCCGCCGGACCACCGGCGCGGAGCGGCCGGGCGGACCCGTACTATCCCTCTACGTCGACTGCGTCGCCGCCTGCGGCGAAGCGGCCGCATCCACCGCGACCATCCGGGGGAAGTCGGACCAGGACCTCGAGGCCGCTCTCGACGCACAGGCGCGGCACTCCGAGATCATCCGCAAGACCTGCGAGGTCGCTCAGCAAGTCCAGAACGCCTCCGCGCTCGCCGCCTGCCCCAAGGCCGTCAAGCGCCTGCAGAAGGCCATCGACGCCGTCCGCGGCGCCCAGGCGGACCGGAGCGGGAAACCCCGCCCAGCCAAGAAACCCGCCCTTCCGGCCAAGAAGCCGCCGACGGCGCCGCCTCCGGCCGCGAAGAAGCCCGCGAAGACCGCCCCTTGATACGGCGATGATCGAGCTCGTCGGGTACGCCGGTTCCGCGCTGGTGGCCGTCTCCTTGATGATGAGCAACATCTGGCGCCTGCGCTGGATCAACCTCGTCGGCGCGGTATTCTTCGTGGTCTACGGCCTGGCCGTGCACGCGATCCCCGTGGCGCTGGTCAACGCGCTCATCGTGGCGGTGGACGCGTATTATCTCGGCCTGCTTTCTGGGAAGAAGGACTATTTCAGCCTCATGCCCGCCTCCGGCGCGGACGAGAGCCTGCTCAAGGGCTTCGTGGAATACTACCAGGAGGACATTCAGCGCTTCTTCCCGGGCTTCGCCCTGCGCGGCATCGCCGAGCCGCGCTGCGTGTTCACCCTGCGCAACCTCATGCCCGTGGGCCTGTTCGTCTGCGAGAAGCAGGGTCCCCAGACCCTGCGCATCCTGCTCGACTACGTCATCCCCGACTACCGCGACCTGCGCAACGCGCGCTACCTTTATTCCACCCAGGCCGGCCTGTTCAAGGAGCAGGGCTTCCGGGAGTTCCGCGTCCAGCCCCGCGCGCCCGAGTTCGAAGCCTACGTCCGAAAGCTCGGCTTCGCCCCCGTCCCCGGTGAACCCGGTTCCTACGCCAAGCCCGTCTGACCCCGGCCGCAGCTTGTGAAGGTCCTCGGCAGGAGTACCGCGCCCGCATCGGCGTCCGGATCGAGTGCCCGCTGGACGTCGCCTCCTACGGGCTCTTCTCCTGAGCGTACATCCGCGGGCCGGCAAAAGGGGCGGGGTGCGTCATCCTCCGCCCCTTTCCGTCAATCGCGGGAATCCTGGACGGCTTCCTCGACGCGGGCTGCCGTCTCCTGGATCGCCTTGTTGGCCGCTTCCTCGGCGCCGCGGGCCTTCTCGACGCTCTTCTTCATGCCCGCCGCGGCTTCGACCGCGGCCTCCTGCGTCTTCCTGATCTCCTTGTTCTGCTGGAGCTGGGTCATGAGGTACCAAGCTCCCACCGCGGCCAAGGCGAGGATGATAAGGGTTTTCATGGGTACAGTCTAACTCTTCGGGGCGGGGTTGCGGTTGGCGAAGCCGAGGATGGCGCCCAGGGCCACGCTCAGGATGGCGGCGAAGAATACCCGGTAGTTCTCTCCCAGCAGGAAGGTCACCGTATGGGCCGGGATCCAGAACCAGCCGATGGACCGGATCGCGGTCGCCATCCCGGCCCAGTGCCAGCGCCAAGAGGCCAGATTGTCCAAGGCCCGGTGGAAGTACATGAGGAACGGGGAGAAGAGCAGGTTCATCTGCAGGCTCACGGCCAGGGCGAAGGCGAGGCTGCCCGCGTTCCCGCACGCAGCCGGGAGCAGGCCCTGGCCGGCTTGGGCCGGGACCAGCAGGGCGAAGCTCGCAAATACCCATTTGACCAGGAGCCCGATGGCCCCCCAGATGGCCAGCTTGGCGGGAAGGCTGCGCGGGGGAAAGGGCGCCCAATCCCCGCGGGTGCGGATGACGCCGCCCAGCCATTCGCCGACGGTGCCCAGGACCAGGAACTTGAGCAAAGACGCCCAATAGGGGTGCGCGGGGGTGAACTCGTTGAGGAACCAGCTCATGCGCCGAGCTTGAAGCGGATCCGGAGCACCCCGCCCGCGAAGCTGGAAGAGACGATGCGGAAGCCCTCGAGTTCCTTGGTGGAGGCCGCGTGCACGCCGATGCAGGGGCACGCGTCGTAGTCCCCGATGCGAACGATGCGCAGAGTCTCGGGCGCGTCTTCGGGGAGGCGCCCCAGGTCGTAGCGCCGCGCCGCTTCCTCCCGGGGCAGGGACTCGTCGGACACGGGCAGGTCGAGCCGGATGGCCTCGTTCACCCGGCGCTCGATCTCGACGACCTCGACGGAGGTGAGCTCCCGATCGAAACGGTAGTCGCACTTGGACTTCTTCTTCTCGATATGGGAGCTGAAGGAGCGGCCCTTTTGGAACATCCGGATCATGGTCTGGTTGAGCAGATGCTCCGCGGTGTGCATCCGCGGCTCGGCGTATTCCTTGCCCAAGCCTAGCCCGCCTTCTTGAGGGCGAGCGCGATCTTCTCGGCCGTGATGGGCATGGACTTGATCCGGATGCCCAGCGCGTCCTCGACCGCGTTGGCGATCATGGACGCGGCCGGGATCATGGTATGCTCCCCCACCCCCCGCGCCCCGAACGGGCCGTCCGGCTGGGCGACCTCGATGAGGATGGGGACGATCTCGTCCGGCACGTCGAGCGCGGTGGGGATCTTGTAGTCGGAGAAGTTCGCGTTGAGGAGCTTGCCCTTCTCGCTGAAACGCATGTCCTCATAGAGCACGGTGGCCAGGCCCTGCAGGAGTCCGCCCGTGACCTGGGACCGGCACAGGTCCGGATTTATGGCCTTCCCGAGGTCCACCGCCAGCACGGCCTTGAGCACCTTGACCTTGCCGGTCTCGCGGTCGATCTCGATCTCGACGCCGGCGGCCCCGGTGGTGTAGTGCACGTTGGGATGGCCGCCCTGGCTGGTCTCGGGGTCGGAGATGGCGGAGGTGAACTCGGGCATGAACATGCCCCGGCCCATGACGGGGCCGCCCTTGAAGGTGTGGTCCTCGGCTTCGATGCCCGCGATGACGAAGTCCTTGAACGCGAGCCCGAAGTCCGGCTGGGTGCGGCATTTCACCTTCTCGTCCTCAAGATACAGGGTGTCCCGCTCGAGGTTGAGGGTGCGCTGCACCAGGTCGAATATCTGCTCGCGCGCGTCGATGGCCGCCTTCTTGACCGCGTTGCCGCAGCCCCAGGTCACGTGCGAGCCCACGGTCTGCCACTCGTAGGGGTTGCGGTCCGTGTCAGGGGTCTCGACCCGGATCTTGGCGGGCGGCACGGACAGGATCTCGGCCGCGATCTGGGCGCAGATGGTGAGCAGGCCCTGGCCCATGTCCATGCCGGAAATCAGGACGTTGAGGCTGCCGTCCTCGTTGAACTTGAGGAAGGCCGAGGAGGAGGCGTTGGGCGGCATGGCCGGAGCTTTCCAGAAGCAGACCACGCCCTTGCCCCGGGCCTTGCGCGGGTCCTTGGGCTTGGTCTTCTTCCCCCAGCCGATCTCCTTGGCCGCCTTCTCGATGGCCTCGTCGAGCCCGCAGGGGTTCATGTGCGCGCCGTAGCACAGGGTGTCCCCGCCCTTGATGGCGTTCCGGCGCCGGAAGTCCACGGGATCGATCTTGAGCTCGGCCGCCATCCGGTTGATGTGCGACTCCAGGCCGAAGCCGAACTCCGAGTAGCCGAAGCCCCGGTAGGGGCCGCCGGGCGGCAGGTTGGTGTAGACGCAGACCGAATCGATCTTGACGTTGTCCACCCGGTAGGGGCCCGTGGCCGAGAGCCCGACCGCGTTCACCACGTTGGCGCCGTACTCGACGTACGCCCCGGCGTCCCAATAGAGGGTGTGCTCGAGAGCGGTGATGGTCCCGTCCTTGCGCACGCCGAGCTTGAGCTTGGCCACGACGCCCTGGCGCTGATAGGTGTTGTAGAACTCCTGGGCCCGGGACCACATGACCTTCACCGGATGCCCCTGCACCGTGGTGGCGAGGGCCGCGCCGATGATCTCCATGGAGACCCCGGCCTTGCCGCCGAAGCCGCCGCCGATGTAGGGGGTCACCACGCGCACGTCCTTGTGCGAGATGCCCAGGGGCGCCAGGGCCTGCGCGAAGCCGTGGCGCTGGGTGAAGGGGGACTGCGAAGCCGTCCAGACCGTGAGCCGGCCGGCGGCGTCGTAAAGCCCGACCGCCCCGTGCACCTCGATGGCGCAGTGCGCATAGCGCGGCACCGTGTAGGTGTCCTCAAGGATGAGGTCGGCCTCCTTGAAACCCTTCTCCACGTCGCCCTTGCGCGTCTTGCGCCAATGGGCGACGTTCGTCCCGGCCTTGGGGAAGAACCAGGGCACGTGGGGGTACTCCCCCAGCTCGGGATGGAGCAGGACGCTCTTCTTGTCCAGGGCCTTCACCGGGTCCAGCACCGGCGGGAGCTCCTTGTACTCCACCTTCACGAGCTTGGCCGCGCGCATGGCGGTCTTGGGGTCGCAGGCGATGACGGCCGCGACCTGCTCGCCCACGAAACGCACCCGGTCGCGAGCGAAGATATAGCGGTCCTTCATGTAGAGCCCGAACTTCTGGGTGAAGTCACGGCCCGTGACCACCTTCACGACGCCGGGGACCTTCTCGGCCTCCGCGGTGTCCACGCGCACGATCTCGGCGTGGGCGTAGGGACTCTCCACGACATAGGCGTGGAGCAGGCTCGGCCCGAACTCGATGTCGTCCACGAACTTGGCCGCGCCCGTCACCTTCTCCCAGCCGTCGGTGCGCAGCACGGACTTCCCGATGTAGCGATGGGCCGGGGGCGGGGGCGGGAGCGGATGTCCGCCGGAGAGGCCGTCGCCGCTCCTGGGGGTTCCGGCGTCCTTGCCGGCGCCGTTTCCCCGCGTCTCTTCCTTCCCGAGGGTGCGGTGGCTCATTTCCCCCCCTTCGCCGCGTCGGCGATGCCTTCCACGATCGGAGTGTACCCCGTGCAGCGGCACAGGTTGCCGGCGATGGCCTCCCGGATGTCCGCGTCGGTCGGATGGGGGTTCTTCCGCAGCAGCTCGTGCGCGGACAGGATCATCCCCGGGGCGCAGAAGCCGCACTGGAAGGAGTTGCGCTTGTGCAGGGCCTTCTGCAGGGCCGCGCCGCCCTCCTTCGAGATGCCCTCGAGGGTCAGGATATCCGAGCCGTCCGCCTCCGCGGCCAGGACCAGGCAGCTGCGCACCGCGCGCCCGTTCAGGAGCACCGTGCAGGTGCCGCAGTCGCCCCGGTCGCAGCCGACCTTGACGCTCTTGGTCCCCACCTTATCGCGCAGGACCTCGTTGAGGAGGTCGCTCGGCTCGACCTCCAAAGTCCGCGCCACGCCGTTGACCTTCAAGGATATCGTGTGCTTCTTCATAGGACGCTCACCCCGTACTCCGGCCCCCTGCCGGCCAGGCGGGACGCCGCGGTCCGCAAGCCCCGCTCCAGCATGACTTCCGCCATATGCAGGCGGTATTCCTTGCTCGATCGGATGTCGGTGATCGGCCGGATCTCCTCCGCGACCAAGGACTGCGCCTTGCGCAGCAAGGCGTCCGTCAGGGCCTTGCCCGCCAGAAGCGCCTCGATCTTGGGAGCCCGGGCCGGCACCGGTCCCACCGCGCAGAAGGCCACCCGCCAGGCCTTGGCGGCATCGGTCAGGACGCCCAGGCCGACCTGGGCCAGGTCCTCGCCGGCGTAGCGGCCCAGCTTCAAGTAGGCCCCGGCGTTCTTGTGGTCGGGGACGTCGAGCTCGATGCCCGTCACAAACTCCCCTTCGGCCAGGGCGGTCTGCCGGGGCCCGAGGAACCACGAGGCGAGGGGCACCATGCGCCGTTCTCTACCGCTCTGCACCCGCGCCCGCGCCTCATGGACGAGCAGGGCGGGGCCCGAGTCCAGGCTGGGGATGGCGGAGCAGATGTTCCCGACCAGGGTCGCGCGGCTGCGCACCCCTCCCGAGGCCACGGTCCGGGAGGCTTCCCACAGGAGCGGGAACTTGCGCCGCACCAGCTCGGATTCCAGGATTTCGGCGAAGGTCACGGCGGCTCCAATGGACAGGGTCTTCCCCTCCAACCGGAGCTCCCGCAGTTCCGGGATCCCCTTGATGTCCACCAGGGCTTCGGGGGCGACCAGGCCCTCCTTCAGCCAGTTCAGCAGGTCGGTGCCGCCGGCCAGGACGCGGGCCTTGCTCTTATGCGCCTTCAGGACCTCGCCGGCTTCGTCGAGGGTCTTGGGGCGGTACAGCTCGAATTCTTGGGCGATGGGCATGGGGAGTCCCTCAGGCCGTCCAGGCCGCGATGCGGCACATCGCGGATTCCAGCTCGATGCCGTTCAGGGGGAAGGCGCCGATGTAGGCCCGCTTGTTGGAGAGCTTGTTGATCTCCCCGCCCAGGTTCTCCGCGTGCACGATGCGCAGGGGAAAGAGCTTGAGGTGCATCACCTGATAATAGGTCTCCAGCGGGAACATCTCGTCCCAGGCCCTGCCGTATTTCGCCTTGAGCTTGGCCTCGGCCTCCAGGAAGAGCTTGGGATGCCAGTTGCGGATGATGGTGTTCATGGGGTGGTCCGCGCTGCCGCAGTCCACGCCGATCCACTTGAACTTCATCTTAATGGCCCATTTATGGAACTTGGGGCCGGGCCCCGGGTGCTTGACGAAGTAGCGGACCTCGTCGGACCCCTTCTGGTTCCAGGCGTAGCGGTTGTAGCCGGTGTTGATGATCAGGACGTCGCCCTTGCGGATGTCGGCCCGCTTCATCAGGAGCTCGGGCTCGTAGAGATCGTAGTCCCCCACGGAGTCGGAGATGTCCACCACCACGCCCGGACCCACCCACTCGTCGAGCGGGACGTGCCCGATGGAGCGGCCGCAGGCGTGGAAGTGGATCTCCCCGTCCATATGCGTGCCGACGTGGTTGCTGGTCGTGATCACCTGCCCGTTGGCTCCCTGGCCCATGTGGGCGCCGGCAAGACGCTTGAAGTACTGTATCTGGAGGGGGACGTAGCTGGGCCAGGGCGGGGTGTGGATGCTCAGGGGCTGGGTCAGGTCGAACATCCTGGCCTTGTCCATCGTTTTCACGAAAGCGTCGCTCTTCACGGGCTGGCCTCCTGGATGCGGGGCGGTATCCTGTGATTATAACAAGTCTCCGCCGGGTCGGCGCATGGCCCGAGAGCGCTTTCCAAGGCTGTGGCGGGCCGCCCCGAAATCTGATAGGGTCTCCCATCCGTTCCACTCAAGGAGGCGCCATGCCTACAGCGAAAGCGAGACATATCCTGGTCAAGACCCAGCAGGAATGCGAAGGTCTCAAGAAGCAGATCGAGGCGGGCGCCGACTTCGCCGACCTGGCGAAGCAGCACTCCCAGTGCCCCTCCGGCCGGCGCGGTGGCGACCTCGGCGAGTTCGGGCCCGGCCAGATGGTCCCGGAATTCGATCAGGCCGTGTTCAAGGGCGAGGTGGGGAAGGTCCAGGGTCCGGTGAAGACCCAGTTCGGCTTCCATCTGCTTCAGGTCACTGAGCGCAAGTAGCCGCATCAGAACAAGCTGTCATTCCGGCGAAAGCCGGAATCCAGAATCATTCTACGGCCTGGACCCCGGCTTTCGCCGGGGTGACGACTGACTAGCGCTCAAGCCAGGCGTTTGGCCAGGCCCTCGGCCGCCTTCCGGAACGGCTCGGCCGGCGCGCTCAAGACCCCCGCCCCCACCTGGCCGACCCCGGCCTGCTTGTGGGCGACCCCCGTGTCGATGAAGGGCAGTATCCCCTTCTCCACGACCTTGATGACGTCGATCCCCGTGGGCGTCCCCCGGAAGTTGAGGAAGGGGACCTGGTAGACGGTGTTCTCGGCCGCCGTGATCTCGTACATCTGCAGGGTGTAGTTCAGCGCGTCCTCGGGGGTCCCCCCCACGAACTGGACTATGGCAGGCGACGCCGCGATGGCGAAGCCCCCCAGCCCGCCGGTCTCCGTGATGGCGCTGTCGCCGATGTCCGGATTGGCGTCCTCCTTGGTGAAGCCCGGAAAAAACAGGGCGTCCGGCACCGGGGCCGGCCCGGTGAACCATTCCCCATCCGTCCCGGACAGTTGGACGCCGAAGTCCGTGCCGTTGCGGGCCATCACCACCGCCATGCTGCTCGACGGGACTCCCCGCGCCGCGTCCAGGGCCGCCTTGCTCGCGGGCATGGACAGGTTCAGGAAGAAGTGGTCGTTGCCGTGGATGAACTCCAGGACCTTGGCCGCGGTCTCGCCGTCCGGGGTTGTCCGCGCCACGGCCGGGGCTATGAGCCGGTAGAACAGCGAGGTCGCCGCGCGGTTGCGGTTGTGGACCTCGTCCCCCATGTGCAGCGCCTGGGCGATGATGTTCTTCAGGTCGATGCGCCCCAGCTTCTCGATCGCCGCCTTGAGCGTGGGATAGAGGGTCTTTTCCATCCAGCGCAAGCGCTCGATCACGTCCTCGGAGTACGCGCCGTAGCGGAGCACCTTCCCCAGCCCCTCGTTCTGGGTGCAGTAGGCGAAGTTGCCGTGCTCCTCGTCTTTGACGATGAAGACGGGCATGCTCGCCGAAACGACCCCGGCCATGGGCCCCACCGCCTGATGCTCGTGGCAGGGCGCGAATTCGATCTGTCCCGACGCGGCCAGGGCCTCGGCTTCCCGATGCGTCTTGGCCAGCCCCTCATAAAGGAGGGCTCCCATCACCGCGCCGCGCATAGGACCGCACATCCGGTCCCAGCCGATCGGGGGCCCCGCGTGCAGGAGGAGGTTCTTCTTCATGCCGGGGATGACCTCACCGGCGATGCCCATGCCCACCAGGGCCGGCTGGGCGCTGAGCAGGATGGCCGCGGCCTTCTGGTTGGCCGCCGCGATCTCCGCCTTCCGGCTGCGCAAGACCGCCATGGCCTTGGGGTCCGCGTCGATGGGCGGCTTCCAGGCCACCTGCACCGCCGGCGCCTTCACCGCGTCCAGGGTCTCCTTGAAGGACGCCAGGCCGATGTTGACCGTCTTGAGCTCCGCCCCGAAAAGACTAGACATGATGCTCGCCTCCGCGCACGATCTCCCCGGCCAAGCGGCAGGCGGCCGCGTTGGACGGCAGCACCGCGGCCCCGGCCGCCTCGAGGCCCTTGGCCACGAGGCTCCGGTTCTGCGGGTCCGCGTCGGTCCCGGTCACCGAGCAGACGACTGACAGGTGCCGGCCCGCGCCGTCGGCGACGGCGATGGCCTCCCGCACGACCGGGCCCAACTCGTCGAGGGGCGCCGGGTGGGAGCCGTAGCCGATCACCACGTCCAGCAGGATGACGGACGTCTCCGGGTCCCTGGCCTCGGCGAGGATGCGCTTGTCGCGCAGGGAGTAGTCGATCATGGGATGCGGCCGCCCGACCGTGAATTCGTCCTCGCCCAGGTCCACGACCGTGTGCCCCACGCTGCGCAGGGGATCCTCCAGCTTGGGGTGGCCCTGGAGCGGGGCGTTGGAATGCACCGCGCCCACGATAGGCCCGAGCACCACCTGGGCCTCTGCGCAGAACGTCCCGCCGCTGAACAGCCCCCGGATGTACTTCTGGGAGGCCTTCTTCCGCGACCGGTCCAGCTTCGCCAGTTCCCAGATGCGCTCGTGCCGGCGCGCGAGGTACTCGGAGGACTTCTCGATCCCCTGGCCTTTCGCCAGGAAGACCGCGGCCGTCGCCGCCGCCTCCAGCGTCGCGAAAGCGCTGATGCGTCCCTGGCCCAACGCCGCGGGGTCCCCGCCCAGGAAGACGGCCACCATCGGCTTCCCTATGCCGGCGGCGCGCGCCGTGATCTTCTCCAGCACGTCCGGATCCGGCGGCTTGGAGACCAGGACGATGACCTTGGTCTGCGGGTCCGCCGCCAGGAAGTCGAGCCCCTGGAGGAAAGCGATGCCGCCCACCGCGGTCTTCACGTCGCGGCCGCCGGTGCCGATGCCCTGGGAGATGCCGACCCCTTCATTGGAGACGAGCGTCGTCACCTCCTGAAGTCCGGTGCCGGCCGCGGCCACCACGCCCACGGAGCCGCGCCGGACCGCGTTGGCGAACGCGAGGGGCACCCCGTGGATGATGGCGGTGCCGCAGTCCGGTCCCATGACGATGAGCCCCCGGTCGCGCGCGAAGCGCTTGAGCTCGACCTCGGTCTCCAGCGGAACGTTGTCCGAGAAGAGCATCACGCTCAGGCCCTTCTGCAGGCAGTCCATGGCCAGGCCACCCGCGTAGCGCCCGGCCACCGAGACCACGGCCAGGTTCGCCCCCGGCAGGAGCGCGAGCGCCCCATCCAGGCTGGAAGCGCGGAGCCCGCCCTTGGCCGAAGAGCCGCGCCGCGATTCCTTCAGATAGGCGTCCGCTTTCCGCAGCGCGTCGGCCAGGGCCGTCTCCGTCCCCGCCTGCACCGCGATGAGCAGGTCCGTGTCCCCCGCCCCCGCGAACTCCGGCAGCAGCAACCCCGAGTTCTTCAGGATGGACTTGTTCGCCGCCGTCCCCATCACCACCGCGGAATCCGTCACCCCCGCGACGGCCCCCAGCCTCCGGGCCACGTTCATCAAAGTGACCGAATCGAAGTACTCCCCCTTCTTGATGACCCCTTTAGCACCCATGAGCCGCCTCCCCGCTGAACCGCCGCGCCGCCAGGAAAAAGCCGACCGCCAGGTCCGCCCCCGAGGTCGCGCCCAGCTCGAGGATCGCCTCCACGCACGATTCCAACGGGCGCCCGGGACGGCCCAGGCAGGCCAGGATGAGGTCCCGGAACTTGTCCGCGAAGCAGCCGTCGACGGCGCAGCGCAGGCTGGAGTTGGACAACGGATTGCCGCCCTGCGCCTCCCGACCGACCGCCTCCCGGGTCTCCCGGAGGTCGAGCCCCAGGACTTTCTCCGCGATCAGGCCTGCGCCCAGGTACCCGCAGAGCAGGTCGTCGCCGGCCGGAGTGAAGCCGGGGCCCAGGCCGCGGATCCTCCGGGCGCCGGACGCGGGATCGGGTCCGAGCAGCTTGACCACCCCCTCGCGCAGGGCGGCGGCGTATTCCCGTCCCGACGGCGAGGCGAAAGCGGCGTCCCGGGACGGCTCGATGAGGAACGCCGCGCTCCGTTCCGGAGCCGAGCGCAGCAGCGCCTCCCGGAGCGGGATCAGGCACTTGCGCAGAGCGGGCGCATCGGCCGGGTCGCAGGAGATCCGGCCGTCGTAGCGCCGGCCCGGCGGCAGGGGGACGCCGGCCGTCCCCAGCCGGAGCAGGCCGGGCTCGACGACCGCCGTGCCGGGCCACAGCTCCGGGAACGGCCCGTCGGCGACCAAGCTGAAGGGTCCCGGCCCCGCCGCCAGGGAGACGATGCAGAAGAGCCCGTCTCCGGAGACGTAGTTGGCGGCGGCGGCGAACCCGGAGTGCAGCGAGTAGCGCCCCGGGAGGACCCGCTCGCCGACGCTCCGGACCTCCAGGCTGGGCGGGGACGCGATCATCGGGCGTAGGAGTACAGTATCTTCCCGAAGTAGAGGGTGTGAAAATCCTCGGCCGGGTAATACTGCTGCCGCACCGATGAGGCGAGGCGCTCCCGCAGAACGTCGTTCTTGTGCACGGTCTCGCACTCGTAGAACAGGTCGCAGCCCTCCAGGACCGACACCTCGGGCAAAAGGCCCGGCGCCGCCTTGAGCTTGCAGCGGGCGAGCTTGTCGCAGTCGCGGCCGGAGTGCGAGCCGCAGTACGCCAGCGCCTTCTCCATCTTCCCCAATGGGACGCAGACCGACCAGCGCGGGGCCCGCTCGATGAGGCCGAAGGTGAACCGGGAGGGGCGGACGAGGACGGTCATCATGGGCATGCCCCAGACCACGCCCACCATGCCCCAGCCGATGGTCATGGGGTTGGGCTTGCCGGCGGGGTCCTGCACCACCAGGAAGGCCCCGCCCCCGGTCAGCGCCCGGCACAGGTCGTCCACCCGCTCGAACGGGCTGAGCTGGACCCTATCCACGCTTGCGCTTCCCCCGGGACTTGGCGTTCATGGACATGACGAAATTCATCTCCGAATCCAGCTGCTTCTCCGGCAGCAGGAAGGGGACGTGGAGTATCTGAACGGACTCGAAGAGCTGGGCCTCCTCCTGGCGCCGGTCCGGCGGGAGCTGGTGGTACGGCGGCTCCTGCTCGTCCAAGTAGACCGGCCCGCAGTCGGGATGGGTGACCGTCACCTCATACCCCCCCGTTTCTATCGGCGGAAGCGCCACCGAGTAAACTCCTTTCTTATCGGTGACGGCGCTGAACTTCTGGCTGGAGGACTTGTCTTTGAACACGATCGCCGCGTGTCTGACGGCCTTGAGGCTGATGAGGTCGTAGACCTTGCCGTGGATCTTCCAACGGACCGGTTCGACCGGAGCCCCGGGCCCGCCGGGCGCCGCCGGGACGCCGCTCCCACCCCCGCGGTAGCCCGCCGTCTCGTCGCGCAGCTTGCGGTCCGGATCGTCCGTCGCCCGGCCCAACGCGACCTTCGGGGTCGGGAAATAGGTTTGCCGGTTCCAGCCCAGGTAGCCCACGGCCAGCGTGAGGAAGAAGTATACGGTGGACCGGGAGAAGAAGAAGTCGACTAGACGCTCCCCCATGGAGGCCTTGCGGATGCCGCGCATGATCTCCTTGGACGAGCGGCGGCGCAGGCAGACGGGGCACATGTCCTCCATCGGGTCCAGCGGCTCGTTGCAGGACGGGCAGGGGACGGTCTTGGGGGGACCCTTGCCGTATTTCACGATGCCCCCCGGCCCGGACACCCGGCGCGCTTCAAGAAGATCCCCCGCGGCGGGACGGCGACCGGAGCGCAGCCGGCCACCTTCCCGCCGCGGACGCCGATATCCGCCTCGACGGTCGTCGACGCCGTGTGGAGGGTCCCGCCGCGCACGACCAGGTCGTATGCCATGGTCTCCGGACAGATTCTAACTCATTTCGGGAGCCCCGGCCCCCTCGTCGGAGAAGTTTGATAGAATCATGCTGAGGGCAGTTAGCTCAGCGGTAGAGCACCTCCCTTACAAGGAGGGGGTCGCAGGTTCGAACCCTGCACTGCCCACACCTTTTCCCCCGCCCGCCCCTCGCGCGTGTCAATAGGGAATTTTCCGGAGAGAAAAATTTCCTCTGGCGAAAAATAAGAAGTGCGTCTATACTCAGAATGTCTATGGCCAGCAAAAAATCGCTGAACAGCGGCAAGCATGCGAAGTCCCTGCGGCGCTCCTCCCGCCCCTCCAACCCGGAGTGGGAGTTCCTGGAAGAGCGCTTCAGCACCATGAGCACGGACTTCGGGCAGCTCGCGCGCATGTTCGGGAATCAATCCTAGGGGACCTCCGTTCCCTCCGTAGCCGGCGGACGACACCGTCCGCCGGCGCTCCCGCAGTTTTGGAATTCCGATTTCAGCCCGACTCCCGCTTTTTGCTATACTCCCTTTCTCAGCCGTTGCCGTAATCGTTTTCGGGGTCATGGTGTAGCCTGGTTAACACGCTGCCCTGTCAAGGCAGAGATCGCGGGTTCGAATCCCGTTGACCCCGCCAGGCT